>CALDPP010000219.1 GCA_937911345.1 uncultured euryarchaeote | reverse complement strand
AGGCCAAAAACTGCACTGCCGGCATAGATGCCAAAGCCGATTCCGTGGCCTATGGCACAGGCTACGCCTTGTGACCTACCTCCCACAATAGTATTCCTAATTACAACCATTACGCTTGGTCCGGGTGAAATTGCACCGAGGAAAAAGAAGGTGCCTGCGGCAAGAATTGCTTCCCATGCCAACCCCTCCATGGGTGGTGGGCATGGTTGATTGAATCAATACTTCCGGTCAAAATCCGTACAGCATGAATGAACCACGACCTTCCTGTAGTCGCAATGCCGTTTCAAGAGATGCTCGCATAATGTCATTACGAATTTCGATTTGACTTCTTACTCGTTCTAGCGCTCTCTCAAAGGTAACCTTAGGAGGCGCCTTGCTGGCGGTTTTATCTGGTTGGCTCTCCATGAGTAAACCAACACCTTCGAAGGTAATAAAGGTATGGTTTTCGGGGATTTAAAACATTAAAACGCCGAATTAAGGACTTTTTATTGAAAAAACGCCTAAAAACTACATTTCTACCGCAATTGTGTTTGAATTATCGAATTCAAATGTGTAGATTTCAGAAGTATCAGATTTGGAATACGACACTGAATTAATGGCATATTCTAGGTTGATAATAGTACTAAATTCAACATTATCTCCATCCATGTAATAGGCTATTGCATTAATTGGACTCACTTCATTGAAAGTAGTAGATTGCCAACCCATAATTGGCTCTGTGGAACCATTAAAAGTCATAAAACCGTTTACTGTGTTTAGTTGGTTTAATGTTAAACTAGTCTCATCTATTTGACTGCTAAGTATTAGGTTGCCATTTTGATCATGTCCGAATTCAACATCAGGTCCAATATTGAATATTTGTGAATATGAATGCTCTATGTTAGATTCACACAAGTCGTGGATATATACAGCACCATCGTTGAACATGATGAGTGTTCGAGTAATACTCACACCATCAAAAATGGTATGACTTGCTCTAACATAACTATAATTTTCAGTTATTGAGTATGACTCAATGACTGGATTACCGATGAAATCTTCATTACGGAAATTATAGGTTTGATTGTCTACAGAAATGGTATTGTGTGAAAACACACTACGTATGAAGGCACGATATGGGTCGCTTTCAACGAAATTGTATTTACCAGTATCAACAAAATAATCAGTTTCACCATAACTCAAAACAAATGATAAGTCATCACTATGCTTGTGAACTGTAGAGTGAAATGCATTAAACAGCGCCAAATATATTGGTGTCTGAAGTTCCCAATCATTCTTGAATACAGCTACTCCAGCGTCGTCATAAACTATACTTCTTGTTCCTATTTCGACACCTTCTTGCCCGTTGGTAATCTCAAACATCAGATGTTCATTTGTGACATGATCCTTAGAAATCGATAGGACTTTGTCATCAAATGAATCTCCTACCATTGGCACCGTGCCATCAGATTTAGTTATGTGAACAAGATATTCTTGCATATTGTAAACTAGGTTGCTGATGGCTTGATTCTCTATACCATAATGCTGGTTGAATAAATTTACATCAATGAATAATTTCATGACGAGATAATGGTATGCTGGACTGTGTTCTTTGTGCACACCTGATTTGGTGACTCCTTCTTCAATATGTTCCTCAAGTCTGTCATTTGCTATGTTGGTCCATTTTTGACTGTCTTTGAAAACTGGAAACATACCAGCTAGTTGTAGTAGTGCCCTATCTTGGTAAATCCCATGATTATGACCCCAGTAGTAATTATCAGGGTCAGCAGTAAATTCTCCATGTTTGCGCAGCATGTTAAGTAATTCATTAGCAAATTCCCCATCGAAGATTTCAGAATTTCGATAGTAGTTCCAGAAGTAAATAAATGTGGAAATTCGATTTGCAGTACTGTGGTCATCCCATGCACGTTCTGATGCTTGGTCATTTGGGTTTGGGTTGTTGTCCATCCAACTTTCAATAAACCATTGGGCCTTTTCTAAGAAGGTAATATTGGAAGAAATTTCGTATGCATTCAGTAGATGACTGACCATCCTTAGACTGTGGAAGTAAAATTGCCATGTCCAATCATCAAATGGGTCTTCATCCCATTCTAAATCACCATCAAAGACAAATGGTTCCCAAAACCTCATGATGAACATTGAATTATTTTCAACTAAATCAGTAGCCCAAACAACTGAGTTACTGGTCGGTGTGGTTCGTTTAACAAAGACGTGACTTTCTTTTGAATTCCAAACTTCATTTGCCTCATCTAAGTCATATTCAATGAATAAATCGTAATTATTGATGAATGGGTAAGCCATTGAAAAAACCACAAGACTGGTCAGAATCAGTGACGTTAGTCTATTCACAAAAACTGCTACATTGTGTATTATTTTATTCTATCTTGGTCAAGCAGCAGTAGATTTCGATTGAAAGTCTCCATGCTTTAATTTAGGTACATTCCTCTGTTTGCTGCGATAGTAACTGAATGAATGTGGCCCGGGCAGATGAGGTCGTTCACGATTTTTCTCAGTTCCCGGGCCGAGCCTAATGGTTCGCCCATTATGTTGCCACTCATGATTTATTTCAGCCTCTAATGCCTTGCTATCTTTGGCACGCTTGGTGATTCTGCGCCAAGTAAACGGCTTGCGTTGCTGGGCTATCTTGTATCCATCAACCGACGGAATTAACAGCCCTATACGGTTGATATCTTC
>CALDPP010000218.1 GCA_937911345.1 uncultured euryarchaeote | reverse complement strand
GTCATCCGAAGATGCAGTCCAGCTAACGACCCAATTCTCGCCAGATTCAGAGATGGTTACATCGTTTGCTGTTACGCTAGCAACCTCTGAGTCAGAAGTAGCTGAAACGCTCACAGATGGTCCACAGGAGTACTCGTTGCAAAGTGCTGCTGTAACATCATAAACCGTAGCGTGTGTACCAGATGAAAATGTTAGTGATCTTGTATCTGATTCTACTCTATCATAAACAACTTCTGGGGTGGCACAGCCGGAAGCATCTACACAAACGGTGATTCTCACGTTCTCGTCACTCAATAGCGAATCGTAATTGTATGCGATGACGATATCTCCACCCATTGCAGGTGTTGCAGTTAGTTGTGTGATTGTTCCAGCAGGTGGGTCTGGTGTTTCACAGTCTTCTGAAATTAGGTAGAAGGTTGTTCCAGCAGAGAACATGTCAGAGCCTGCTGGGAATGTGTAAGTGTATCCAGAGGTTGTAGCATCAACTTCGTCGACATCACCAGACGCGACGGTGAATACTTGGTTTCCAGTTGCCATCCACATTTGCATTACATCCAAGTCAGTTGGGAAATGAACAGTCATGCTGTGAGCAATCAATACTGATGAATCATATGTTGTTGAAGGATTGACTGTAACAGCTCCAACTGGAGTTGGCACGTTGGCACAGGCAGGATTGGTTACTGGGTCAAGAGAGCCATCGGCAAAATCAACGGTAAGTCCAGATGTTCTAGCGTTGATTGAATAAACCGCAGCAAATCCTTCTGTCAAACCTGTAGCGACGAATGACTCTTGCACAGAGACATCCAGAAGCAACGATTGGTCTACAGTGTTAAAGGAATCCGAGACAGTAACTCGCACCTCGTATGAAGGCACCATAGGCAAAGTGACGGTAAATGTGCACTCACCTGATAGTGCTAGGCCGGCGTCGTTACAAGCAATTTCTGTTCCCGAGCCATCAACCCAGCCAAAGGTTAGCTTGTCACCTTCAACATCGAATGCTGTTGAAACAACAGTCATTGAATCACCAACTAAGACAGACTTCTCTAAGGAAACCAGTGTCAAAATTTGAGGTTCGAAATTGACTACGCTCACATCGAATGAGTATGCGTTGTTAACGGTAATCATGTCAACAACATTTCCTTTGTCATCGACAGTCATACTGTCTTCATCATATTCACCAATCAAGTTAGCAGATGCTTCAACTGTGTATTCACCTTGATCCATGCTGGCAAGAGCGCAAGCATAGCCAGTGAATTCTGCAGATGTTCTGTCAGTCGCCAATCCAAGATAGGTGTGAGAATATTGCATTACATCAGTACATTCTGTTGCCTCAATCTCAGTCACAGTTCCAGTTTCATCTGTGATTGTAAAGGTAACATTCCACTCATAGATTGGAGTTTCTGATGAAGATGAGTGTGTTACTTCTGCAACAAGGTTGTAATCACCTGTTGAGATAGGGGTGCCAATATCTCCACCGACGAAACCATATCTATCGGTAGGACCTTCCATGTCCTCATTGCCTTCACCTTGTTGTGCGTCAATTACTGGCGCCAAGAAATAATCGGAAAGCATGATGTCGTGAATAGTGGTAGCCGAACCAAATATGCTTGCAGCATTGTTACCACGGAACTCATCTTCTGCGTCTGTGCCTGCAATTACTCTCTCGCAGAATGAATCTGCGGTTGAACAACCGTCATTGTTGTCAAATACATAGTAAGACTCTATGATAACCGATACTGAGTAATCTCCATCGCTTGGTGGTTGAAGAGTGAACGTTTTCTCGCCAGTGAACGGGTCTAGGGTGTTGATGTCTTCATCATGCCCGACAATCAATCTGGTATCAGTAGCAGCGTTGCCGTTACCATCATCGCTGGTAGTTACGGTCTTTGCGACACCTATGGTTTCCAATAATGCGTTGGAACCTCCGACGTCTGCGTTGGAAATCTGTATAGACATGTTAGTAGTTCTGATATTCATGTTAGGAATAGATGATGCCAAGTCTACTGTTACCTTGAAATCGACAGGGTCAGTTCCTTCAACCGCCCCGTTGATCTCTGCACCGTTAGAATCTAGCCAAGCAACATCAACAATGATGTCATGGTAATCCTTTACGCTTACTGCGAAGGAAATTTCATCGTTTCCTGGGTCACCAAGAACTTGCGATGTAACCTTAACTTCAACAAAGTAGTCTCCTGCTTGTGGAGTCCATTCAATTACCGCACCGCTGGTAGTCTTGAGAGTGGATTCTCCCCCATCAATGTAGTCTCCAGGAGCAACTGTGCTTGCTTGGCATGAGTTTGAACAAACTGCTTTGTCATTTGCCCATGCTAAAGTGGCGCCACTTGAATCGGTGGCTACATCTCCACGTTGTCCATTCAAGGAATTATATACAGTTACAGTATATTGCATGTTTGTCAAATCAGCGTCCCCGCTGTTTCTCAAGTATGCTTT
>CALDPP010000217.1 GCA_937911345.1 uncultured euryarchaeote | reverse complement strand
CAAAATTACCCATTTTATGAGGCTTCAGCAACCTCTCCATCTAATACTGTTGAAATTGAACACGCATTTACGCTACCAACCATAGGAGAAAATTACAACATCGGCGGGGACAGAATCCCCCTAATGCTATATCAATTTGATTTAATAGATACGACAAATGATCAATCTATTTTTGATGGCCAGAATTGGCTGGATGTCGAGTTAAATCTGTATGAGTCGCTACCTAATACTGTCGATTTTTCGACAATTGACCTCAGAAAATTAGACTCTGTAAACGATTTAGATTGGGAATACTTCAATGCCGAAAATTACGGATACCAAAATCAAACTTCAATGTATGCTAGGCTATATGAACCAACCACCATTCTTGTAATTGGGGAAATTGGTGAACCTGTCATTGAAGCAGTGAACTTTTCAGTTGAATTGATTTCAAGCGGCAACTTTGAGCTAAATTGGGAACCATATGGCGACACAGATAGTGATTATATTCTTGGGTGGAATATTCATCAAAGGATAGTACCAGAGTTCGGCGGTACAATTTTCCAATCCCCTCAACAAGATTACAATGAATTAGTTTGGGAAGACCTAGTACTAGATTCATTCAGGACTTTCGTTCCATTGTCCGAAACCTCATGGCAGGATTTACTTACTGTACCGGATGGTTTCTGTTCATCCTATGCCATCATACCCGTTGATAGAACCGGTCAGACATATAACCATCTTGCTAATGTCTCTATGGATAACGGAACTGCCACTTTTGTTTGTGGCGACTCAAATCCCCCGTCTACTTCAATCATCAACATGCAGAATAGTTGGAGATTCACTAACGATACTGCTTGTTATGATATTCTAAAGGATTGGAACCTCTGTTATGAAGTCACAATTTCATGGATCTGGCCAGAAGGAGAGGTCGATGAAACTTGGAATTTGTATCGTGTTGAACAAAATCCAAACGGGATGGACCTAGCATTACTACAACCAATATTAAGTGGCATCTCATATGTTGCTGGAGAGAGTTTCCAATTCACTCAAAATGGGATAGATGACGACACCATTAGGCCAATGAAAACCTATTACTACATTTTGACGCCGACAGACCAGTATGGTAACGAAAGAACCGTTGCAATTTATCCATCAGCAAATGTGGAAAGAGTCCATATTGAGAATGATTGGTGGGCATATAACCAACATGTAATCCCTGAACCAGAACCAGAACCGGAACCTCCACTAAACAGCGAATGGTTAGGAAATTTCAGTGACAGTCTTGACCAACAAGAATTCCAAACTGCTGGCATAGTCACACTGGTTACACTTTGTCTAGGAGTAATTATGTTGGCTTTCATTAGCAAGCGTCTAAAGCGCTTGAAGAGAGTTATTGGTGCAAGAAACAGAAGGTTGGCTGCTAACTCAATGGCTGATGAATTCGATGAATTCTTTGAGTAATGGCGCGGCAGGGGAGATTCGAACTCCCGAGGTGAGACACCACCGGATTAGCAATCCGGCGCAATGGCCAGGCTATGCGACTGCCGCAGTAAGTCTCGCCAAATTAGATGTGGTCATGAACATGACGGTCAAAAATAGATTACTTCAACTCTGTCACAAAGGCCCAAGGTAACCCAATGATTCTGGTGGAATTGCGCAGATGATAACCAGTAACAAAAACATCCAGCCAAGGTAATATAGTGATCTAAAGAACGATTTTGCAGCCTTAGGCATTCGCCCATTTTCATCAAATGGTTCATTTACATCAATAGCCCAAACTGAGGCTGAATACCACATTGTCAAGCCACCGGCTACAAAGGCCCATAGCAGAGGTAGGCCTGATTCTGGCCAAAAGCAGGGCACAGACCCTAGCATAAATAGTAAAACACAATAAATCTTAGACTGAAATAATGTATGCTTTGCACCTTTTACCTCATTCATCATTGGGACTTCTGCCTTGGCATATTCTCCTGACCTGTATAGAGCTAGTGCCCAGAAATGTGGTGGCGTCCAAAGGAAAATCAAAGCAAAGAGCATCCAAGGTATTGCCGATGCTAAATCAAATGGGTTGGAGTTGTTCGTGTACTCGGCTGCGGCAACTGCCCATCCAATCAAAGGAGGAGTCGATCCTGCAATACCACCTATCACAATGTTTTGCGGTGTTCTTCTCTTAAGCCACATAGTGTAAATCAGAACGTAGAATAACACCGAGAAGAATGACCAGAAGGCAGCCTTCCAACTTACCAACAAAAATAGTGATGAACCTAACACTGCGATTATTATTCCAAAAATTAACGCCCCTTGAGCAGAAATATGTCCACTTGGAACTGGCCTGTTTTGAGTTCTTCTCATATGTTGGTCTATGTCTGAATCAAACCACATATTGATTGCATTAGAACCGCCTGCAGACAGAGTCCCTCCAACAATAGTGATTAGTGATGCAAAGAAGGTGTCTTGCCAAGTTCTCTCTATGTCAATCAATTCATGCCTAGCCAACATATCATGAACTAAAATTGCACAAATTGCAGTAATTTGTAACAGAATGATAACTCTCAATTTCATCAGTTTGATGAATACACTCAACCACCCGGGATGAGAAGAGTTAGATTCTGCTTTTATCATTGAATCACTCTTCATTATCTGGTAAAGCGCTACGACTTAATCTGAACATCATTGGGCCACTCGCCGCAACAATGAATGTTGATACGCCACCTAATAGATGTAATAGAGATATCCATTCAGGGAATTCTCCAATCTTTGCTTTAATCAAATATGCAGCGCCAATCATCAAGTTTGCGAACCAAAGTACTGTTGTATACAATAGAGCATTGTAGTAAGGCGTAGAATTTTCAAAATCTTCTTTCTCTTCTTTGAGCCTAAGCAGAGAGATAATTAGCACTACTCCAACAAGTAATGCACCTATTCTGTGAATCATCTGAACAAGGATGCCAGAGTTATCTAGCGATGGGAAAAACTGACCGTTACATTGAGGCCATGCATCAGGGAAACCAACAGAACATGACTGGTTGTATTGCCCTCCTGCTGTAGAGGAAACCCAAGCACCAAGAATCAATAATATCAGTACTGATATTGCGGTCAAATCAAATTTTTTCCGATACCTTGTCTTGAAATCAAGTGCAACATCCAAGAATCGCCATTTTGCTCCTTCCTTGACCCTAGTAAGCATGTACTGCCAAAGGATTGAGGCAGTAAAAATGGATGCTAGTGACAAATGTAGAGCAACTGACCAGTCAGCGTTGTCATAAAACACTGTGATTGCCCCTGCTATCGCTTGTACAAACAATAAAATCGCGATAAACACCGAAGTACGTAAGTTAGTTTTGCCATAAAAATCCACTTTACGTTTGGCAACCAGCACATTTAGTAGAACTGGTATTGCGATAACACCTACCAGGAATCTGTGAAACCACTCTAAGAATATCTCAAACACAGTATATCTATGATCTTCTCCTCTTGAGTCAATCTCATCGGGATTCTCTTCCCAATAAGCAGCTTGCTCATCCTCTGATATATCAAAGCCATAAGTTCCAAAGCATTTAGGCCAATCTGGGCATGATTCTCCTGCATCATGGATTCTTATCGCTCCACCAAAGGATATAATCAACACGGCAAATATTAGCATAAAAAGAGGTAATGTTGAAGGGCGTCGCCACCAAGCCTCCTCCATGGTTCACTGGAGTAGAGTGCCCCTTTTGAACACATGCCTTAGTGAATCAAGAACCGATGTTACAAGAGGAAATATGTCGTTAATGGTTCTAATTGTTGTTTTATTAATGGTAATTTCACCAATTGCATCATCGGCCGAAAATTCAGCAAAAGAGTCACAAGGCGGCATTGACGATGTATTTTTTCTTGACCTGCCATGTGACGTAAATTCTACATGTGAAGTTTCAAGGCCAATCCATTTGGTTGAATATTTTGGAGCAGATTGGTGTGAACCATGCGAATCCCTGGAATTATTTTTGGAGACACTGGATTTTAATGAAATTGCCCTTATTCAACATCACCCATCAGTGCTAGACAATAGTTATTTGAACCACTCTAAGACAGTATTTGAACAAGAATACAGATTGTTATTCATCCCATCATTGGTAGTGAATAGTAATGGTCTGTTGACTGGGTCTACTCAAGGAATAGAGTTGAATCAGAGTCTGGCCAACATCAACACCAATTTTAGTGGAATAAATGACATATCTATAGAAAACGGAATGCTTTTTTGGAATACCTCAACAGAACACAATCTCACAATTTGGAGATTAGAAGAAACAAGTCATGAATACCATAACAGAAGTTTGCCTTATCTAGCTGTTGAGCGTATAACTGTGACAAATGATGATAAACAGCATGATATTAGCCAATTATTAAATCATTCAAATGGAAGATTAATTTTCATTCTGCAGGATAATGAGGAACCTAGACCACTACAATCAATATCAACCAGTCCAACTGGCGAAAAAGCACTTAGTGAAGGGGAAGAAGAAACCAAACAACTTTTTGCTCATGATGGTGATTATGACCTCGCAGTAATAACATTTGCACTACTTTTTTTGGCCTTATTGCCTGCGCTTATATCCTTTAGAAACCTACAGAAACAAGACTCTGAAGAGGCAGAATAATTGGGGTAGTTTGAAAAACACCTGCTCTTAGGGTCTGCTACGACTGAGTGTCGATGTGATTGTTATGGTAAAGCCAATTCGTCTCCATACCCGTTTTGAAAGAGCTAGAATTATTGGGGCTAGAGCCCTACAGATTGGAATGGGCGCGCCCTTATATGCTGGCGAGGAAGTTCTAAGAGAAGCCTTCAAAGAAGAACTCGTTTCTCTCTATGGTTTTGAAGAAGCATCAATTCGATTTGTTCTTGATCCACTAAAAATTGCTTTGTATGAATACGAGCACGAATTAATCCCAATAGATATTGACCCACACGAAGATTAATTCAAGATTGAGAGTTAAACCCATAATATTCAGGGTTAACGACCCCTGGCAATAATTCTCTCTTCACCAAAATGGTTCTTACTGTCCATAAGTCAACGAAGATGCGATATTTTAGAGTTGCATCTAGATAATCTACTCCACTAGAACCTCCTGTACCCATTCTCCTGCCAATCATTCTCTCTACCATTCTTGCGTGAGAATTTCTAAAGAGCAAAATTGATTGTTCGACTTTGACGAATGAATCTATGAGTGTTCTAGGCCAAGATAACAGCGGGAGATTGCGATATGATTCAATAAACAACAGTCCCGCTCTTGAACGATTTATTTCACCATTTGGAATCAGAAACTCTTTTGCGCCTTGAATTGACTTTTGTAGACGATCTCCAAGTGTTGATTCGTTACCGTGGCCAATCGACTTGAAATGCGAAATTACCATC
>CALDPP010000216.1 GCA_937911345.1 uncultured euryarchaeote | reverse complement strand
ATTGTAATGGAGGGGGGAGTTAATACCGCCGGTAACCTTCTACTTGCAAATGAGTCAGGAGTTGTTGCGAGTCCAAGTATTCCCGAAGAAGGTCTAGAAATTATTTCTGAGGTCATGAAGGTTGATGTTGTTGCTACTACAATTGCAGGTCAAGATGTAGTTGGGTCATTAGGCGTTACTAACGATCAGGGTATCCTACTTCATCCGGATGTAACTCCAGAGGAAGTTATGTTGATTGAACAAGTCATGCAAGTACCTCCTATGGTCGGTACTGCATGCTTTGGCTCACCCTATGTTGGGGCAGGTATTTGCGCTTCAAACAACGGTGCACTAGCCGGTTCTGAAACAACAGGACCCGAAATGAATAGAATTGAAGACGCCTTAGGACTAATCTGAATTGATTGTGAAATGTTCAAAGGCCTATTTGCGTCAAACACAAACATGGGCGAGATGCTATATCAAGGTAAAGTGAAGCAAGTTTGGTCAACCGATGACCCAGATATCCTAGAATTCAGATTTACGAATCAGATTTCTGTTTTTGATCAAATTATTCCATCATTGATTCCACGTAAAGGTGAATCGTTAAACCGAACCACAGCACATTGGTTCAAATTAATCGAAGAAGAAGGAATATGTGGCACTCATCTTGTGGAGGTTAATGCTGCTGACAGATGTCTTGTTAGAAAAGTAGAGGTTATCAAAGAGCCGGGTGCTATTCCAAGAGATATGGAATGGGTATTTGTTCCTCTAGAAATTATCTGTCGACATTATCTCTCTGGTTCAGCCTGGCGAAGATTTCAACGTGGTGAACTTACTGCGGAACAACTTGGCGTTGAGGATGATTGTGAGTATGGAACAAAACTAAACAAGCCATTTTTGGAAGTTACAACCAAGTTTGAAAAGTTTGATAGAAACATAACAACTGAAGAAGCATTGGAGATTTCCAACATCACTGAAGAAGAGTTGAACGCAATATTTGATGTGGTTTTGAAAGTGGATGCATTGATTGAAAGAGAGGCGGCAAAGAACGGTCTTATTCATGTAGATGGTAAGAAGGAATTCGCTCTTGGACCCAACAGGAAAGTGGTATTAGTCGATACCTTTGGCACTCTAGATGAAGATCGTTGGTGGGATGCTGAAGCTTATGAAAACGGAGAATGCATCGAGTTGTCCAAGGAATTCGTTAGAACTCACTATATCGAGACAGGGCATCAAGCAGAACTGAAAAAGGCTAGAGATGAAGGTACTGAAGACCCACCAATCCCAGAGCTCCCGCAAAATGTAATTGACCAAACTGCTGAGCTATATGCTTCGATGTATGAGAGACTAACATCTGAAAAGTTCTGATCACAAATGTGCTCTGTGCATTACGCCAGAATCTATTCTTTCCGCAGCCCTAAGCATCGCAAGTAAGTGCTTTATTGCATCCCTTACTCCTCCATCGAGGGGTTCATCAGATGCAACAGACCAATTCCTTCCGGATAGCAACCTTCTAATTTCAATTACCTCTTCTAAACTCAAAAAACCAAGAATGTTCATTCCACCCATACCCCCATTGAATCTAGGGTATGTATAATCACCCTTCTTGTTAAACGATGATAACTTTCTCAATAAATGTAGAATTCTTTCAAAGACTTCGTTAGAATTACTAACTCTTACATTTGGACGCATAAATTCAATCAAGTAATTGGTAAGTGATCCATCATCAAATGGGAACCTTCCAAATTTTTCACGTTTCAAACTCTCTCCAATGCCCATTGGTTTACCATCCTCATCAACATTAATTGAACATAGGAATAGTATCATTGAGTCATCCCATGAAATTGAATTCAAATTTGATGGCTGTGAAATTCCCTGATCTGTGAGCCGTTGCTCCAAACTGGGATTCTCTTGGATTAATTTAATCCAACTTTGACATTTCTCATTGTCTCCTAAAGATAGAACCTCTGCTATCTGTAAGGCGATTTCACCATCGCATGAATGAAGTGTGTAGAATGCGGTGGTTGTACCACTTGCTTGATTGAGGTCCATGTTACATGCTATAAGCCAACTGCATTAATACCTTGCAATTAGTCATTAAAGAAATCAGCCATTCTATCAGATATCGGCCTAGTGTCTACTGGCTTGTCATCAGTCATAATTTCATCTCGAAGCGAGGCTAGTCGGCCTGAGGCGGAGGAATCTTCGACATCTTGCGATATTATTGATTCGGATTCATCAAGGTCAATAATTTCCTCAATATCTTCATTGTTCTCTTGTTCAATTTCTAGACTGAAATCATCAATCTCTTCTTCAACAATATCCTCTATCGTCTCATCTTGCTCCGTTGTTTCAGTCATAACAGGTTCCTGTTTGACTTTCTTAGGTTTAGTATTACGTGGTTTGTTTGGTGTAAGTAAACCAGCGAAGTATGCTCCGCCTAGGATGATTATTATCGTGAACAGACTGAACATAATTTGCGAACTTTCGATAATTTCAGATTTAGCAGGTTTGTAAAATGCTTGAGCTGTATCATCGTCAGGGTTATCGTCAATATCATATGGTGATGCACACCTAAATTCTGCCCTAATTTCATCATCGCTAGAAAATACTCCAGGATCTTTAATCTCAATTATAGGGGCATAATCAATACCTCCAATGTCCACAACAATTGACTGAGTCCAAGTGTTATCCGGAGAATCCAAGTTAATTGTACAAGTGACTCCGACCAATCTCTGATATGAACTTCGAGTTATGGCTATTCTAATATCTTCTTCAGCGGTCATCTCACTTATTCCAATATTCCAACCGTCAGAGCGAGAAATAACGTCAGTGGTTTTCACGACTATTTCTCTACCATAAGAATCAACAACGATTAGAGTAAGTGTTAGACTTCCAGCTTCTGGTTTCCAATTCGAGGTATTTATGTCAAATGTGCTTGATTGACCCTGTGCAATTGAGAACTGGCTACGCTCTAAAGGTACGTTTTCACCAGCGCTGGTAAATAGAACAACATTACCTGAGAACCTACTGTCTTGTGCTGAAGTTAGTGAGCATGAGCCAATTTTATCTGAAATACTCCTCATACCTAGGTCACTCATAGCTGATGATATGAAACTACAACTGGCAGTATATTGTGGAAGTGAATATCCTGCAGAATGAATATAATATTCATCAATTCCATCTAATGAAGTGATAGTAATATTCTGTTTGGCATCTGGAATCATTACCATTAATGCTGAGTCTAACAAACTTATCTCATTAGTAACTGAAACTTCGTTGTTGGTTGTAGTGATTGTTGCTTGATCACCAACAACGCCAGATATTACCGGTGATGAAGTGAAAGCAAAATCAGATTGCTTGATATCCATTGTGATACTCTGAGTACCCAATACTGGGTGAGTCACTGAAATATCGATCGATGTTGTTGAGCCATCCCATGTCGTACTGGGCAACAAACCAATTGGTAGACCAATAACTTGCCCCGGAGAAGCAACAATCGTTTCAGGGTAATTGACAGTCCAGTCATTCGGCACTCCATTGATGTCTAAGGTCAAGATAGCCAGGTCATTGCCGGTGTTTTCAATCCAAGCAGTCGGCATGCTTTCTTGGCTGTTATTCACCAACCAATCTCCCTTAGAATACAACTCAATACTTGGTGAAGAGCCTACTCGTACTGGAACTTCTTGAATTGTTTGACCTGAACCATCTCCATCTGAAACCCTTAGGCGCAAGACTCCTACCTCGCCTGCCACAGAATTACTCGGTGGTGTAACAAAGATAGTTACAGTTGTATCTCCATATGGTTGAACAGCATTGCCATTTTGTGGAACTGTAATGTTCCATCCTTCACCAGCCTTACTGTACCAAGGTTGTCTTGCCAAATTACCTAGATGTTCTACATTTAGAGTCAAATTCTGTCCATCTGGGGCAATTATCAAATTCGTGTCAGAAAGATTTAGTCGCCAACCTGAAATCTGAATAACGTTTAGTGTCAAAGTAACATTGCTAACATATAGTTCATCTGAGTATAAATCAAGTGTTAGTGTTGCTGTTGTACCACTCCATGTGTCACTCGGCGCCATTACATTGAGTTCCATTGACACAGATTGATTTACCGCTATATCATCAAAAGATTGGTTTAGAGAAGACCAAATACTCACATCGTTCTCAAAATAATTTAATTCAAAAACGGGTTTTATAACGATATTATCTACAGCGTTTCCAGTATTCTTGACAGTGAAATTCAGGTTCAAAGTCTCGGATGGTAGAATGTCATAATTAAGGCCATCAGCAAAGGCTAGGTCCCAACTATGGTCCGGCTCCGCTTCAATAAGTAAATCAACGACAGATTCAATATTTTCTCCACCCAATGATTGCCACCTAAATCTTAGCATAAACGGTTCTTGTGCTGGTGTATCCTCCGATAGTGTAACGTCGACTGTAGCTATTGTACTTGCCAAAGGACCTAGTGTTCTTTGCGGGTTATATTCAACTACAGTGACTACTGGTGGGCTAGTCATTTCTGGCCCTGCAATAACCTCTGTTGATAGTAGGAAATCATCTTGACCGTTACCTGGATTTTCCAATCTAAGTAAAATTTGGTTAGTTATTTCTACAAACATCGAAACAGGCTCTCCTGCATTGCCAGGAACCGGTTGGACTATCGTCGCTGCACTTCTGTACACTTGCAAGACATGAAGAGTAAAATAAAGTCCATGATCGTCATCGGATTGAGACTCAGTTGTGAAATAGTGTCTTTGTGGTATGGCATTCACAGGGAGTTGTAAGTATATGTTCCCGCTAAAAGGCTCATCAGGATTTCCAGATGCACTAATGCTACTGCCGTCGAATGACAAGTCTCCACTAACAGTCCAGGCCCAGTTTGTATGAATCATGTTAGCAGAGGCAATATTCCAAGACATTACGCCGTCATCAGGAATTAGACCTTCTACCGACCACTCCAGTGTTTGGTTCGGTAATGTCCTTTGATGAATACTCTCGACTGTAACAGAAGCAGCTGTCATATTTACGAATAAATCCTCACATAGAGTATCCTGGCCACTACCAATGCACATAGTCATGGTAGTGGAAGTAACTGACCCCAATTGTACATTATTTGGGGTGTTCAGGTTTACAAATAACTCGATCATTTCACCAGGAGCTAAATTCAACGAGAACACTTCAGTTCCACTATCATCGTGTAGTGTTGGCGTACCTCCCCAAGAGGGAGCGGTCCAGTCTATCGAAGTGGTACTTTCATAGGCATTGCCTAAATTTTCAACCATCATCCATGCGGTTGCGATGTCACCAGGTCTGCCGTACCCTTCTGTACTGTCTAGACCACTAGGGCCAACAATAGACAAACCTCGAGTACGCAGAACCTCAATTGGTAAGATTGAATCAAATTCTATCTCAGTATCACTATCCAATGTTAAGGTTAGCGTAACAAAGGAATTGTCATCTCCTAAGGCAGATTCGGGAATTGATGCAATGAAAACAAATTGCTGTGCAACTCCTGGAATAAGAGTAGGATTCAGATTTTGATTACTGTCTGCAGATATTGACCAGTCGTTTGGAAGGCTTGAATCATCCCAACTCAATGTCCAGCTTTCAGTTCTTGATCCAGTTGCCAGCATTGATACAGTGATTGTTTCAGTGAATCCGGGACTAATCCTAGGAATTTGGTTAGGTATGTCTATCTGAGCAGCGTATGGTTCTACTACAACTAACTCTACCTGAGCATGGTTATTATCTTCCCTAGCCTCACTTAAGTTACCATTGATGTCAAGAATCAACTCAAAACTGTGGATTCCAAGTTCAGCAACAATATCAACGCTGAATGTGTATGGGCCACCATTGCCCGAAGGCGCCACAGGTTCAACATCTGTGAATCGTTGACGCGTTATTTCATTGCCATTTTGCATAATTACGACATCTAAATCATCCTCGTTACTCAAGGTTCCAACATTGCTAAACTGTCCAGTTACCGTTACAGTATTACCTGGGTCTGGCTGACTAGGATTGAAACTAATACCTCGATTATCGCTAAGTGGAGCAAAATCAGCGATGTTTTGTGAAATTAGAGTATCACCGATTAGAATATCCAATGTTCCATCGTCATCCATATCCGCTACCGCAGGTGCTGACCAAACTCTGTTTGGCATGCCAAGGGGAGAAGACCACCCGTCAGAAACCTCAGATGAGGTGCCATCTTCGCCGTCAAAGGCCCACAAACGCTTGCCAAAAGGAACAATCAATTCAGCATACGAATCACCATTTATGTCCATCCAAATAGGTGGTGAAACAGCAATTTCATCATTGTCGTTTCCACTACCCCTTTGCATATCTTTTGACCATTCTTTTATTGGCGGATCTGCAGAAATATCATGGCAACCTGCCATTCCTTTTCTATTGAAAGATACACTAGATTCAGAATACCACGTGACCCAACATAATCGATCGTGGATTCCGTCGTCATCAGTGTCAATTGGCAACGGCTGTGAATCAGAATACCCGTTTGGTGTGCGGAACTCAAAAATTTCGTCGGTAGATGTCATTTCCATTGCGACAAATCGTGCACCGTTGCCTGGAGACCTACCGTTAGCATCAGTTGGAATGGTCAAAATCATTTCTGGTGCTGCATCGTTATCCAATTGAACAACAACAGGTCCGGGTAAGCGCAAACGCGGCGCATCGGAGTCTGAATCAGTGCCGCTTATTGATACCCTTTCCCAATCTAATGAGCCAGATGAACCATCAATTCGCCAAATCCACATATTGCCAGAATTGGAATCAATCGTAGTCAGTACTATTGCAGTAGAGTCATCATCAAGCATTCCCCAGGAGGGGTCAGATGGATGTGTGCCGCGGTCTAAAACTACCTCCCAATCGAAATCATTCGGTGTTGAGGTAGTAAGAGTTAATGCTGCGACTGTTGGGTTCTCCGAATCTTTGTCCACTATGGCAAGCACCAATTCGGCATCACCGTCTAGGTCCAAATCAGCAAGCATTGGTTGAGTTACTGATTTATGGTTACTTTGTGTTGTAGGAAAGTGAGGGCTGTCGATGCCGATGCTGTAGTCTGTATCGCTCATAGACCACATTTTTTCATTTTCATGGCCCGACTTAACCCAACCAGATTCTGAACAGGACAATTCAGGCGACCAAACTTCAATTTCTAATGATGAGTCAGTATCGTAAACCAGTATTATCTCAGGTTTATTATCGGCGTTGACATCAGCCAGCATTGGAGTTGACCTGATTGTTTGAGTCTGTCCCAAGTCTACCTCCCAAGCAATTTTTGCTTCATCGCCAGATACAATGCTTAGTTTGCTACTACCTCCATCACTGGTGACTATAACAGCAAACAATTCACCTTCGCCACATCTTTCAACGGCTGCTGGAGTAGATACAATACTAGCGGAAAAGTCACCAATAATTGAACCATATGTGTCAGAACCATCGATATCATCGGTGGCTACCCAATTGACTGTGGGGGAATCAATGATGCCAAAAGTGGTAACATTTGCTACACTACCACTGCCAGGGCCCCCACTTGGTGAATGAATTGGCATAGATCCATTGTGTGTAGGGACTCGAGAATATTGGCCCCATGGTTGCTCCATGGAATTCCACGAATTAGCCGAATTAAAATTCAGTGCTTCTTCACCAAGCACTGGTGTATTTTCTGAGTTAGTCATGTATCCCGTCATCGGCACTAACATCAAGAGAAATACCAGTGATACCGCCTGCTTAACTCGCCATGGATTCAAGGCTTGCGCAGGACTCATGACATCGTGTGTGTCAAAGGGGTTGTTATGACTTATGGCAGTTAGTATGTTATATGCATCAAATTTTATCATTTCAGGTAAGAGCCATTTGCGTTATATGTTGGTTTAATTCCGCTTGAATTAAATAGGGGTCGTCGGTGGCCAAAGTGACTACGGTCGGTTCTATCCAGAGGTAATGCCGGTGAAGGACAGAATAGCATGCTATTCTTCACCACGTTCCTTAGAATCGGCCTAAGGATGTGAAAAGATGTACAAAATTGTCACGAAAGAGGATACCATACGTATTCCAGCGGAATATATGCGCAAAGGACAATCACTCGACCAACACATCGACAGACTGTCTATGACAGCTTTCGAGGGTCGTTTTGATGATGATAATCGATTTGTTTTGGTGACCAGCAACCACCAACCTCTTGGCCGTGGCCGAATCATTCACGGCGATGGTGCAATTTACCAACGTGTTAGATTCGATGCAGTGCTATTCTGCATGGATGACTACGAGGTTGTTGAAGGAGTTGTATCGGAAGTCAACGAGTTCGGTGCCTTCGTAAGAATTGGCCCAATGGAGGCTCTTCTACACAAGTCGCAAATTATGGACGACACTGTAGATGCCAATGTTGGAATGGGCTGGATTGAAGGTAAACAAACCGGACGTAGACTACAAATTGGTGATTCAATAAGGGCTAGAATCGTTTCTCTATCTCCTGACACAAGCGACCCAAGAAGGTCTAAGATTGGTTTGACAAGTAAACAACCAGGTCTTGGTTGCCACGCTTGGATTGACGAAGATAATAACGAGTGAGGTGAAAATAATGGCTAAGAATCCTTTTGCATGCGCTGAATGTAGTATCATTTTACCAGATCCAGAAAAGAAAAACGATATTCCTCAGTGTAACCGATGCCCTAGTGCGCAAGTTACTACTGATTGGCAAGGCTATGTCATAATCATGGATCCGGAGCGTTCAGAGATTGCAAAGCGGCTGAATGTTGACAGGCCAGGAAAATACGCACTCAAAGTAAATACAAGATAAGGTGATACATATGGAAATTGTTGAAAGAATGGAAAACAAATTATTGAACCGTGTGGAAATTAAATTCAGTTGGAGGCACAGTGGAAAAGCTACACCTTCGCGCCGTGAGGTTATGGATTTGGTTAAAACACTAGAACCAAAGTCAAATCCAGAATACATTGTAATCAAAGATTGTAATACTAGATTTGGGCAACCACTGACAACCGGTCTGGCTTACATTTACGAGAATGAAGAATCAATGAAGGTTGAACCTGAATATATTCACAAGCGCCATGAGCCACTGCGTGCTGCTAAAGCTGAACCGGCTGCTGAAGAACCAGCTGCTGAAGAACCGGCCGCTGAGGAATCTACTGAAGAAGGAGGCGATGAGTAATGGGAGATGGACCAAACACTGCTGCAAAGTACAATAAATATTCAATTGACGATGACGGAAAATTGGTTCGTAAAGCCGAATTCTGCCCTACATGCGGTCCAGGTGTTTTCCTCGCGGTACACGCAAACCGCAAATCTTGTGGCCGATGTGGTTACACTGAGATGACAGGCGAGTGAGTTCTACTCTTCCTCTTGGGTATCAATGATGTCCCAATGTCCATTATTGCATAGGTAAAGACCTGTATCGCCGTCAATAAATACTGCTATTTCCTGCAATGGGATTCTATTTTGCTTTGTGGTTGATAGGAAAAGTAGTTCTCTCCAACCTGCGATATGCCATCCTTGTTCTGATTCGCTCCACTCAGCGTAACTTATTGGGCCGGAAAGTTTTGCATTTAGCACAACTTTATCATTCTCATACAAAGCTACATGTGAGTTATTGTAAAGAATCAAATAATGTTGACCTGTTTTGTAAACTTGATTGATATAACCGTCGAGTTCCAAAATTTTCTGTTCAATTACCTTGCCAGTATTTACTTCGTAGATTATTACCCCACCACCTTTTGACCATATTTCAAAAGTCTCACCATCACAGGTAGTTGCTACAGTTTCCATTGCCCTTGGTATTTTGGCTAATTTTGGCCAAGAAGGTTCAGGAGCTCGCCAATTTTCTATCGAATTTACACTTAAATTGTATACTCCTTTTCGCCACAAAACAAACGAAAAAGAATTTTGATTTGATTGAAGAGATATAGGCTCGGCATCCAACACATGAGACCATTCGTTTCCGGAGGGATGAAGAGATTTATCGATAGTTCTCCTTATTCTTAACTCGCCCCTATTTACTCCCTCAGTGAAATCGTTTTGCAAATCTAGCGCTGCCATTCGTGCTAGTAGTAATTCTTGATCTAACCAAGTTGCAATTAGCCTGTCTCCAACTATGACTGCATCTCTGATTGGTGTTGGAAATGGTCTTACTGGTTCACCAATCAACTTCCCGTCAGGTGATATTTTTTGCAAATCACCATCAACACCAACTACTACATACCCACCATTATGACGCAAAATATGCTTTGGCGTAAAGTCGAGTTGTTCGGGAATCCCCCACGCCATAGTTAGTCGGAGTGATTGTGGTTTGTCAAATCTCGCATGGAAGAAATCAATAATATGGGCAACTACAGAATACCATGACCAGCCAGCAAGTGTCAATTCTTGCGGTTAACTCAGGCGATATTGCGTCATACAACCAAGCAAAATATTTGCTTGCCAAATTCAATTGGGAAGAATTAGGTGCAGTAGAAGGAAAATCTGCTTACCGATATAATGATGTACGAATGTGGATGTTTGAAAATGGTATCCTGTTTGAAGATGATATCGATAAGCGTTGGCACAAGCAAACTGGAGAGTTGGTGTCAGAGGTTATTTTCCCATCAAGACACGCTGCAGCAAGTGGCAAACCTTCCTTGACCTTGCACCCTATTGGAGTGCCACATTTATTGAAAGATGAGCATCCAAAGTTTGGCGGGAAATCAGGCTATGCTGCACCTCCCTCAACCAGACTTTCATCGTGGTGGAAAATGTTGCAGAATTATGTCGAGGGGACAGATTTAGCCAATCAATTTGAACTGACTTTGGAAGTAACTCATCATGGTCCGTGGTTAGAAGTTCCTGCATTGTTTATTGAAATCGGTTCTACAGAAGAAACTTGGCCGCATGAAGGTGCTGCGGAGTTACTAGCCAGTATAATCAGTGACGGCATGGGATTTACTAACGGTAAAAATGTAGGATTGTGGGATAGTAATGAAAACGCTGGGGAATTAGTATTGGTTACCCTTGGTGGTGGCCACTATGCTCCTAGAGCGAATAAGTTAGCATCAATGGATGGTGTCTGGTTAGGTCATATGTTGGCAACCTATGCATTGCCTTTTGAGAAGGCAGAAGATGATATTAGCTTGCCTGGAGGTACTTGGAAACAGTCAATAGAATCTGCATTAGATGCGACTAAGAAGGCTTTTCCAAATGGCAAAATTATTTGTTCGATGGATAAGAAAGCATTTCGAGGTTGGCAGAGACAAGCAATTCGTGACTTTTTGGCAGCAGTAGAGATTCCATTACTTACAACCAAGCAGATAATTGAGATGCTAGACAAATAATCACAAGCCTCATGAATCTCCTTACAGACCACTCGATGGGGTTGCAATGACTGGCTGGTTTTCCAAACTCGTAGTCGGTATGACTATCCGTATGCCTAAGTGGTTTGTCGGCTGGGTTTCCAGGCGTTACGTTGCAGGTAACAACATAGACGAAGCCATAAGGGTAATGCAACGGCTGAGTAAGGAAAATGCTTGCTTTACAGTAGATGTTCTAGGTGAAGAAATCACAACAATGGACGAGGCCCAATATTTCTATGATGAATATGCTAGATTAATTGAAGAAATTATCAAGCATAAATTAGATTCCAACTTGAGCATAAAACCAACTGCTTTTGGTTTACTTATTGATGCTGAGAAAGGTTATCTAAATATCAAGAACCTAGTCGAAATGGCTGCTAAACATGATATGTTTGTTCGATTAGATATGGAAGACCATAGAGTAACTCAAGACACAATTGATGTTGTGGTAAATCTGCACAATGAAGGACTGAAAAATGTTGGAACTGTTTACCAAGGGCGGTTGTTTAGAACCTTGGATGATATTGATTACCTCGAACAGAAATTAGGCGCTGCTGCAGATTATCGTATATGCAAAGGCATCTATCTTGAGCCGGAGGAAATCGCACATACAGGATATAGCGAGATTGTTAGTGCAACAAATGCTAGTATCGATAAGATGTTGGCTGCAGGTGCTTATTGTGCCGTAGCATCCCACGATAAACCAGTCATTGACCATGCTTTATCGGCATTGAAATCTTATGGTATGGGGCCGGGGATTAAAGATCCAAGAGAAAACTCGGGTCAGCCTAGAAATGGTAAGGGACCCGGCTATGAATTTCAAATGCTGTTGGGCGTAAGAGGGCCATTAAGGAGGAAACTCGCTGCACAGGGGCACAGAACGAGAGTATACATTCCATATGGTGAAAAATGGTACGAGTATAGTATTCGAAGACTAAAGGAAAATCCAACAGTTGGTGCTCAAGTTGCTAAAGCATTCTTGATGCCTTGGACTAACCGACCATGATTATTTTCTAGGTCGCTTTTTCTTTCGCTTGTTACTTGGTGTAACCCGCTTCTTTGTGACTTCTTTGGGTACTTCTGGGTTCGGATTGTAACCGAGACGACCTTCTTTCCATGCTTGGCGCCGTTCTCTTGGTGTCTTAGGTTCGAAGTGCTGGGGGTTTGGTGGTTCATGCAGGTAGATACGTTTGATATCTTGAGCTTCAACCGTCCCTCTTAGAGTCCTTCCAGCCCCAGTATGAATTGCCCTAATGCGCCAAACTTCACCTTGGTAGTCAATCTTAGTATCCGCTGTAAACTTAGTTCCATAATCAACCAACATTGAGGAAGAATCAGATTGTTCGCCACGTGTTGCAGTAATTTTTACCCTAACCATATCAGTTCTGAGAGCGGATATTACTGATGCTTCTGGAGCAACTATCCTTTTCTTTTTACGTCCTTCTTGGTCAATTATTTGATTGATTGACCATAACATTTCGTTTTCTTCGAATACATCGCCAATAACGAACTCTTCGTCATCATCAATTTCTAATTCAACTCGAATAGAACTTGGCCCATCCGTAAGAATAAAAGGCACTAAAACTGACCTTGGCTCTCTAATCTGCAAGGTTTTTATTGCTGCGCAGGTTTTGCACTTTACCAATAAGTCACTACCTGAACCAACTTTGCGCTCTTTGAGGATTTCATGCTCTGTGTATTCATTACATTCACTGCACATAGTGACATTTTCAATGACTTCATCTGAGTCGTCATCTACTACATCATCAGTCATGCTATCAACTCCCCCACAGCCCATTAGGTTTCAAGTAATCGGATGATTTAACGATACGAGAGTTCATCAATCGGGATAAATTGGGTAAATCATGAGCGATGAGAGTGCTACAATACCTGTTCGCTCTGAACTCTTGAGTCACTTCTTTTCTAAGCCGGCAGATTTGCCCAGAGATGAGCCATTGATTGCTGCAAATATTAACGAACAATTACAACACATGGGATTGTCAACATGGTCAATTTCAGTCATTCGGAGGGTTAGAGATGCACTATTCAGAATTAATCCTAACAAACTACTGGAGGTAGGTGCTAGCATTGGCCACAGAAGTGCATGGTTACTTGACCTCTTTGAAAATCAATCAAAGCCAAAAAGATACGATATTATTGAACAGGGGAACAAATTCGCTGTCATAATAAAGCGCTTAGTTGATCGATATGAAGCATCTTCATGGACCAACATCAAGGTTGGCGAGTTACAAACACTGGTTGCAGAAACCATGGCATGGAAAGCCGCGACCATTACTGGTCTAGAAACTGGAGATGCACCATTAGAAACTGATTATGATGCGATAATTGTCGACGAAAAACCAGAAGTGTTAGCAAAATCAATTGAGAGTTGTCTGCAATTGCTTTCGCCAAATGGTGTTCTTATTGCAACGGAACCATTGGTGCCTTCAGGAGAAGTAGATGAAACAGATGAGGCACAAATGGCCATAGTAAATGGATTCAATGATTGGATTGGGTTGATAAAATCAGCCCAAGAAAACTACTTCATCGCATTCATTCCCGTTTTTGAGGGTACTATTGTCACTTTCCTGCCCAAGTGATTATTCTTGAGCAAACGAATTGATTAGATTCTCAATTTGCAACATTCCGTAGCCATAATCATCATCATGTCCGTCTTGTCCAGGTTGTGGCTTTGCTGTGTCCATAAGTGCCTGTTTGATTTGAATCACGCTGGCAGATGAACCAGATGTTTCATTCCCTGCGAGACTGGGTTGTGCTTCGAGTAACAAAGCGATTGCTCCGGTAACGAATACTGTAGCAGCACTTGTTCCGTCAACAATTGACCAAGTCCCGTCGTTATTGACCACAGGAACGCCCTCTGCTGGAGCAACTACTTCGGGCTTCTTGTGGGGGTCTTGTCTTGGAAGTATGAGTGGTAGAAGATTACCATTGTTATCTCCAGTTGAAGAACCACTCCAATGACTGCCATCTTCAGTATGTCCGCCTACAGAGATTACTAATCTCTCACTAGATGGATGAGCTACATCACCATCATCATCGGGTCCACCATCATTTCCAGCAGCAGCAATTACAACTATTCCTTGGTCTATTGCGTCATCTGCAGCATCACTTGAGTCTCTTCCGCCAAATGGATTGAATGGGAGTAAGCCAGGCGCTCCACCAAGGGATAGAGAGATGATATGGGAACCTTGATCTACACACCAGTCTATCGCGTCTGCTACTATACCATCATCACCAGTACCATTGCCAGATAATGCTTTAGCAACAACTAATTCAACTTCGGGAGCTACTCCTTTCATCCAACCATCTGCAACCAATATTCCTGCCATGCTTGTTCCATGACCCTGATCATCGTACGGCTGCTCTTGATTATTAACGAAATCTCGCCATGCTACAAGATTAATTCCAGAGAGGTCTTTGTGGCTTGTATCAATACCCGAATCAACAATGCAGACTCTGACTCCAGTTCCATCCAGCCCCTTGATGTCAGATTGGATTAATTCAGCATAAACCTCTTGAGATTCTAATGCACCTTCAGTAGGACGAATAGCAAATGGATTGTTCTCTTTGAAAATTTCAATCAAATATCCTGATGAAAATACTAACAAAACCGTTAGTCCGACCATGAATCCAACGAATCT
>CALDPP010000215.1 GCA_937911345.1 uncultured euryarchaeote | reverse complement strand
CGTTGACATCACGGTAGCCTGTACAGTCGATGACTTGTCTGATACTGATGCCTTTCAGGTACCGTTCAAAGTATTCTCCTTCGATTTAGAAACCAGTATCAAAGATGAATCGGTTTTGTGCGCAGCTGGATGGATTGAAGATATGGGCACCGGCATCCGACAGAAGTACGCTTTAGAAGGTGAAGAAGGCCATATTTTGGAGCAACTGACGCTAATCGTTCGCTCGCAAGACCCTGACATAATCACCGGTTACAATATCGATAATTTCGATTTACCGAGGCTAAGAGACAGGGCAGATGAACTCAGCAAAAGAGGCGGCTGGCGTCGCAAGGCAGCACTATTTGGTTGGGGTAGGGTCGAGCAATCTGAACAAGAACTCAAGCGAACTCGAACTGGATTGCTACCTCGTCGGCAAAGCAACCGTGCCTGGAATCTAGCCGGTCGAAGCGTAGTTGATGCTTGGTGGCAAACTCGTATGACCATTAGACCGCAGCGTGAAACTCTGTCATACGTTGCCAAGTTACTGTTCCCCGATGATGAAGATAGACACAAAATGGATGTTGATGCCTCGAAGATGGACGAAGAATGGGCGGCACGCCCAGATGTGGTAATGGAATACTGTATCCGAGATGCCGAACTTCCCCTCGATATTCTAGAAGAACTACAAGCAATTCGCCGGAAGGAAGCGACTGCAGCAGTAGCCAAGGTCAATTTTGATACTGCAGCCAATGGTAGTTCAAGCCAATTGGTTGATTCCCTAATCATTAGACTCGCCGATAGAGAAAACGTCGCAGTTCCCCTTACCGGTTCAGCCGAGCCGAAAGAAGGCCAAATCACCGGTGGCTATGTTCACGATGTCGATGCTGGACTTCATCCATGGATTGCCGTACTCGATTTCAAGAGTATGTATCCTTCAATCATGATTGGCAGCAATGTCTGTTATACAACTAGAATCGACCCAATTCAATCAGACCAACCGGCTGAGGATGAGCCGGTTCACGTCGCACCAACCGGTGCAAGGTTCCGGCACCAAAGCGTTCGCAAAGGTTTGGTGCCGACCCTGTTAGAGAATTTGATGGCACAGCGTGATGTCCACAAAACGGCCCTAAAGGAAGCCAAACACAGTCAAGATTCAGCCGGAATCATGTTCCACGATTCGATGCAGTATGCGGTGAAAATTCTCATGAATACCTTTTACGGAGTATTTGCTAGTGGTTTTTACCGCTTTACCCATCGCGATTTGGGCTCTTCAATTACCGCCTGGGCCCGTTTCAACATCAAGGACATCATCGCCCAATTAGACGCTGAAGGTCATCACGTTGTCTACTCTGATACCGATTCGATATTCGTTCGTTCCCCAGTTCCAGAAGGCTCACCATCAACCATCAGACCAGATGAACAAGCCGCAGCAGATGCTGGTGATGAAACAGCACTTGCCAAGATAGCGGCATGGGAGGTCGCTAAGCAGAGTATGATCGACTTTGGTTTGGAAATCGCCGAACGCTACAGTAAAGATTCAGCGGTATTAGAGTATGAAAAAGGGCTTTCAGTATTCTTTTCTCACGGAGCAAAAAAGCGCTATGTTGGCCAAGTAGTCTATCCTAGTGATGAGATGTTAATACGCGGATATGAGACTCAGCGCACCGATTCTTTTGCCTATCTTACCAAGACAATGAAGGAACTATTCACCTTTGCTTTGGCAGATCAGGAGAATGAATTGGTTAAATGTGCTCTTGATAGAGTAAAGGCACTCAAGAATAATGAGGTTGACCCAACGGAATTAATCTTAGCAAAATCCTGCAAAGGAACGGTAAGAAAAGATGGCAGCGTTGATTTCTCCAAGGCTTATGCTAATCCAGATAGCATGGCACAAGTGAGAGTTGCTAAAGCTAGAATCGCCCTTGGATTAGGTTTCACTTCTGGTATGAAGGTCTCATACGTAGTAACCGATGCCTCTCGCTCACCAATGACGGTTGAGCCGTGGTTAGAATCTGAAGAAGATGGTGGAATTTCTGAGTATGATGGTAAATTCTACGCCGAGCGATTAGCTGCCGCTTTAGGTCGAATTACCGAAGCATTTGGTTGGAACGCCAAGGAATTAATGGCAGGAAATAAACAGAGTTCATTGTTTTCTTTTTGAAATAGCGCAATTCGTGGAAGCACTTTTGATGGATAAACCCTCCAGACTACATGATGAAGGCGACATTTCAGCCACTAATGATTGTACTTTTGATGGTCTGTGCCAGTTTATCTGGATGTATATTGGCCAGCGATGATGAGGCCGAGGTAAATGTTACAGCAGTATTTGATTACTCACCAAAAAACGATATTCGAACCGGTGACAGTGTTCAGATGGATGCTTCTAGTTCACTGCCGCAAGACGGCTCCTTAACCTACAGTTGGGATTGTGATGGCGATGGTGCGACCGATAAAACCGGTCAAAAAGTATCATGCAGTTGGGAATTAGAAGGCACTTACAGCGTAACATTGACCGTAGTATCAGGCAGTAAGAGCAGTTCACAAACCAAGGACGTAACAGTTTCAGAGGCACCAGTTGGTTCGCCAACTGCTGAAATCACTCAGTACACTGATGAAGAGGATTGTTTGTACGAGGAAATTGACAACACTCGGGACATCATCTTGTGGATTTGTGCTATGGACAAGGACCCTGGCTCCGACCGAGAAATACAAGACACTCGTGACATTATGCTAGATGCCTATGATACCGAAGCCGGTGGTGAAGACCAATACATCACTGAGTACAACTGGGACTTAGACTTGCTAGTTGATTCAGATGGCGATGGTAACACTGAGAACGATGCTGACCTTACTGGCGAATCTGTTGAATGGAAGGATGTTGCACCAGGAGAATACCAAATCAATCTATCAGTAACTAACAGTGCTGGTAAGATGGACGGTGATAAAATCAAGGTCTATGTGTCATTTTATGGTTACTGGTCAGATAGTGATTGGGAAATCGATAGTGGTAGCTCTAACGATCCCGAAGAAATAAGATTTGACATGCCTGTAATCTATGATAAAGACCAAGGTAATACGATTAGAAAGGTAGAGTTGATTCTAACATATCCAAAAATGGAAGATGATCAGTGCGTAGATGTAACTCCCGGAGAGGGCGATAATTGTCGGAATAAGTTAGATATTTATGCTTACAATGAGGAAGATGAAGAGGCTAGAAACACCTCTGAGACGCCACTCGATGGCCGTGAACACGGTGATTGTGACGATGATGATGATTGTGTGCAATTGTTATTAAGTTCATACATGTTTACTGAAACAGAATCTACCTTCGGTGATGGAGATTGGGTTGTTGCAATCCATAATGAGAAGTTGAATGACCAAAAAATTCACTCGTTTGTAATAATTCTTCATTACAAGTGATTTATCGTAATATATTGAGAAAGCCCTT
>CALDPP010000214.1 GCA_937911345.1 uncultured euryarchaeote | reverse complement strand
ATAGCGATACTAACAGAAGCACTCTAGATAAGATTCCAACTAATAAACAACCAGTCGGTTGTCAACTACCAGGTGCTATTGAGGGTGGTAACATAGAGTTCGGGTTTGCTGCAGTAGCAGCACTTGGTGCCCAATGGGTTGTACAGAAAATCAGGATGATTGCAGGCCACAAATCGAAGACGCCTAAATTCAGTATGGGATATTTGACTCATGGTCAAATGAAGACATCAGTGTTGGAGGAAATTTGAATGGACTTCAGAATCATCAAAGAACCAACAGAGACTGTGCATGATGTCGAGTCAGAATCTTCCATCTCTCTTGTAATTAATTTGGCCAAAAAAGGTAATTGGAATATGATTTACTTGCTTAGTAAATTGGCCTCTAGGGAAGTGTCAATACTTGTCGACAGTAAAGATAACCACTTTGTTGATTGGGGTACGATTGGTAGTGTTAAGTTAAGCCCTCCATTAGGTGCTGTGTTACCATTCAAGTTGTGGGTTCACACCCACCCCTCAAACACAGCATACTGGAGTTTTACTGATCGAACCACCCTTGAGATGGCTAAAGGGATTCTTGGGAACGCCATAGTTTTAGGTGAAAACGGGTTACTATCAACGACACTCCAACCAATAAGTTCATCCACTGATGACACTGTATATTCTAACCTGCAGTGGACGGAGGAAGAGGTGATGGATTGGCAAGAGTACAATTTGAACAATCTTGACTATGATTTCATAGAAGACCTTTATGCCCAAGAATTCTTAGAAAAATGGTCCCGAAGAAAGGTATTCAATGATACCTTTGATAGTGATGGAAAGGATTGGTGAAGTAATTTACAGTTTCAAATTTGGTTAAACATGCCAATAAATGATGTTCGCATGGGTGCAAAGCCCAATATGTAGGTGATAAAATGAAAGATAATAAGGATAAGAAAGAAGAAAAAGAAAACAAAGAGCATGCAGATATGAAAGAATTTATGTCAGCTTTGTATAAGTTGATAGTTGCTAAAACAGAGAATTTAGAATTAGAATCCAAATTAAACAAGCAATTCATGAAGGATCGTGGAATTGGAGCAAAAATTGAAGCAGATTCTGAGCAAGATTGGCCTGATGAATTTTCAGAGGAGTGGGGCTAATTACCACAAATATGTGTAAACGTAGCACACTATTGGCGTTTGAACAGGTGCAAGACCTGTCTAATATTGATAAGAATAGGAGTATGAAAAAATGAGTAAAGAAGAAGAAACAAATGGAATAACAGAGCAAATCGAAGAGGAGGA
>CALDPP010000213.1 GCA_937911345.1 uncultured euryarchaeote | reverse complement strand
TGCAGGAGAAGCAAGAAGTACAGCTCTCGACGCACTAACTGCAGTTGGTTTGGGAGATCGAAGTGAACATCGACCCAGTGAATTATCGGGTGGCCAACAACAACGAGTTGCCATTGCCCGAGCAATTGTTCACAATCCTTCCGTGATATTGTGTGATGAGCCCACCGGTAATCTCGACTCTGCAACTTCTGCAAGCGTCATGACTTTGCTAAAAAGCATCAATGAAAAGATGGGTACTACGTTCTTATTAGTAACCCATGATAGTGATGTCGCAGCACAATGTAGTAGAATTCTACACATGGAAGATGGGGAAATAGTTAGCGATATGCGAGGTAATGAGGAGGAGTAAACCTGCTTATTCAGGCCGTTGTCATACTGTTGTTGGTGGGTATCCCTGCTAGCATTTCGACCTGGCAAATAGGTCGCAGTAGGCATCTTTCAGCAGGAGTATTTGCTCTGCTAATCGCTGCACCAGTGGTAGATTCAATCCTTGCATATTGGCTATTCAATTGGTTTGGAATAACCGGTGTTACTCTTTGGGTTGGAACTCTGTGTATTGGTATAATCAGTCATGTCCTAGCCCAGCCACTATTGGTGCCAGAGCGACTCGTAGTCTGGCGTCTTGCCAAGGAAAATGTTCTGCGCAGAAAGCGTCAAGCAGCTCTTCTAATGGCAGGCTTAGTCATTGCATCAGCAATAATCACCTCATCTTTGGTAGTTGGTGATTCCCTCGATGCGACAATTATTCAGGAAGTTGAAGGTTCATGGGGTGAGACTGATATTACGCTATCGGGATTTGATATGAGTACAGGAGAACGGGTAGTGATATCAGAATCTGTGGCGAATAATGTTTGGCAGGAAATCACTGTTGATTCGACATTGTCACGCCAAGTAAACGGGCAACAACAAGGCATCATCAGTGGAGTAAGTATTGCATCATCCACGGGTAAATCACTTCCTGCAGTAACCTGGGCGGCCATGAATTCTAGCATTGATAGTGAACAGGTTTGGCCAAAGATAGGTGGCAGTAGCGGGATTAGATTCATTGATTTAGCAGAGGTTAACCTAATTTCACCGATGCCAAATGTGGCGGTAAATCAAGTACTAGCAGAGGAATTGGAACTCACTGAGGGTGACGAGGTTGAAATCGGTTGGTATGTTACAGAAGATAATGCTCGGAAGCGAATTGAACAATCTTTTACAGTCTTTAGAGTTGTTAAAAATGCCGGCATGGCAAATCTTGCTGGTACCAAATCACCCGCACTGTTTACCGATTTGTTAACCGCCCAAGAGTTGCAAAATATGCCAAATGAAATCAATACCGTATACTATGCAATTGATTCGAATTATGATGCAGAGGGTGAGATTGAGCCAGTTATCGAAGATTTGGGTTTGCTGCTAAACAGTACACTAACCGCTGAGGATGTCGGACTTTCCCTTGACTTTCAAAGCGAATCATCATCCTTAACGATCTCCTCAGAGCGAGGACTTGGTCGGATTAAAGGCGATGATGTAAGCGCCTTAAGAGATAATTTGTCTACACTCCTTCCCGGTTCAAATATGCTTGAAGTGCTTCAAGTTCCGCTTATTGAAATGGAATATCAAAACGAACAAATTCTCACGTTAGCCTCAAATGAAATTAATGCATTAGAGATTGGGAACCGCTCGTTGTGGCATTTTGCCGACGGTGGCTTTGGCCATCAGGTAAATGGTGATGGAGAAGCATGGCTATGGCAAACAAAATCAGATGAGCGGATTAACAGTTACGCAATTTCATCAAGTGGTGATTACGCTGCAGTGGCCTATAGTGGTGGCATTGTTGTAGGTAGTGAGAATGACTTGGATTCTGATGTTTGGGCTGATTTTGACTCCCAAGGCGAAATGGAAGCATTAGATTATTCGGATGCGAGTTGGTGGGCTGTTGAACATCATGAAAGTAATTTAACAATCCATGAATTTTCTGAGAATTTAGCATCATATACGTCGAATGAGTTGTCTATACAACTGCCTTCAACCATTTTGTCGATTGATTTAGTGGTTGAGGAATATCTTTACTTATCGATAGAAGGTTTGCTTTCTGTTGACCGTTATGTCTCAAATAACCTTTCATCTGATACTCTATTTTCTACCTGGCAATCCGGTGATTATTGGCCACAACAAGGAACAGTTGCCCCTCAAGGAAATAATGCATGTAATGGCGAGGCCGTAATCGAATCAGATGAGTTGGGTAACTGGTGTACTTACGAGCAAGGTTTACTGCGTTATGATTCCAATGGTGTTGAAACAATTCGCTTACCAGTATTGTCTTCTGCTGGAGGATTTGGCGAATTACCCCAATTATTCTTGGCCTTCGGTGGTGGAGATTCACCAATAACTGTTGAAGGGTCAAATGTTGCCGTTTCAAATCGCTTAGCACCATTGAATATGAACGCAGGCCTTAGCAATATTTGGGTCAAAGGTTTGATTCCCTATGCATTTGGCAATGACAGTGCTCTACGTCTAACCCACGATGGCGAGTATAGCGAATTAGCAGGCCTCGAATCGTTAGCAGAATTAGATGATGTGGTACTCGGCTTTATTTCCCTTGATTATGGTGAGGAATTATCTGCGTCGGGAGAGGATGAGCGATCTATACTTATTCTAGCGGGTGGAGGCTTAGAATCTAGCGATGAGGCGGTTACGGATTCAGCCATACTTAATCTCACATTATGGTTTGACGAGAGGTCTGACAGTGAGGACATCAATCTTCAATTTACTGCGGTAAAAGTTGAAGCGGCTAAAGCAGCAGCTCAGTCATCTGGAGTGATATCTGGGATGTTCTTGGTATTTGGAACATTTACCATTGCTGCCGGTGTTTTATTGGTGCTAACGATAGTTTTGATGTTAGCCGAATCACGTCGTAGTGAACTTGGTGTCTTGAGGGCAATAGGAGTTACAAGGTCTGATGCACGAGCATTAGCGGTCATGGAGGGTGTTGTTATTGCAAGCCTGTCAGGTGTACTTGGTTCACTTCTCGGTCTACTACTAGCAAGAGGTATAAGTGCAGGGTTCAGTAGTATTTTTGCTAGTGCAGGGTCAGATTTGTTTATCTTTTCATGGGAGTTTAATTCTCTTTTTGCCGGATGGGCTTGGGGCTTTTTCCTGGCAATGCTAACACTCTGGGCTACATCCCTGTGGACTTCTAGGCTCAATATTGTAACAGCGTTGCGTGGTGGAATGCAAAGGATGCAGACCGGGCTGCCTTGGCCACTTCTATTGGTCCAAATTTGCACTTTGGCTGGCGCAGTACTTGCTTTACTAATTCTTATCATACTAGGTTTTGATTCACCGTTTGCGTATCTCTTGTGGAGTATGGGTGGAGTATTTGTCATAGTTACAGTCACGCCAATTTTCACCTGGGAATTGCCGGTACTGTTACGAAGTAAAGGTGGTATCTGGGATAGGTTAGCCCGTTATGCTAGCCGCAATACCTTTGCATGGCTAGGTAGTTTGCTGTTAATTTGGACAATCTTGTTTGCCGGTATCGATCCAGTACGTAGTGATATGACGCCGGACGAATTTTCGTTCATTTTACTCGGTTTGGTTGAGGTTTTTGCAGGAGTAATGGTATTGACTAGCCTAGCACCAATGGTTGTGTCACGCCTGGGCCGGTCAAAATTCCTAACCAAGCGCATGGGGCCTACAGTGCCCGTTGCTCTTGCTCATCCATTGGCTAGCCCAGTACGCACTGCAGTGGTAATGGCGATGTTCTCGATAACGGTGTTTTCTGTGGTTGTGTTGAGTGGCTACACAGAACAATTCGATAACTACTCAAGTTCCTTTGTTGAAGAGACTGAAGGAGAATTTGAACTAATGCTGACCTCTTCACGCTCGAGGCCAATTGAATTGGATAGTAATCCAGCCAATTGGAACATGAGTTCCAGTCTTATCGATGATATTGATGCTACGGGTTTAGTGTATCGTTCGGAGGTATTCCTTGAGGATTCTAATGAGGAGCGGATGCCGTACATCTTGCGTGGTTATGATTCAGGATTTGCCAATCATGGAGGTCTGCCATTATTTGAGTGGGATTCTCAGTATGGTAGTACCGAATCAGAGGTGTGGAATACTGTGAGAAATCGTCAAGATTTGGTACTCTTAGATGCATCTTTTGGGTTGGAGTTGGCTACTGATGGGACCGGTATTTCAACATTAAGTTTTTCAATTGGAGATTCGATTTTTCTAATTGATTTATCTAATCCCGGAAATAAGCGTTTTGTCACCGTTGCAGGCTTCCTTGAACAATCATCTTACCTGTTCTCACCAGGAGTCTGGATGAGTGACGAAATCGTTGAGGATCAGTTTGATGGTAGGCTTACTAGAATGTATGTGAGTTTAACAGATTCAGCCACCGCTTCTAGTGGCTTCGACGATTCTGGTATCAGCACTTTTTCAGCAACCGGTAAACCAAGTAACGTTAGAATCGCAGCTGCGCAATTGGCACAGGATTTGGAGCAAGAACTGAACAGTGAAGGAGTTACTGTGTCTGTGATTTCCGATGATGTAATGCTGATTCAGTCACTAGTAATAGCCATTCTTGGAATATTCGAGGCCTATCTCGCACTTGGTTTGATAGTTGGAATCGGTGGTATCGGCGTAGTTACTGTAAGGTCAGTATCTGAAAGGCGTAAAACAATCGGCATACTGCGGGCGCTTGGTTATCGAAAAGGTATGGTAATGCTGTCATTTTTGATTGAAGTTTCTTGGGTCGCAGTGTTGGGTATATTGAATGGTGTAATCATTGCAGTTGGATTCCATAGGGCTCTGTATGTTGCGTTTTGGGAAGAGCAGGGAGCAGCATTTTCGTTACCATGGTCGACAATATTGATGGTCGTATTTGGTGGCTGGATTTTGGTTCTGTTAGCAACATTGGTACCCATTCGGAGCGCCACTAAAGTACCACCTTCTGCTGCACTGCGAGAGATTTGAGTAGTTTTTACCCTGAAATAAAGCAGTTGGGTAAAATGTTAGATTTTTTTTAAATCGTTCATTTTTCCCCTAAATATTTGAAAAATCAAAGATTATTTGTGAAAAATCCTCATGATAATGATTCTTTGACAAGCATACAAAATTTATACTCCATTCAGTGTGATAAACGCATTACACAGCGACAATATCACTTAAAATCGTTATACTGTGACCCTATCATTTCCTTCCCATAGTATAAATACGACCTTTAGCGTGGGTGAGGTTACCGAACCGTCGGAGGTATACTTATGAGAAAAATGACCCCAATGATTCTCGTCATCTTGATGTTGGCTAGCGTTCTATCCAGCATCGATGTGTACGAGTTA
>CALDPP010000212.1 GCA_937911345.1 uncultured euryarchaeote | reverse complement strand
CCTTCTTTTTATCTTGAAAATCCCTGAAAGAAAACAAGCAAAATACCCGGTCAAAGGTATTATCTTCGAGAGGAATAGATTCCGCAATTGCTTGGACATATTGAGCAGGACCCTCACCGCGCTCTTTGCGTGCTTTGTTAACCCTAATTTTTGCGACTTTCAGCATTTCCTCTGATGGATCCAGGCATGTTAAATCAACATCTTCGATATCTTCTGCAAAGGAACCCGGACCACATCCTACCTCCAAAACTTTCATTCCAGAAGTTGCATGACTCCTAACGTTTTTTCGCCACACTGAATCTTGCCCAAATGTCATGAGCCGATTGACACGGTCATAGTTGGGAATTGATTCTTCTAATTGAGATTCAAGTATTTCCCATTCATCTAAATCAATACCTGACGGGTCATAACCTCCTGTAGCACTACGACCCGCCATGGCCAACCCTCAAGCCCGTCCTCTTTGGACATGTCGTTGCAAATCAAGCAATACGTTCGACCGTCTCTGGAGTAATCCCTTCTTCTGGAGTCACTCTGAAAACAAGGATTTTCAGGTTCTCTGGCGCGTTTCTAAACTTTGAAACCATCATTGATGTCTCGAAATCTGTACCAATCGTCCTGACTGAAAAAGATAGAACCATGTCAGCGATAGATGAGAGCTCTTGTTTGATATTAGGCGATAGTCCGTCCGTAGAAACAGTGATGAACAGCAAACCGCGATACATCTGAGCATGAGCTTGCAGCATTCTTACCATTGCTACGACCCTTGCAGGATCGTCTCTTTGCAGAAAGAAATCTAGGCTATCAACAACTGCCCTAAAATAAGGTCCAAGAGCCATAACTTCGTTAGTGACTTCAGTTAAGTAATCTTGATTGGTTTCTTCAACAAATCTTGTTTGTGCCAGCCTTTGTATATCGTCCAACCTAAAGCCCTCGAGTCGATACCTGCTAGCAAGCAGTTCTTTCTCCAATACATTCGAGTTATATTCTTCACCAATTGTTCGAACATTGATGTCAAGTGGCCAATCATATTTTTGGAAAATCCTAACGATTTCTGCTTGTCCTTCATTGGTCGAAATGTAAATGGTGTTTTCTGCCTCTTCTGCAGGAGAGACGAATTGTTTGGCAAACAATTCGCTTCCCGAACCAGTGTCTGTGAATGCAATCATCGTGAATCCACGAGGCACCCCGCCTCGCATTTCATTATCGAACTTGGGGACGCCAAATGAACCAACCGTGCCGAAGAATTCCTCGTCTTCTGGGTCGAAACTAATCTCTCTTGCCATCTAATGCCTCCTCAATGAATTACAACCTGCCCTCGGTCGACTAAATCAGTGCAGTAAAGATCTAAATTTGACAAAACGAGAGGAGGTGTCTGGTCTGGTACATTTAGAATAACAGACAGGACATCCTGTTGTCTAAATGTGTTAATGAAGGTGTGAAGATACTCAGCAAGCATCCTGTCATCATTGTAAATTGCTAATGCGTTGACGCTATCAACAAAAACAAAGTTTCTCTCTGATTGATTAGTTTGTAAGATGTATAATGTCCGAAGGAGGATTGATTCAAGCATGATTGGACTATCTACAAAATGGACATTGTTGTAAGGCACATTTGTGCCGCCAAGGATGCCTGAAGATACTAAATCTATGAACTGTATTTGTGATACATCTATTCCAACGGATTCGAATGCCTGAATTACCTCTGCTGCACCGCGACTTGCTGAGATGTAAACTCCTTTCATCTCAAACATTTGTAGCAACGGAATCAATGTACTTGCTGTAACCATAAATGAGTTAGAATTACCACATCTAACCTGAACAGAACTGTTCAACGAAACTTCAGTCAGTTGGTCAGCAATACCTTGATCCAATTCAAACATTTCAAGAACCCCATCTGTTGATATTATCGCTTATGGCTCCCCACTTCAGCATAGGAGTCAGCATAACTCCAAGCGGAGTTAGTTCAATCGCATGTTTTGCTCTGCTGTGAGAAGTACCTCTCATCTTGACAACTTGCAAGAATCTCAAAAGGTGACCCATACGTTCGATATCGCCCAAAACTATGATTCCATCACAAATTGCTTCTTCTACACCGAAGGACGACCAATGCGCATTTTCAGTGGCAGAAGTGATTTCTGCAATCAATATTGTAGTACAACCCAAAGTTGCAAGTTTTTTCCCTAATGTGAATAGAAAATCTCTGATAAGTTGCTCGGATTTGATTTTGTAACATAAGGTGGTAACTGAATCGATTACTAGCCTCGTAACTCCTATTGTATTCACTATGTCTACGATTGATTTGATTAGTGAATGTACATCATCTAGATCGAAAGTAGACTTTTCTAACCCTAACCAAGAATAGAGAACATCCATATCGAATACGTTGATCAATCCAGTATCGACCATTTTCATGTCAAAGAAACCAAATTGGCGAATGTTTTCCAGTAGTTTTACCGATGGTTCTGTAGCGGTAAAATGAGCGCAAGCTTCTCCAGCGTTTGCACCCCTGACCAAGAATTCCATCCCTAGTGTAGTTTTTCCTGAACCACAAGTTCCGGCGGCTAATACAGTAGAGCCGTACGGTATTCCACCCCTAAGTATCTCATCAAGACCATGAACACCTGTTACACATCTGTCACGGGAGTACATACCAACTGGCTGCATGGGAAACAGTAAGGCTAGGGCTCACAGGTTCATGAAGCATCCGATGTGTAAAACAATAATGCCACCTATTCAGCCTATTCAATTAAACCGGGGCTTGGGGAATTGGAAATCTCCCAATCTGAAACTTCTGGAGGGAAATTATCAGTCACATAGCTCAATGATTGACTTGGAGTCAAAAAGAAACCTGTATCTCCACCCCATGTTACTCTCATAACCTCAAATGGTTGAAATTCATTCAATTGAGTATAGGACAACTTCAATACTCCTCCGCCATCATCAAGCAAATTTATTTGACCCACTCCAAGGAAACCTTCGCTGCCTAAATCTATAACATGGTCTGCGTTCCCGATTGATTGGGCATTTGGATCTCCTGTTAATATTGAGAGCGAATTTCCTGAGACAACACCCTCTCTAAGTAAGAGATTAGAATTTACATTTGGTGAAGTGTGTGAGAGGCTCCAACCGTTTAGGTCGATAGCGAAATTATTCGGATTGTACAACTCAACCCATTCTGGTGAGCCGGACACCGATCTTGGGCTAATTTCTGTAATGTGGAGATTGTTGGCTTTTCTGCCTCCATTGTGTACCTCAAGAATTATCAGGAATCTTTCTTGACCAACTTGAATTTCTTTGAAAGAAGAGGAAGAGGCTTGTGCCGTACCTCTTTCAGTACCTCCTGAGAACAGTACGGAATTAATTCGAGAATTGTCATTTGATTCAGTGATTTTTATTTCAAGTTTCAAACTAAATTTTTCACCCAAACCCAGCCCCCTTGCCAGGTTATCTTCAGTAACATTACCCAGCGCAGCAATTCGGTCAAAATCAAGGGACTTATGAGCCATCAAGCCTGTCAAAACCATACCAGAATTCAAATCTTCAATTGTTTGTAGATGCCATTCAGAAGTCGAGTTATTATAATCATAAGACCCGTCATCGAAAATCGGTACAAACCAACCACCGTCTGAGGTCATACGGTCGATACCTTGGGCTGCAGCCCTATCCAGCCTGTCAACCGAGGTGTCATTCGAACCCATCTCTAACTGAGCCAGTGATAAGAATGCGGTAAGTATCATCAGGAAGAGTGTGAAGGCTGAGAGAAACTCAATAACTGCCGTCATTCCATTTTCATCTCGTTCTAGAGATGAGTGAATGGAGACCATGACACTCCCAAGAGTAGCCAACTCAAGAGGCTACCGATGGAAGCGGCTAAAGAAAGCGAAATTTGCCATATTTCCCGATATATTGCCGATGAGTCTTTGAATGTCAAATGCTAGGGAACATTATGGAAGTGGCGGGCGAGCATTTGAGAACTAAGAAATTTTCAAGTGTCATTGTAGTCTTTGTGATGCTACTAAGTTCAATGGTTGGAGTTATGAGTGTCGATAATGTAGCAGCCTCAACAAGCGGCAACCTATCAATCGCCGGAACTAATCCTTCGGAATTCTCATACATCCCTGCTTATGAACCAACATTCTTTG
>CALDPP010000211.1 GCA_937911345.1 uncultured euryarchaeote | reverse complement strand
ATTGTATGTCTGCCAACGCAGTAAATGGTCAGCCATTATCATTCACAGTTGGTGATGGCGTAATGGTCAACGATGCTAACGTAATCCAAGCAGATGTGATTGCGTCAAATGGAATAATCCACGTAGTTGACAAGGTCCTCTCACCAACCTCAACACCAAATGACATCCCACGAACCGCACAATGTACTGGTGAACACAACTCTTTGGTTGCTGCCGTTATTCAGGCTGAATTACTAACAACTCTACAAGGCGAGGGTCCATTCACAGTTTTCGCACCGACTGACCAAGCATTTGCTGATGCAGGTATTGACCTAGCAGCACTTGACACCCCTGAGGGCAAGGAAACTCTAACAGATATTCTGCTCTATCACGTCCTTGACAGTGAGGTTCCATCCAGTGCGGTAACCGATTGTTTGTCTGCAACAGCGGTAAATGCATTGCCATTGTCATTTACAGTCAGTGATGGCGTAATGGTCAATGATGCTAATGTTGTTACAGCAGATGTTGCTACTAGTAACGGAGTAATTCACGTAATTGACAAGGTATTGACACCAACCGCAACCCCCACAGATATCCCACGAACTGCACAGTGTACAGGTGTTCACAACACACTTGTTGATGCAGTAATTCAAGCAGACCTCCTAACCACCCTTCAAGGCGATGGGCCATTCACTCTATTCGCTCCAACCGACCAAGCATTCATTGATGCTGGAATCAATCTAGCTGCTCTGAACACCGAAGAAGGTAAGGCAACACTAACTGATATCTTACTGCATCATGTATTCATCTCTGACTCGATCTGGGCGTCCCAAATCGAAGATGGTCAAGTGGTAAGCATGGCCAACGGTGATAACATTACTTTATCAAAAGCAGATGGTACAATCATGATTGGTGACTCAACAGTTACCGGTGCTGATGTACTTGTCTCAAATGGTATCATTCACGTCGTTGACAAGGTAATCATGCCACCTAGTGATGAAGTAAACGATGCAAGCGATGAAACAGAAGGAGCGTCAGATGACGATTCAAGCAACTTCATTTGGATTACTCTGGTTGTCCTATTAATCCTCGGTGGTGGAGCCGGAGCAGTACTATTCATTCGTAGCAAGGGTGCAGCAGCAACTCTTGCCAAGGATTTCTCCGCTGGCGGTTTGATGAATCAACTACAACCTGTTGAAGAGACCGCTTACACAACCCAAGCAACCCAGCAAGTCGCTACCCAAGCAGCTTACCAACCACAGCCGGTGCAAACCGTTGAGGTAGTACAACAACCAGTTGTTGCAGAACCTACAGTACTACGACAGTGGACTGATGAGGCTGGATATACCTGGAGAGCTATGGATGACGGTAAGACCTACTGGTGGACTGGCTCTGACTGGCAAATCTATGGATGAACAGATTGCTGATTACCTCAAACGTTGGGGTATTCATCAAGAATTCACATATCCAATTAGCAAAAGCGAATTGTGGTCTCAGATTAGCCGACCAGGCAATCTGAAAGATTGCCATCCTTTCTGCAAAGATAACGAAGCACTTGAATGGGATGAGAATAGCCACAGTGATCGCCTTGAATACCTCAATGGTATGACTTACATTAGGCAATTTTTGAACTGGAATGAAGGAGAAGGTTACGATTTAATTATCGGCGAGGAAAACGGTCTTCAATCATATGTTGTCTGGCAGATAACGGAACTCAATGACAATCAGTCATCACTTTCCATTACCGTTTATCCATACTTATTGGCTAATTTGAATAAAGCACTATCATTCCTGCCATTTATGTTGTATATTAGACCAAAGTTACGGACTTATCTCAAATCTGTGTTACGAGGCTTTGCTTATTTTGTAGAGCACGGCCAAGCAATTCCTCGAAATCATTGGGGTAAACATTCGTGGTTTAGTTGAATCATTGGCGGGCGATGCAGTTTTCCAATTAACCAGTTAGACCATTGTAATTGGAAATTAATCACTCCGCTTTGCTGCGTTACAAATTGGCGGAGGATTTAGGTTGCCAAATTAACGAAATATAGCGCTCTATTTGG
>CALDPP010000210.1 GCA_937911345.1 uncultured euryarchaeote | reverse complement strand
GCTTTTTTTACTGAATCTCGTAGGAGTGAAGCTGCCTTACGATATTCAGAGCGTGAATCTTTCTTCTTGGCGATTGCCCAAGTTGCCTCTCCTGCAATTCTAAGAGTTGTTGCATTTTCTCCTGCAGCATCAACCTCTCTAAGTAAATCCAAACATCCAACTGCGTTACCTTTGGTAAGCATTTTCTCGGCTTTTTCCCATGTTTTGGTCATTTCTTCGGTTGCCATTGACACCTCCGAGTATGGTCTCAGTTTTGAGTTTCACTATCGAAATTTCGTACCCCTTCATTATGAATTCCAAGCAACATATTCAAAGAGTGTATGCCAACCCCTGCCTCTAAGGGCGGGGGAACACGGCTCTAGGAGAATAAATCCGATGGAAAACATTGTCAATGATTTCACAATAAATATAGCAACAGCAAACGGAACTGGTTCTCAATCAGCAAACCTAATTTTACTCCAATCTCTTTTCGATATGGGAGTCCCGGTAAGCGGAAAGAATCTATTCCCGTCAAACATCTCTGGTCTACCAACGTGGTATATCATTAGATTATCCGACCATGGCTATCAAGCACCCGGCAATAGAACCGATGTTCAGGTACTTGTCAATCCAGCAACTTGGGTTGAAGACTTGGCAGCCTTGGAGCCTGGTACCGTCGTAGTTTGGAATGAAAACTCCAAATTGCCAATGGACCGTGATGATGTCATTTCCTACCCAATACCAATGACCAAGATTGCGAGAGGAATTAACCCGAAACTAGCGAAGTTGATTACCAATATTGTCTATGTTGGTGCTTTGGCGGAAATCCTTGGCATTGAACAATCCGCCTTGGAGTCTGCTGTTGCAAGACAATTCAAGGGCAAAGATTCTGCAATTGAATTGAATACTAATGCGCTTAATTTAGGAAGAGAATACTTCAGAGAGAATTTAGCAAAATCCGACCCTTACAACGTAGAAGCCAGAGAAATCAAAACCCCACAATTCTTTGTTGAAGGTAATGAAGCTGTTGCATTAGGGGCGTTATTTGGTGGTGCTCAATTATTATCATGGTACCCAATTACTCCTTCATCATCACTTGCTGAAGGTATGATAAACTGGATTCCAAAAATAAGGACTAATGATGATGGTGAAGCCACATGTGCAGTCATTCAAGCAGAGGACGAACTGGCAGCAGCAGGTATGGTTTTGGGAGCTGGCTGGGCTGGTGCAAGAGGCATGACCGCAACATCTGGCCCAGGTATTTCACTAATGCAGGAATTCATTGGTTTGGCTTACTTTGCTGAAATTCCATCTGTTTTCTGGGATGTATGTCGTGTCGGACCTTCAACTGGTCTGCCAACACGTACTCAGCAATCTGACATTACTATGCTGTATGAGGGAAGCCATGGTGATACGCAACACATTGTATTATTCCCAGGAACTGTGGAAGAATGTTTCGAATTCGGCTGGCGAGCGTTTGATTACACCGAAAGATTCCAAACCCCAGTCTTTGGCATGAGTGATTTAGACCTCGGTATGAATCGCTGGGCATGTGCTGGATTTGACTACCCATCAGAAAACATGGATCGTGGAAAGGTAGTACGTGAAAGAGATGTTTTCGAGGCATTCGAAGAATTTGGACGCTATCTAGATGTTGATGGCGATGGCATTCCTTACAGAACCCTACCCGGTTCTGGAATGGCACCCATACTATACCGTGGAACAGGCCACAACCCAATGGGAGTTTACTCCGAAAAGCCACACGACTATTTGCAATTAATGACACGACTAAGAAACAAAATCGATAGTGCAAGAGACCAATTGCCAGCCCCAATTCTCCGGGAAGAAGCGGAATGTGAAATTGGAATAATTTACCTCGGCAGCATGGAAAATACCATCCAAGAGATTGATGATATTCTAGAATCAACTGGCCTAAAAGTAAGCCAATGCCGATTAAGAGCTCTTCCTGCACACAGCGAAATTGAACAATTCATTGAAAGACATGAGACTACTATTGTCTTGGAAATAAACCGGGACGGCCAATTATATGGCATCCTCAGAAAGGAGATTCCAATTGACTTAGTGCCAAAACTACGTAGCGTCGCATATTCCGACGGAATGCCACCTAGAGCACAAATTTACGCTGATATGATACTTGAATCATTGAAGGAGGGGAGCCAATGAGCGATAAACCAGCAAGAGCAGCAAG
>CALDPP010000209.1 GCA_937911345.1 uncultured euryarchaeote | reverse complement strand
GATTGCCCCAACATATCCGCCCCAACTCATGGTTAACCAACAAAATACAACAAGGGTGACTAATTCAATGTCCTGTTGAATGTTCTTAATTTTCATATATGTCGCAAAAACAAGCACAATAATCATCGACGATAATAATATCCAATCTACCATGTTGTTTTCAAGAATCATAAGTGTCGGTATTGAAGAAAACAGACCTACAACTGAATATTTCTTCAGATTTGTATCGAGTGATTTTGTATTGATTTGGTAGAATAGAATTCCCAATATAATAAATCCAGTATTCATCAGCCATGGTATGAAATCTTGCTGTATGGAGAGATTGATTATACCTCTTGGCATAGACCAGTAGAACACTCGATAGTGAGATAATAGTGTGATTGGGATTATCACACCTGTAAATGTCCATCGAATAATTTTAGCAGATTTTCTATTTTCGTCAGGTGCTTTGAAGATAGGCGTGAATAGCATAATCAGCATAAGAATATTTATCGCTGAAATTCTTGATTCGGTGAAAATAATAATCGTGACAAACATAATCACAAGGGCATAACCAAATTTCATTCTTCGTTGTTCGCTGAGTTTCTTGCTCATCATGGTGTAGCCACAAATAGCAAAGAACACAATTGGTAGAATATATCCGACCATGTAATATGGCAACGCCAGCGTATCTCTGTTGAAAGAAACAATCATTGAAAAAATGAACCCTAATGAGAAGACTGCGGCTAATTTTATGCTTCCTGATGGGGAAATTTCTTGACGTTTAGCAAGAATGAAAATTCCTGCACTGATTCCTAAAAAGGCCAAGGTTGAAATGATAAGATCTAAACTGCGTAAACCGATTTCATCATAAGATATTTTTTCCCATTCAATGTTTTCTCTAGTCAAACCTTCAAAATACGGGTGGTCGTTTTCTTGCATCCATTCATTTCTTGAAACAGTCGAATTCCAATTCCACTGCTCCAATTCTTGATGCTTTTCTTCAGTTAAATCAAATGCATCCAAAGGAAACTTGCCGTGAACAGCGTGAGGTAAAGGTAAGGAAAACAAAAGTGATGGTAAGGTTGCAAGGTCACGTTGATCGATCTGTTCAGGATAGTAATAATTCTCCTTGACATTTGGACCCCACATCCAAGCTCCAACTTCTCTAATTTCTAAATCAGGTGAACCATGTTGGCCACTATCAGTGAGGCCGTGATCAGCAGTAACTACAACAGTCCATGTGTCGGGAACTTTGGCAAATATTGTTGCAAAATTTTCATCTAACCAGCGTAATTTATCAGCATATTCTTCAGAGTTCTTGACTGCGTACCTGTGCCCTACACTATCTAAGCCTGATAGATGAGCAATTATCACATTGGGTGGCTCTTCATAAGTTGTCCCCGGTCTAGTATTGCTTTTTGGCACTTCGCCATCGAGCCAGGCATTCAGTGTAACAAATGATTCTTCGTCTCCTGTATAGTAGTCAGCATGTCCGTAGCGATGTTTCATGAAGTTGATTTTTTCATTATCGGCATACAAATCACCCCATACATAATCTCCAACTATGCCGACACGGTAGTCATAAATTCCATCTCCGTTGCCATCATGTTCGCTTGCCAAAGTCCACCCATCTTCTGTTCCTGGATGGTCAGGGTGAAAATTATTCAAACCTTCATTTGGCCTTGAAGGGATGCCCGTAGCCATCTCCTTAACACAGGAAGCAGTCATAGTCAATGGATTTGTTAGAACATCAATGTAGGTGCCATTGCGCTTTTTTGCGTGAAGGGTTGGCATCAATTCTTGACTGTCCATCAGTGATTGCCTACCTCCATCAAGCACAATGAATAGTAATCCTTCACTTAATTTTTCATCCGGTGATGGAGGCATTTCCAGGCCATTTTTTGGGGCAGGTGCATCAGAAATAATGTATGCACCAGTGTACAAAAACGAGGGTAATGCCAAAACTGCAACCATCAATATGGCAAAAAATAGAAATTTACGACTGCCAATCTTTGACCAATCGTCCTTTTCCATAGTGGGTCAAATTAAATTCAATACTTAATCCTCTTGTCTACGATTTACCAAAAACGATGACTTGGTTGGGTTTTTTTCATTACCGTCATCGGTGCTGGTTTAGATTTACCACAGATACTTCCAACCTTTCATGTGTAGGGTGAACTTCTACCAGTTGAACTTGAACATCGACAAATTCAGCGATTGCTTCTGCCGCCGACAATGGCATCTCTATTCTTCTTGCAGTGGAATCATATCTTATCCAACCGTCGGATAGTTCTAATTGGCTCGATAATTCTTCAATATCATCCCTAGCATCTA
>CALDPP010000208.1 GCA_937911345.1 uncultured euryarchaeote | reverse complement strand
ATGAAGAGATGTGGGCGCTACACATGATACCACTAGGAATCATGGCTATCACTACAGGCTTATTCGTCAAAGGAAAAGCATTATCCCAAATGGCAATGGCAGCATCAGGCTCAATAGTTGTAGTAATCGGTGGCGGTATGGGCTTTATGACTCAAAAACATGATTACGGTACATCAGGCGGTGCTGCAACATTAATTCCATTAATCGTAATGCTGCTGGTAATTTTGTTAGGGGTTTCTGGATACATGCACAAGGACGATGCAGAAGAAGCCGGTGAGTAACTATGATGGATACGCTAACAGATCCAAAGATTTGGTTAATTCTTGTCGCATTTGTACATGCTATCGTGGGAATTATCATCCCAACCGACTGGTCGAAAGACAACAATAAGATGATGGCTGGATTTACGCTATTAACCTCGATTACTATGCTTTATGCAGGATTTTGTTTAGATGGCGAAGAACAGGCTAGGTTGGCTTTAGTCATTGGTGGCCCTATTTGGGTTTGGTTTGTTGTTTGTTGCTCAATGAGCTTAGAATTCGATATTGGAAAAGAGCCTATGGTGATGACTTGGAAAGAGAATATTCCACCTCTACTACTATGGGGCATAGTTGCGCTTACCGGCCTTCTAGAGTCTGGCTGGATTTAGAATAAAGTCTAATTTGGTTATTTTCTCGCTTTGTTTGGCGACCAATGTTGGACGCGGCGCGATTATATAGGGGAGTTTAGTCGGCAAGATGCCCACGTCTGTGAGCATGGAGTTGAAATAATGCCAAAACCTTGGACATCACATCTTATTCGAGATGCACTTGGAGTCAAGAAGTGTAACGGTAGTATGGAAGCTGCGACCGAAGACCTACCTTTGGAAAAGGCAATCGAGGTTGCCAAGAAGAAGCATGGTGAAGGTCATCTGACCGGTGCGGACTTGAAAGCACAAACACGCGAAGTTATCGGAACTTGTGTGTCAATGCGTGTCAAGATCGACGGTCATTGGGCGAATGAGGCGCTCGCAATAATCAGTAAAGGAGATTGGGACGAGCGCTTTGTTTGAATTCACGGACCGCAGGAGAGGATAAAACCTCGTAGACTGCAGGGGTGAGGTAATATGGAAGAGAAAATTAACCAAGCAATAAAGGACGCACTGGAGAATGCTCCAGAGAGAAAATTCGTCGAATCTGTTGACATTTCGTTTACCATAAAGGATGTTGATTTGAAGAACCCAAACAACCGTATCAAGGAAGAAATTAGACTTCCATCCGGTCGTGGAAAAGAACTGAAAATCGCTATGTTCGCTGCCGGTGAGGCTGCAACAAAGGCTAAAGATGCAGGAATCCACGTAATTACTCCTCAAGAAATTGAAGAACTAGGTGGTAAGAAAGGCAAAGCCAAGAAGATTGCAAACTCCTATGATTTCTTCCTATCTGAAGTACCTCACATGGGTCTAATTGGACGATACCTCGGTGTTGTTCTAGGTCCAAGAGGCAAAATGCCAAGACCAGTTCCACCAACACTTGACCCTTCGATTATCGCTGCAGGTCTAAAATCAACAGTTATCGTCAAGTCAGGTGACAAAATGACATTCCACGCAGCAATCGGTACTGCAAGCCAGAGCCAAGAAGAATTGTCTGCTAATGCTATGGAAATCTTCAACCGTGTAATTTCCAAGCTTGAGCGTGGTATTGGTAACATTCGCTCACTATACATCAAGACCTCAATGGGTCCAGCACAACGTATCGAGGTGATCAATTGATTCCAAAAGTAATGCCTTGGAAGAAGGACACAGTTGCTGACTTAGTAAGTCTGCTAAAGAGCGGTGACACCATTGCGGTTATCGATATTCACGGTGTTCCAGCCGGTGCTATGATTGGCATGAGAAAGGACTTGAGAGGTTCAATGAAAATTCAAGTCGCTAAGAAGCGATTGATGAAGATTGCTTGGGAAGAGTGCGGTTTCAAAGCCGACGATCTTGAAGCATTGTACAAATCAGCCGTTCAACCTGCTTTGGTTTCAACTGCAAATTTGAATTCCTTTGCTTTGTTTACTGAACTCAAGAAAACCGAAGCCGGCAGAGCCGCAAAAGAGGGCGATGTTGCACCTTACCAAATCGTCGTCGAAAAGATGGATACTGGAATGCCACCAGGCCCGATAGTTGGTGACCTAAACTCCGTTGGAATTCCGGCTAAGATTATGGGTGGTTCTGTACAAATCCAGAAGCGCACAGTAGTTTTGGAAGAAGGTGAAGTCTTCGAAGGTGAACTTGGTATGATGCTATCTAAGATTGGAATCAACCCAATTGTCACTGGACTAAAGCTATGTGGTACTCTAGAAGATGGCGTACTATTCGAGCCATCTACCTTGGACATCGACTACGAACAATTCAATTCCGACCTGATTAGTTATGCTGCAGGAGCATTCAACTTGGCCTGCAACATTACGTGGTTTACTAGTCAAACCATGCCTACTCTGGTCGCTAAAGCCAGCAGCGAAGCACTCGCTGTGGCAGTCGAAGCAGCAGTGGTCAACGAAACCACTGCTCCACACATAATCGGTAGAGCAAACCGTGCTGCACTAGGCATCGCTGGTTCGCTATCTGCTGACGCACTCGATGACGAACTGGCAGCAATGCTAGGCGCAGCCGCAAGCGCTGCAGCCGCAGCACCTGCCGCTGTCGAGGACGCTTCTGCAGCCCCAACCGAGGCTGAAGAAGAAGAGGAAGAAGAAGAGGAAGCCGGATTTGGTGGACTTGGAGATCTATTCGGTTGAAAATGAGGTGAAAAAATATGGAATATGTATACGCTGCTATGTTACTGCACGCTGCTGAAAAAGACATTGATGAGAAGGCTGTTGGCGCCGTTTTGAAGGCTGCTGGCGTAAAAGCTGACGACGCTAGAGTAAAGGCACTTGTTGCTTCTCTTGCTGGTGTTGACATCAGTGAAGCCATGACCCAAGCTGTTGCTGCACCTGCTGCCGCTGCTCCTGCAGCTGGCGGTGCCGCACCTGCTGCCGCTGAGGAAGCCCCTGCTGAAGAGGAGGAGGAAGAAGACGACGGTGGCGGATTCGAAGGTCTAGGCTCTTTGTTCGGTTGATTAAGACGGATAACCTATCCGATTTACCCTTGCCTGGATAGGCGAGAGCATATCGACACGGTTCATCGGTCAAGTCAAGTGGGCCTCGTCTTGAGACAGGCCGATAGTTGAACCGTGCAAGAACTCACACGAGTCAGTCATTGGAAGCATTGATGCACTCAGAGCCGAAGGCATTGTTATGGCGCGAAAAGCAACAACCGATCTGGAAGTTAGCGTTTCGCCAGTTCAATGCGTAAAATCATTCAGGAAATTAGCTGAACAAGCCGGCTGGGAAATTGAACGTCATGAAGGAGCCAGATTGGTTGATAGATTTGCGATAATTTTCCCGATGGCACAATCGACAAGGACAATCGGAATAAAGATTCTAAACGGGCCATTGCGAGGTTTAGAACTTGCTTGTTGGTCTGAAACACGCGGCTCGCATGGAGCCATCAACATTGCATCATTCTTACTGCCAGGCGGCCCAGATTTACCAATCACCAAATCTCTGCTCGATAATTGGGTGGCCGATTTGCCTAGATGTCCTTGGCGTTGGACATTTAGTGAACGCTCAAAAATTGGTTTCTTACTTCCAGTTTGGCGTAAAGCCAGAAAAAACTTCACCGCATTGGGCTTTGATACCACGAAAAAAGGCTGGCCTTACACAGCGAAAATGGCTTGGCCGGTTGCTAATGATGAAGAAGAATAACCTTTGATGATGGGGTAACAAATAAACCGGAGAAATTTCGCCTCCCCTTTAGGGGAGGCGTTACGCTGTCGGTAAAATCGTCGCGAAAAATCCAAACTTCCCTGTTCATTGTGTTCCTGATGGTCTCGATGACTTGGTCTGCCGGAATCAATGAAATCGTCTCCAAATACGAGTCTCAAAGCGAGCTTTCAGACAATACCGTGTTTGGGCTAAATAGTGGTTGTGACACGATTACTAGAACTGCAGGTACGCCGATTTTTGTTGACCCAGTCGTTGGTTCAAACACCTGGGCTGGAACATCGTCCTGTCCAAAAGCTAGCCTCGAGGATGCACTCAACATCTCCATTGCTGGCGATGAGATAATTCTCAATTCAGGCCTATATCATGAAAAT
>CALDPP010000207.1 GCA_937911345.1 uncultured euryarchaeote | reverse complement strand
CGGGCCCGGCGCTTGACCTGCTTGTGCACTTACGCTGATTTCTGCTGAATATGAACCTAAGCCTGCGCCATCAGCATCAATCATAGAAATGATTTCTGCCTTGGACATAACTACTACTTCATCAACGATCGACGTGTTAATCCAAAATGATTCGACATTATGTCCGCCTGAACTACCACCATTACTACCGCTTACGGTTTCAGTATATTCTCCATGCATTGTGGTTCCAGTGATTGTGTCATCAGCTGCACTGCCGCTAGCGACTCCACATGTCGGACCACTAGTATCTTCTGATTCTGTGTAGGACAGACTTAGGATAACACCAACGATATTGAGGTCTTCTGCATCATCTATTGAATCAGTACTCAAATCGTTGATTGTCAGCGTTTCTCCATCGGCAATGAATTCATCACCGGCTGCAAGTTCTATGAAACTGAGTTCACCAGTCACTTCGTACATGTTGACTTCGTTAAGTCCGGCTGAGCCATCCGCACCAGCTGCGGCCAGGCCGAAGTAAATTGGAAATGCGAGAACGAAAAACACGATACTGATAGCCATTATTTGCTTATCTCGGTTATTCTTCAAGTCCTCAAAGAATGACATATATCCCTCTCCTCCAATCTATCCTATGAATATGTAGGGTGTATCATTTTCGGTCAAATGTTCCTTTCAAATACTAACTTATGCGGTTTAATTTCAAGCAATCTCGACATCATCATTCTTCTTCTTAGCATTATACAGCATAGCAGTTAGCCAGAGTGAGATAATCAGTATCAATGGACATAACCAGAAGGCAATATTCTCTTCCTCTGGTTCTGGGAATTCAGTTTCTGGTGGCTCTGCTTCCATCTGAGTTTCATTACGCTGGTCTTCAATAACCGGATCAACATACACCTCTCTAATTTCAATCATTATCTCAAAGGTGAACGGCACTAAGTCGCCAGTCACAGTTACGTTGTAACTGGTTAATGGTTGAGGTGTAGTTGGGATTCCCGAGATATTGCCGTTCTCAAATATTAGACCATCAGGCAGTGCTGGCTGAACCGACCAGATTGGATTACTTGTCTCATCAAAGTAGTACACTGGAGCCAGAACTGGCATATCCTCACTGATATTTAGAACTAGAATTGTCACTGGATAACGGACAACGAAGAATGGTTGATCGACAGTCAATGTGATTGTGGCGGTTGCTGAACCACCACTGTTGTTAGCCCAAACGGTAAATGTAGTAGTCGTCAAGTTATCTTTTGGAACTCCAGAGAATACACCGTTACTAAATGTAATACCAGCAGGCAACTCAGGTTCAAACTCCCAAGTTTCTGGATTGCCACCAAGTAAGTCTGGGGCAATGTATAGATTATCTTGGCCGTTGATTAGGGTAAAGTCAGATCTTCGATATGAGATATTAGCGGCTGGTTCAAGCA
>CALDPP010000206.1 GCA_937911345.1 uncultured euryarchaeote | reverse complement strand
AGTATCGTTCGGTAGCAATAACGGAACGATCTATGGTACACCTACCGAACTATGGCCACAAACCGCCTACAGAGTATGGGCTAACAATAGCGGTGGCTCGACAGTTGCTTACCTCAACATCACTGTAACTGACGAAATCCCAACGATTTCTTACTCACCAGAGAATCTAATCTTGACTAAGAATACCGCAAGCACTGATTTACCATTGAGCCCAACATTAGCAGGTTCTGGTACGATTACTTCTTGGGAAATAAGTCCAAGCCTGCCCGCAGGATTGAATTTCGGCAGCAGTAACGGAACCATTTGGGGCACTCCAACATCACTGCAAACAGTACCGATTACCTACACAATCTATGCAAATAACAGTGGTGGTTCTGCCTCTGCAAATATTAACATCACGATTAATGATGAGTTACCAAACATTGCCTATTCGCCAGATTGGTTTGAATTAACCAAAGATACCGCTATGTCACCAACCGCAATCCCGACCAATACGGGTGGTGCGATTCCGTCAGCTGTAGTTGCCTCTGGCACTGTCGCTTCGTACACCTCGATTGCCGTTGACTCTTTGGGCTTCAAGCACATTTCTTATCATGTTGATAGTGTGAAACATTTGTTCTATGCTACCGATAAAACCGGTACTTGGACTGTGACATTAATCGACACTTGGTCCAATGGATATACCTCGATTGCTATCGATTCCAATGACAACATACACATCTCATACTACAAAAATGCAAACGGCGGTGAGTTGACATATACGACATGTTCATCATCTTGTTCTTCCGCTTTCTCTTGGACCAGCACAGTAGTTGATAACGGGCAAGGTTTCTATGACCAACAACTCACTATTGATGCTAATAATGCACTACACATTTCTTATTATGATGGAAGTAATTATGACCTAAAGTACGCTAAATGTTCCTCATCTTGCTCGTCCACCTCATCTTGGACTACGGTATTGATTGATAGTGATGGCCAGGTTGGTAGGGGGAATTCATTAGCGGTTGATTCAAATAACAATCCGCACATTTCTTACTATGATTTTACCAATCAAAATTTGAAGTATGCTACATGCTCCTCATCTTGTGAATTAATCTCTTCTTGGACTAATACGACATTAGACACGACGGGCAATTTCGGCGCTGACACAAGTATTGCTATCGACTCAAATGATAATATTCACATAGCGTATACAGGACAATTTGTCATCAATGTTAACTCACTAAAGTACGCTACCGATGAAAGCGGCTCTTGGCTATATTCAACAATAGAAACTGGAACCCCTTCCATGAGCTCCGGTATTGAGAACTCTATCGCTATTGATTCTAATGACAACATCCACATATCTTACTACAACAGTGCTAATGGTCTGAATTATGCTACAGATTATACCGGCACTTGGGTCATATCTACCCTTGATACTCCCCGTTTCTCTTCGACCCGTTACACTGATATTGCGATTGATTCAGGTGATAATATACATATTTCATACAGCGCCACTGGCGTTCTTGAAGTACGTTATGTAATGGCTGACTCAACTTCAAATCTCTTTGGCTATTCTATCAGTCCAAACTTGCCTGCAGGATTGAATTTTAACCCTACTACAGGTGAAATTTCTGGAACGCCAACTGCAATATCAGCCAATACAACCTACACGATTACGGCGACAAATTCTGGTGGCTCGAGCACGACTACCATAACAATCGTTGTGAATGATGTAGCGCCAAATGGCCTTGTCTACAGTGTTGAAAACATGAGCCTAATGAAGAATCAAGCCATGACGCCGAACACTGCAACAGTCAACGGTGCAATCACAAGTTGGGAAATATCTCCAAGCCTGCCAACAGGTCTCTCGTTTGGTTCGAGTAACGGAACCATTTGGGGTACTCCGACAGTTGTGCAATTGACACCAATCACGTACACTGTCTGGGCCAACAATACTGGTGGCTCTGTATCAGTAACTCTCAACATAACAATCGCTGATGATTTGGCAGTATTCTCTTATCCAAACTCCCCATACACGATTGTTCGTGGTTACAACATGAGTGACATTACGCCAACTGTGACTAGTGGTACTGTAGTTTCATGGGGAATCCACCCATCACTACCAAGTGGTTTATCGTTCACCAGTGGCGTAATCAGCGGTAAGCCAACGGTCAATCAAACTATTACAACATACACGGTTTATGCCAACAATTCCGGTGGTTCAGCAACTGCAACTCTCCAATTAACCATCAACGAGCCAACACCGAACATTGATTACAATCCAGATAATTATACTCTCACCAATAATACAGCAATCCGTATTGATCCAATTCTTCAAGCAGGTTCTCCAGCCGGCCTAGGCACTCTAATGACTGGAACATCCGTGCGTACATACGGTTGTATGCAACTAATTGGTGACTTAATTTTCTTCATTGCCAGAGATGAAGCTCCTGCACCCACAATCACAAATACTGGCAAAGAATTATGGGTGTTTAACTATACTCAAAGCCCGTCTGCAAGTAATCCTTACCTAGTCAAAGACATCAATCCAGGTTCATCTTCATCATTCGCAAGCGTATCTTCGGCTACAAATTGTCTTTCATTGATGTTTGTGCATAATAATACCTTATTCTTCAGGGCGGATGATGGAACCAACGGCTATGAATTGTGGAAGAGTGACGGAACCAATGCTGGTACTGCTTTAGTCAAGAATATACGAGGTGGTTCATCCTCTAGTAACCCAAGAAATTTCTTTACTATTGGTGAGACATTATACTTCAGTGCTTCAACTAGTAGTGCTCACAACGGAATTTGGAAAACCGATGGAACAACAGCAGGTACAACACAAATCAGCAGTACATGCGGCTATAATTTTAATTGTGGATTTAGTGGAATGGTTGAATATAATGGTAGTATATATGGCTCAGGTTATGATTCATCAGCCGGAAGTGAACTTTTCGTAATGAACGGTACTACATGGCAAATGGTGGTTGATCTCTCACCAGGTTCAAACTTCAATATTCCATTGCATACAAATCCGCGCCATCTAACTGTATTTGGCGATTGGTTGTACTTTGACAGCAACAATTTAGCTAAAATCTACCAAACTAACGGAACCGCAGCAGGAACTACTGAATTCATTTCAGGAACCACCAATGGCTACACTCCGATGCAAGTGTTCAATGATGAATTATATTTTGTCCGCCAAGGCATCGGGGCTTCTGGATATGAATTATGGAAGACAGACGGAACCAACATCATGCTCGTCAAAGATGTCAATCCATCAAGCTCTGGCGCCAACAGCGGTTTCTGTACTGGAACACAATACAATACTTGTTCAACCGAATTCCAGGTATTTGGCGATTACATGTTATTTGTTGCCAATGGCGGTTCGACAGGTCCAGAATTATGGATTACTGATGGAACTACAGCAGGCACACATCTATTGAAAGATATCAATCCTGGATCGTCCGGCTCTACTCCACAAGATTTCTTCGTTATGGGCGATGTGGTTTACTTCCGGGCAAATGATGGAACAAATGGGTATGAGTTATGGCGAACCGATGGTACAGCAACTGGAACAGTACTAGTCAATGATATTCTTCTAGGTTCTAGTGGAAGCACACCGTGGGATTTCATTCAAGTTGGTGATGATTTATACTTCTCAGCAGCAAGCTCATCTGGCATGAGTGGATTCTTCCAAGTCAATAATGCAGCGAATGGAATTATTGGTGCACCGACTACGTGGTCAATTTCACCAAGTCTGCCTAGCGGCTTGACCTTCAATAATGGCGTAATCAGCGGAACACCGACAACTTTGCAATTAACACCAACAATGTATACGATTACCGCAACTA
>CALDPP010000205.1 GCA_937911345.1 uncultured euryarchaeote | reverse complement strand
GCCCGGTTGGAATTCATGAATCACTTTGGTACCTGCAGTAGTTCCGTCGCTCATGCACAGTTCTTCTGCCGTGGACCCAGTGATACAATCAAACCACAACTTGCCGTTTAGTAATACTGCATCGACTCGTTCACTTGGTGCTACCACCAAACTGGATAATTCTACAAGGTTGCCATTCTCCAAATCATAACTCCAAATCGTCGGATCTACTGCAGAAATTTGGGCGTCAAAGATTATCTTACCGTCCAATAGATTCAGTCCGAGATTTTCTCCAACATTGGTTGGTGGGTTGCCATTGCTTTGCAAAGTCATGCTGGTAAGCCATGTATGGCTGCCTGAGGAGCTTAATTCTACCAGTTGCCTTCCACTGATACCATCATCAGCAACTACAATGGCGTAATCGCCAAATGGTAGGATCGACATTGGCGTACTATCCTCAAAGGTGTTCAAATCCCATGATAGAAATTCACCCTCATTACTCAGATAATGCATTTCATAGCCAATGTCGTCATGAATTCCAGACAGCCAAATACCCGATTGATCGACCGCAAAAGTTGTTTGTGTATGCGTTGAAAACTTGGCTTGGATTATATCTAAGGTGAGCTGAGTTGGTAACTCAAAGAATGGTGCATCAAACAGATTGTACACAGTCTGTCCATCGGTCCACATCAAATCAAAGTTTGAATCCGAAAATATCAGTCCATCCATCCATTTGACTGAAACCGAATCAGCTATGATGCCGTCTCCACTATATCCAGTTAGTTGTTGAGTGCCACCTACTGTTAAGTTGGTAATCCACAGTTCACGGCCATTTACTCCGCTATTAGCATCAAACATCCACGATTCCTCACCGTTCAAGAACACTGAAGTGAAACCTAGGTGTAATCCCGGGCTGGAATCTGCACTACCTGGATTGATGTCGATTAGTTGGTTAGTCGAAGACATGGTACCTTCACTTGTCCATAATTCACAGCCTGTAGCACTATCACTTCCTGCAGTAATTAGCATACTGTGGGTCGTTGACCAAGCAAACTCCGAGCATGAACTAGAGAGACCATTTGTTAAACCAACACTGAAATCGGAGATCGGTCCGTAATTCAAAGGCTCACTACAGATTTTCAGAGATTCTACAATTTCATCATCATGCATTAATCCATCATCGGCGATGCCATCGCCACTCCCATCATCAACTCCAAAATTAATCACAATTCCATTGGAACAAAGGTATGGTGGTGGAGTTAATCTGTCTACTAATGCGGAATGACCACTGACTCCGTCAATACCATTGATGCCGTTGATGCCAATCATGCCATTACAGATGAATTCGGAATTTTGAATCTCTTCCTTGTCTAAGGTGCCATTGTTGTTCAGGTCCAATCCGGTGTCAATCAAAATGCCACCGTTGGCACAGGACTCGTTACCATGCTCGATAATTGTGGTATTGACTAAACTGTCTATCCCCGGTAAACCATTAGGTCCAGTAGCACCCTGAGGTCCTGATAGGCCTTCTTTTCCATGGCATAATCTCGTAGTTGATGTGACCTCATCCTCCTCCAAGATTCCATTATCATTTACATCATTACCAATGAAAATATCAGCACCTCCTTCGGTACAGATGTGGTCTGCTTCACGTCCAGCAGTTCGCACCAGTACCTCAGTGGCGTCAGCTCCAGAATTTGATGAAGAATCTAATGATTCGATTATGGTAAATGAGTAAGCAGAAAGTATCAATGCGACAATTATGGTGATGGTTTGAACGACCAATATTACTTTTCTATTCCGTGGTTGTATGTCATTATCTTCTACCTGTTCGTATATTTCATGACCGTCTAGCGGCGGTACAGGTTTCACTGGTGAACTAGCAGCAGGTTCTCCTGCAATAGAACTAATCTCATCAACTTGAGAACTATTAGACATGATGATACCTCTAAACCTCAAAGATATCAAAACTTCCGGTTCAATCAACAACTAAACCAATCTGTTAGGGGTTTAGTTCATGAGATAGTTAGTACACCCGAGTCTCATGGACTTACCTAGTAGGCTGGCTGCACAACTCGCAGGCAAGGAAGGTAAGACGCGACAAAAGGCTGCTCGTTTGGTGGTGGACTTAGCAGAAATTGCCAATGCGGATGGCTTTGTTGAGGTTGATAATGCCCACGTGTCAGGCGTTTCAGTGATTACTGGCGGGCATGGACTGCGCCGGTTTTTATCTGATTTATCAGATGATGAAGACGGGCGTGTCGCCATCACGACGACCCTCAATTCAGCAGGCTGCGATAAGGAAAAAATGCAGGAGATGGATATTGATTGGCCAGATTTTTTAGAGCAACAGTTCGAAATTATTCATGCATACGAACGACTTGGTATCGAGGCGACATTGTCTTGTACACCGTATGACCGAGGCATAGAACTTGAGTCAGGTATCGCGTCATGGGCGGAATCAAACGCAGTTTGCTTTTCCAATTCTTGGACCTCATTAATCACAAATAGAGAGTCTGGTCTTTCTGCCTTAGCAACCGCATTAACCGGTTATGCGCCAAAGTGGGGCTTACACCTAGATAGCAATAGAATGCCGAATATATTGGTCAACATTTCTTGTGAGTTAAACGACCTGGCTGATTGGTCGATCCTCGGTGATTGGATTGGCAAGCAGGTAAGGCCAGATTGGGATTTGTCTTGGGGGCCGATGCCATTCATTCGTGGTATGCCGGAGCATGTTTCTTTTGCTAGTAAGAAGGCATTAACCGCAGCAGCAGCAAATTATGGTTGCCCCATGCTCTGGGCTGAAGGTCATAGTGCTGAACCTCCACTAGCAAAAGATGCAGATGGTAATTGGTTAGAGCCGGAATCAGGTTGGGCAGGAGTATTGGAATTTACTGCTGATGATTTAGCACAACGCTATCAAGATTTAGCGCCACAAGGTCAAGTTGATTTGGTAGTCATTGGCTGCCCTCAAGCAAGCATTGAGGAAATTCGACGCACGGCATCTGCTGTTCGCTCGTACGCAGAAATGGGAGCAAAAATTCCAAACAACAGACTGTGGCTATTTACCAGCGGTGAGAACTATCAGTTAGCCGTGGATGATGGAAGCATCGATTTGTTAGAGGATGCAGGGGTGGTAATTCTACAAGACACCTGTCCCGAGGTTACCCCATATAATCGTCAACATTACAACCACCTACTAACTAATTCACTGAAAGCTGAACATTATCTGACCAGTGGTCTAAACAGAATTCCAACCAGTGTTATGACGATTCAAGATTGTGTTGCTCACGCCTTCGATCCCAGTTTGTCTGCCGGAGAAAGGCCGACCATTTCTGCAAAGGCACAACCACAACACCAATCTTCGAAGGTACAACAGACTGGTGATTATAATGCAATTGGTAACGGACTTTCTTCTCAAGGAGATTTCACTATCACAGGTAGGGCAATGTCAACAGATGTCGCAATCACTTACTTAGGGTATGTCAATCGTGACTCTGGAGTTATCGAAGAGGTTGGTCACCCGCTAGATGGACAAGCCATCGAAGATACCATTCTAATCTATCCAAAGGGTTCTGGCTCGACTGTAGCACCATATGTGCTGATGGGGCTAATTTACACCGGCAAAGGGCCAAAGGGAATTGTCAACCGTGATGTATGCTCACTGACTATTCCAGCATGCTCATTACTTGACTTGCCATATGCGCACGGCTTTGAGTCCGACCCATGTATGGAGATAAATACGGGTGATCTAGTAGAAATGCGCAAGGTTGGGGATGATGTAACTCTGACAGTATTAGAGCGAGTCGATTAGTATGTCTGATATGCGAATATTAGTCACTGGTGGAGCTGGATTTATCGGTTCATCACTTTGTGAAAAATTAGTTGCTATGGGCAACAGAGTCGTCGCCTTAGACTCAATGTTTCGTGGGAGTGAAGCAAATCTTGAATCCATTTTAGGCAGTGAAAATTTTGCTTTGTATGCGGGCGATGTTAGGGATGTTGATGATTTAGACGCTTGTGTCGAAGCCTTAGGGGGCTTAGATTTAGTGTACCACCTCGCCGCAATAAACGGTACAAAGTGGTTTCATGAAGCAGCGCATTCGGTAATTGATGTCAATGTTAACGGGACCCTTAGGACATTAGAACTGGCGATGGCTCATGATGCCAAGTATGTCTTTGCTTCATCACCTGAAGCATTTGGAGAACCATTGTCACAACCATTGACTGACGGAGATGCAATGGTATTTACTGACCCCAAAGCCCATCAAAGACATTCATACGGCGGTAGCAAATATCTCGGTGAAATTGCTTGTCAACATGCGGCAAGAGATGGTTTGGATGTTCAAATAATTAGGCCGTTTAACGCCTATGGCCCTCGATTAAATGGTGATGAATATGGCCAAGTAATCGCCATGTTCTTCCAGCAATTAATTGAATCGAGCGAACTAAATGTCCACGGAGATGGTAGCCAAACACGAAGTTTCACCTGGATTGAAGACGTAGTGGATGGATTTGTCAAGGCCGGTATGCAAGATTTACCAACCGGCGAAGTATTCAACATAGGTTCTACTGAAGAAGTATCAATCATTGATTTAGCAGAAAGAATTGCTAAATTCGGCGACAAAGTTGAGGTTTCATTCGGCGATGGCTATCATGGAGATGTAAAACGTAGATTGCCCAATATCAGCAATAGTAAGCAAGTTCTCGGTTGGCAATCAACCGTATCACTTGATGAGGGACTGAAAATGATGTGGGATTCTATCACTCTTTAGGCCCGTAGTGTTTGTCCACTTTTTTTGACCAACCATCCGGAGCTGCCATTATGTTGTCCATTCCATGCTGGGTCAAAACATCTAGTCCGGTTGTTGGAATTTTATCACTAGAGGTCCAAATATGCTTGACTTTCATGACCGCAAGTCTAGCAACAGCGCCTGGTAGTTCTTTTTCTTCAATATAATCAACCTCAATTGCGGCAATTGCTTGTTTGATTAGTAGATCATTTTCATCATGTGGAGTGATATCAATCAAATCCCATTCGCTTTGCTCTGGGAGTATCGGACTACCTGCCATGTCAATCCAATCAACTGCCTGCAAGGTGCTTGGCATGACATGAAGAATTGCTTTCCCTGTCTGGCGCATGTTGACTAATGTGCCACGATATTCCTTGCGCTTATTTTTGCTAAATGAAGCAATGAACAGCGGCGGTGTGTTTGAAACGCCCATGACAGAACTTAGTGGTGCTAGGTTTTTGATGCCGTTTTCATCCACCGTAGAGGCCAAAATCAACGGCCTTGGAGATACTATGCCTGCCAGCCAAGCTGATCGCTGTTTATGGTCCATGTCCATTATGTCAATACGCTTAGCATCACTCAAATCCGTTCGAGTTTCTCGCTCAAACCATGAATCTAGTTTACCGCTATGTATCTCGTCGATGGAGTGCTGAGTAAATTCGATGTAGGATTCCCATGCAGGAATTAAGCCATCTTCGCCACGTTTCCTCTTTCGCTCTATGGAGGCATAGGCGTAATCTATACACTTGGTGAGAAAGTCGGCTACTACTGCTTTTCTATCCATTCAATCACCTCCAAACTGTGCAAATTAATTAGCGCTTGTTATCATATTCCTCTCTAGTCATTAGATAAGTTGCTGGATTTCCAGCCCATACCTCGCCATCTGGCAGGGATTTGGTCAATACTGCTCCAGCGGCTAATACAGCATTAGCCCCAACATCACAACCCGGCACTATGGTGGAGCCGCCACCAATAACTGCGCCGTCTTTGACTGTAATTGGTTGCCACAGCTCTTTGTTGCCAGAGGGCGGATAGCGATCATTCAGTAGGGTTGCATTGGGTCCAATGAACACCCTGTCACCAAGGATGCACAGGTCAGCAATGTAAGCACCGCCTTGAATTCTACAACTATTGCCCATCGAGACATCTCTGCCAATGTGGGCTAGGGCGCCAATAGAGCAATTTGCGCCGTTGGTTAATCCTGAGCCTATCTTGCACGGTGCCCATGCAACGCTGTTGTTGGGTAACTCAATCCTGTCGTTAGGTGTTGAGTCCTTAGCCAAGCAATCGCCTCACTCAATACTTAATTCATTCATAACCTTGTCAACATGGCCTTTTGCTCTTACGCCATACCCAACCCACTTCAAGATTCCATCACTGCCAATAACGAAAGTGGATCTAGAAGTTCCCATGTAGGTCTTGCCGTACATGCTCTTTTCTCGCCATGTCCCAAATGCTTCGTGCAATGATAAATCTTCATCCATCAGCAAAGGGAAATTCAGCTCCTGCTTAGCAATGAATTTATCGTGAGATTTTGCTGAGTCTTTGGAAACGCCTAGAACGACATAATCATCCTTGTTGAGGCGAGTCATTGAATCTCTGAAGTCACAAGCCTGGGTAGTACATCCAGGTGTGGAGTCTTTTGGATA
>CALDPP010000204.1 GCA_937911345.1 uncultured euryarchaeote | reverse complement strand
CAAGTTGATTTAATGGCAGTGGCTTATCTTTCCACCAATTTACCCGTGTAACTTCTTTTGGGATTGTTACATTGACATTCAATCCATTTTGAAGGGATAGATTACCTCGAAGTTGGGCATGACCCAAATGCAACATCCCTGGCATGGGTTTTCGGCAATTACAGCGATCTATTTGTCGATGTGGACAAGTAATTACGAGGTCAATGTGTGCATCTTTGTCCTCTATTAGCAATAATTCTTGCATTTTTGAGTGAATTTCTGTTAGTCGTAATTCATTCCACAAACCACGCGAAATTGCTGATTGGTTAGTTACTATACAAGTGAAAAACCCACTACGCTTCAGTTCTCCAATTGAATGCGCAGCCCCTTCGAGTAGAATTAATTCGTCTGGATTATTGATATAATTTGGACTACCAATATTAATTACTCCATCTCTATCTAGATAGGCTATTGAACCGTTTGGTATTGTGTTAGAGGGAAATTTTGTTTGAGATACCTCAACTATCGCCCCCTCCATATGACTGGCTGTAACTAACCATTGAAGTTATTTTGCATTTAATGCAAGTTTTGAAGTTCAACCACCTACTGGGCAAGTTATGGAGATAGAGTCGGTAGTACCATTGATTGGTGCCATTGGACTTGTGTCGCTAGCCATCTCTTGGCATATGAGAGATAAAGAATCAACTAGAATAGCCCAAGTTGGTTGGATCCTAGTTGGATGTTATTTTTTCTATGGTGCGTGGGGCTACCAAGCAAAAGGCGATTTGATATTGACGGTCATGAGCTTATCTGCATTACCTCTCACGATAGGAATTGCCCGTTGGGAAAACAATATTTCAGATCAAAAAGCCCGCAGTGCGCTAAATTGGGCTAGGGGTTCTATGGCTTATGCAGGAGGGCCATATCTGTTAATTTCTCACGTTCCATGGCTAAATGTTTTGGCAATATGGTTCGTAGCATACCAAGTTGCTCTGTTCTATCGTTTATCCGGTACAGGCGATATTGAATTAGGTGATACATGGGTTGAAACCTCATCGGGAAGAGTGTTGTGGGATGATTGGGATGGTAATCGTTGGTTCAGTGCAGAAACAATTGGCGAATTTCCATTCCAAACTGAACTTGTCATGTCCGATGGAACATTTATTGGGATAAATTTTGTTTTAGCATGTACTGCTCTTCAGTCTATGGTGATATTTATCGGTGCTATTGCAGTACTTGATTTAGATTGGAAGCGTAGAATTCGGGCAATATTGTTTACCATACCTGTAATACATATTTTGAATATTTTCCGAAATGTTGGATTGATATGGATGCACCAAACCTACACTACCTGGTCATTCTATGGGATGAATGTGTTCGAGTTTGGTCATAATTATGCTGCGAGATTTGTCTCTCTTTTTGCGATGTTTTTCATGGCACTGATAATGTTCGAAATACTTCCGGAATTACATAGACACATTGTTCGATTGCTCAAGCCACTAGGCATTATGCAACCAAAGAAACGTGGCTAATCAAAATCGCTGCCATGGCTGCTCTGCATTGTTTCTCTGCCACTTTATTCCTGAGCCCATAGGATATTCGATAACTTCAATCCCGTTACTATCAATCATTCCAAGAAGTTGATTTGGGGGGGATTCTGGTTGACTCAAAAGTTGCTCGAATAAATTATCGTTATTTGAAGGGTTAGATTCTACAAGGCTGTCTTGCATAATTTCATTTTCGTAATTGAATGAATCTTGGACTATTGGAATTGGCTCTTGCACGGGGTTTGAAGTGTTCTGTAGGTTTAGCATCTGCTCAGCAAGGTTGTATTGCTTATCAGTGTCCCAATCGCTATTACTTCTATCACCCTTTGAACTGCGAGAGACAAGTACTAGCATTGCTAGTAATCCAATTGCTAAAATGGCTCCTGCCGAGTAGATCAAATCATTTGCAACTGATGGAGCAAGGTCAGCATTATCTCCAACACCATCGCCATCCGTATCCTTAGACTCATCGGGGTCATTAGGGAAGGCATCGTTGATATCAGGAACACCATCTCCATCACCGTCAAAAGCATCGAATGTAGTTTCACACAATAATATCAAGATGTCTATTTCAGAACGAGAAATTCTCAAATTTGAATTCGCATCAATCTCAAAGAAATTGAACTCGTTTTCATATACTTGAGAGGATAATATTTCGATAGTTAAATCTGCATTGTTTGGAGATAGTTGAGAGAAGACATTTTCTAACTCATTACCGCATTGACATGAAACCTGTAATAGTTCAGCGAATTCGATCTCACCATCTTTATTCATATCGGTAGTAGAGAACTGGATATTTTTCCCATTGATAAGAATAGTTTTGAGTTCTTCTTCACTCAATACACCATTTTTATCTAAATCTTTACTCGTCATCTCTCTATCAGCCACGTCCCTACAAGTTTGCTTTACCACAGGCTCTTCTGGTTTTTCGGGCTCTTCAATTGGGTCAATAAAGTCCGAATATTCCCAGCTTGCAATAATTGTCACATCGCTAAAACCTTCGATTGCTTCTACAGTAATGTCAAATCTCCCGTTTGCTGGCAAGTCTACGTAAATTAGCTGTTCAGTTCCCAAACCGTCCGAACTAATGACAGCTTCTTCAGAGTCAAAATTTCCTCCAGGCCTTTGTCTTCCAGATTCTTCCATGAATATGTCATCTTCGAAAAAGTCAAAGAAATCATCAAAGTCCAAGAACATTACATTGCCAGTTCCAGTCATGACAAGGTCGCCACTTCCACCATAGGTTTGTATAATTAAGTAATCACCCGGCTTCTCTAACTCTATGAAGAAACTCAATGATTCGCCAGTTGGAGCCTCAATTCCAGTAATCTCTTCGCCATTGAATAATTGAATGGGAGTTCCATCATAATCCCAAACATATCTATCTTCGAAGGAAGCGGTAATCTTAACATCACCAAAAACCATCTCGGTATCCAGAAGAATATACCACATTCCGGGAGTAGGGTCATTAAATCCGATTTTGTCACCAGCACCTGGACTATTGCTTTTGTAGGTGAAATCACTGTTAGTCGGAGAATTAGCTAACTTCATGTAAAGGGATGCTTCGCCAAAGCCTTGAGATAAATCGACTTCTAGTCTTTCGGTACCATCTGGAACATTGATTTTGAAATATTGACTTAATCCATCGTAACCACTTAATGGACCATAAGCAATACCAGGCGTTAGTTCAATTGCATCTTCTGGTTCAACATTTTGTGGCTCAAAGGACATTGATGCAACGATAGTGAAATCGTTGGTCTTGCCGTATGTATATGCGGTGATGTAGTATATCCCGGGTTTGACATTGTAAAGACTCACTTGGTGTTCATTACCTGGCCCCGATGACCAATCTGATTGAGTTCCAGCATCAACAAAATCACCGATTACGCCAACATCGTCAAAGTCTTCAAACCATGGTTCTTCCCAACCCCAAAAAGAGTCAAAGGGGTCAGGCACAGTTTTGCTTTGGATTGCAAGGTTAACATTCCCTGTACCACCATAGGTTTTCACTGTCAGAGCTGACAAGTTCTCAGTGACATTAACGTAGTAATAGAGTACTCTGTCTTCATCAGAAGCACCTCTACCAGCATCGATTTTTTGTCCTGTTACGGGAATTTCATTAACCAATTCAGTCATCTCATCTAGTGAAGGTGGGGGGTCGGCAATTTCCATGTAGGTGTAAATTGACATAGAATCAATTTCTGTTTTAGGAACTATGACCATCCACAAAACGCCTTCATCAGGCCACATGTAATCCATCCACATGTAGTCATAATTATCTTCTCTAATGTCATCATGTTGCCACGAGTTTGGTATGTAGTTGTGTCCAAAGTAAGCATCAAAATTGTAATTTCCCCACTCTTCCCAATTCCAATAGTCAATGTACGCATCGATGTATAGATTCCTAGTATATTCTTCGATTTCTATGAAGAACAATAGTTGGTCACCTGGTTGACCTGAAATATCAAAATATGTCTCATCTGAAAACAACTGGATTGCTTGAGCGACAATGGTGCCATCTGGCATAACCCAAGATGCGCCAATTATTTCACCCTGATATTGGTTTGACTCATCATTGGTAATTGACCCTTCACCTTCGAGGAATGTCCAGTCCAACGTATGATCTTGGTTTGATATCGAGACTGAATCAATCATACCCATAAAATAGTTACAATCACAACCAGCACCCATTTTGCCGATATATAGTTCATCGCAGTCCTCTCCTGATTGATAACAATCATTAGAGCCAAAATCTCCTTGTGGTATATTTGCCTCAGTGGAAGTAATTTCTCCAGCAGGAACACCATCAATCAAGAAATATCCGCCAACTCCTTCTTCTATTTGTACGGTAATTTCTGTCCACACATTTTCATTAATTGACATGTTTGATGTCGGATGTCGTGAGATTGAATATTCGCTTGAATAAGACACTAGACCGTTATTTATGTACAATCCCCAACCATAATCTCCAAGCATCGTTATGAATTGTAAACCACTATTGTCTGGAGAATTTATCCTTGCAGTAATTGTGATATTACCTGTTATGCTCGGTATCTCTTCATCAATAACTATTTGATCATCATTACCGTCAAACCTTAGCGCATAATCAACAGCATCGCCAACTTCAACAACACCGTAAACGGGAAAATATTGCGGATCATTGTCTAAATCATTCCATGTCCCAGGCATAATATTGCCCATGTTTGTTCCTGCAATGTGGACATAATTTTCTGCACCGTTTGCAGATGGTTGATCCTGGCCCCAGTCTCGATAATGAAACGGTGTGCCATCGTGCCACCGATATTCACCCTCTTGATTAGCATCAGACAAGCCAATCCAAAGGTGTCTAGATTGACCGTCAAAATCAGCAAATGTTTCGTAAATCCATTGATTCTCTTGACTATCATCAACTGTCGTCAAAAACCCATCAAGAGCTCGGGCAACTTCGGCAGAATCTGTCCATGAACCCTCACTCAAAAGATGATATGTTTTATTGTTGTAAGGATTTATTGCAGTATGTAGTACTTCTATCTCAGAGGTTGATTGTCCGGAAGCATTGCCTGATAAGGCAGGAGCGGATAATGAAACAATAAATAGCAAAACTAGCGAAATGGATTTCATGTAAGTCTGCATGATAACGATGGTTGCTATTGCTGGCCCCATTAAAATGTAGTGGTGACATGATTTGACTATCTTTTCATCTTCTTTCCACCGATTCTTAACTCGGTTTCAAGTGGCATTTGATGTTCCCAAGCAAACTCTTTCACGATTCTCCAACCTTTTTCGGAACCTTCGTAATCTTTAACCTCAATTATCTTGTTTCGAGTATTGGCTTTGAATGCCGCAACAGGTTCAGCATTCTTGAATACCAAATATGCCGAGCCAAAGCCAAATTTTTCCTTTAATACATCAGCAAAGTATGGTGAAATGGGGTCACTAGGAGGTAGAACAAAATCCCTTATTGGACGTATATCTTTGGCCTCATCAAGTAATTCCTTACGGCCCCAGCATACTTCATGTAAATCTTCGATTAAGAAGCCCTTGATTAAGGTGCCATCTTCTTCAAACGAGTTTAACACAGATTTAATTTCCTCTGGTTTAAAGGGTGTCCCAGCCAATCTCATGAATTGCTTAAGCGTAATTATTGGGTATTCTTTTACCATCTTACGTAAGTATTCCTTACGCAATTCAATAGGGTCAATTGATAAATTTGGTGCCACTGTTCTAAATCCACCTCTAAAGTCTTGAACAATATGACCAGTTCTAATCAGTGGCTGGATTAATTTACGGAATTCAGATTGTGACAGTGCATGTCTTTCTTTGAATATATTTGGGTCTGAATTTGTCGAAAAGAAGTCAACAATATCCAATAGTTCTTCTTCAGCAGGAATTCCACGAATGACAAGTAAATCTTGGAAATGTTCGTAAGTTGCCCAAACTTGATGCCCGCGTAGGTTAACTCCTTGATGCAATCTGTTAGCACTTGCCATGCTTTTTAGATCTGCTCGATACACTTCACAGCGTCCACGCAACGCAAAGTCGTCCCTTACTTCTGGAATTTTTCTCATAGCAATTACTTCATTTTCTAGGCGCGTGTTTTGATGGAGAAAGTGGCGATGGAACAACGCTCTCTCTGCAATTTCCCTTGGTTGTGGATCAACAATTCCACCACGTATCATTCGCTCTCCAGTAAGTTTGAAACCAATATCTTCCAGATATTTTCTTGTTTCAGGTTCTAATTGCGATACAGGTTCACTATTGAAATTGGTTAACACGGCAACATCGACAAGTTGGTCAGAGTGGTTATCTAACAGTACAGAAAATGCTTGACAAAATTCTTCAATGTACGCGTTTGGAATGTGCAAATCTTTGACCTCTAAGTAATCATTAACTTTGAACATCAAGACCTTTCCAATAGGATCAACTCCTTTGAAAACAGGGAGGTACCATCCTCTGTCTAAGATACTTCTAACCTCCCAGATAAATCTAGATACATAGGGGTCAGATTGAGTAAGGATTCTCAATTTGCCGTCTTCTCTACTAGGACGCTTTAATTTTTCAACTTCTTCAGGCATGCAATAGAATGCCTCAGGCTCTGGAACAAGAGAGACTACCTTTGCAATCCTCCCGGATTTTTCTAAATTCATCAAAGCAACTGTCAAATCTTCATATGATTTAGTGACAAAGAATCTGAGTGTATGAGATTTTACTGGTCCTAAGCGTTTTACTACATCAACAAGAGAATCCTCGAAGCTAGTTGGTTTGTATACACCGTGAACCCTGTGGAAGAGTGATAACTTCCTCCTTCTGCCGGCCACGTCTTCAAATTGCTTTACTACCAACATTTGACGTTCAAGATTATCAAGCGCCCTCTTGAGGTCTCTCTGGAGAGATTTGAACTCATCTCCCTTTGGGAAGTCTTGCATAATTTCTTGCCTAGTGACATTTATCCCAGGTGGAATCTTCTCCAGCAACTGTTCTTCCATTGGTCCAATCCAAGGTTCTGGTTTCAAACCAAGAAGCATGGGGATGTTTTTCTTTGTTGTATAGCCTATTCGGTTGTGAAGCAAACGGCCCATAATAACATCTGAATCCATCTGCAAATCTTTCCAGTCTTTGAATCTGAACTGGTCCACACGGTATAGTAATTCTTGCTGCTTTTGGAAAATAACATGGGAGTCAAATGCAGAAAACCCGTCCTCATACTTCGAGAAAGATTTGTCGAATACCATATTTTGAACCCAGCGATATTCTACAACCTCTTCTTCCCCACCGGTTAGACGGTGCTCGTCAATTTTGAGTATGTATTCTGCCTCGTCAGTTTGCTTGTAAAATCCTACAGAGATTACATTTCTAGATTCTAATTCGTGTAGTATTCGATCAACAAGTTCTTTTGAAAATGGTAAACGTGTTTCAATTTCATCTGCCATTTTTGGACCTTCACTGCCCAGCATTTCGATGATTTTGACTCGCATTGCAACATGTGGGTCACTAATCTTCATTGTTTTCCACTTAGTAGGCTTTAGACCGTCATATTCTATCGCGATTTCATATTCCATCCCCTCAGTCAGAAGATCTCTCAAATCCTTGACATCTTTACCACCATTTGTGGCTAAGCAACCGAGAGTTCCATGGATTTCTGCCATGTATGGAGTAAACCATTTTTCGTCAAGTTCTACAGAGCCGGTATTTCTAATTTTGACAATTTCGCCATTTTGACATAAATCTTGCACCCATTCTCGCATAATCTCTATGTCAATATTTTGCAATTTCTCCTTGTAAAGCGGATTATTAAACGACTTCTCTAATCCACCTCCGTGAGACATTAGATTCAACAAGCCTGAAGAATCGGTTGGAATCGGTGCTTTGTTGAGATAATATTCATTCAATTCTTGCTCGGATAGTTCGGTAGCAAGACTTCTCGTCCCCAGTAATCTTTGTAAGATGGTTGGGTCGATATCCTTGACCAAGAATGCACGGGTTTTCATGGACATCAAGTCCTCAAAAGCGGACATGAATAATGACATTCCAAGTCTAGATGGAATTGTCATCTTCTGGTGAACAATTCTTGCCTCACCTTGAATACAAAGTTCGAGGAAGTCATTTAGGCTATTTAGGTCAATATCGCCAAACATAATCTCGTTCTTAGCCTCACGCATCAAGAGACTATCCTCGATTGTTCTGTGTTTATTGAGTAAAGCGTCAGCTCTTTGTTGAAATACTTGAGGACTTATTTCATCGGCACCAATTCTCTTGGGAATAATTAGTGATCTTCCGGCAACTTCTTTGAATCGCTTAGCAAAAATCTGCGTATTAATTATGTATCTTTCAATAACTTCAATATGGTTTTGACTTTTGAATGAGTCATACATATCTCTAGGCTCGATTTCTTGTGAAGTTCTCAGCAACAGACCGTTCTCGTCAAATGACATTTCAATTACACTTATGCCGTTGGCTTCAGCTAAACCAGCCAAGAAATATCCAAGAGCAGTATTGAATCCTCTACCCCTACATGTTGTAATCATGTAAGTTGGGTGACCGCCGCTAATAATTTGTTCAACTAGTATCCTATTTGGATCAGGAACCTGGAATGAATCGATTGAGTGTTCTTCAAGATGCCTCGCAATAGAATTGGCAACAATATTTGATAATCCATATGCATCTGCCAAAATCATTCTTGGGTCCATTTCTTTACGGAGTGCTACTATGCAATGCCCGATTAATTCTAGCAAAGCACTGGACAATTCTCTCGAGCGAGAGCGAGCCTCACCTGACCATGATGGCACGGTTGGTCTATATCCTGTAACAGCAGTCACGTTAACCCTTGTGCCTTGAATATTAGTGACTCGATAGGTTGAACCACCAAGAAGAATTACATCACCGCTGCGTAGATTAGATACGAATGAGCCACTCAGTTGGCCGAGAACCGAGCCTTCTGCGTTAAACACTAAGTAGGAATTATCTGGTGCTATGGTTCCAATATTAGTATAATAGATCATACGAGAATACCCACGTTTCCCGTAGATGTTTTCTTCCCAGTCCACCCACACACGACGTTCTTCTTCGAGCATGTCTAGAACTTCAATAAAATCATCATACTCAAAGTTACGATATGACCAAGCGTTTACTATTACTTCATATGCTTCATCAATATCAATTTGGTTAATTATAACCAACCCAATCATAAATTGAGCAACAACATCTAAACAATTTTCCGGGAAGTGTAGAATATCCATCTCACCTTTTTGGATGGCAGATTGTAATGCTGCTAATTCAATTAGGTCATCTACACTGGTAGGTAGGAATCTAGCACGTGGTATGCCGCCAACATGGTGGCCTGCACGACCTATTCGTTGTAGAGCAGTGGCTATGTCTCCCGGGCTTCCAACTTGAATCACTAGGTCAACTGAGCCAATGTCTATACCCATTTCTAGCGATGATGATGTTACAACCGCCCTCAGATGACCATGCTTCAATCGTTTCTCAACATCTAACCTAATTTTTTTATCCATGGAGCCATGATGGCCGGCAATTAAATCTCCAAGATGGGGGCGTAGCCTTTGGACTAATGTTTCAGTCATTTTTCTAGTATTGGCAAAAACTAGTGTTGTCGTATGAGCCGCAATTAAATCGGCTATGACTTCAATATTTTTCTCAAGAACCTTCATCACCGACAAATCGCTAAACCTATTGTCTGGAATAATTATGTCCATGTCTAGTTCTCTAGAACCAGATACTTTCGCTATGCAAACATGGCTTTCTTCGCCTCTACTTTCTCGATCGTCGCTAGAAACCAAGTACTGTGCAACCTTTTCAAGTGGTTCCATAGTTGCAGAAATTCCAATTCTCTGAACCGGTGTTTGGAGCAGTGTATCAAGATATGATAAGGTAAGTCCGAGATGAACTCCTCTTTTTGTTGGTACCAAGGAATGCAGTTCATCTACAATCATGTATTCGAGTTCACTGACAATTGGTTGGAATCTTGGAGAAGTAATAGCTATAGCAAGACTTTCAGGTGTGGTAATTAGAATGTGTGGTGGATGCTTCAACATCTTTTGACGTTCAGATTGAGGTGTGTCCCCCGTTCTTAGTCCAACCTTAATTTCCTGGGCTCGGTCTGGAAGATAATTTTCAGAAATTTCAGTTAGTGGTCCAATGAGATTTCTTTGGATATCATTGGCCAGTGCCTTAATTGGCGAGATGTAAACACAATGAACTTTTTTCTGCAGTTTACCATCCAATGCTTTTCTTACCAACTCATCGATAACAGTTAGAAACGCAGTAAGTGTTTTTCCCGAACCTGTTGGAGAACACAACAGCAAGTGCTTTTTATCCATAATCGCGGGAATCGCTAGTTTTTGTGGGCGAGTAAAATCAGGAAATTTGTCTTTGAACCAATTTCTTACTGGTTGGCAAAGCATAGATAGAAGATTATCAGTATCCAATGGATTATCAAGATACTCAATCTTTACCATTTTATTCCACAATCCCAGTGGTTCGCAGTGAATGCAACAACTACTTGAAAACTTCGCCTTTATTGCAATTAATTCACATCGCTAATACCTAATGGTTTGTTTTGGGTTAGAATATCCAAAACATCCTGCGACAAGTAACAGCTCTCCAAACAATTCCTTTAGTCAATCGATTGAAGAATAAATCGAGTAATTTATCAGGCATTCTAAACATTAGGCTGCCAATCTTGAATGAGCGCTTTGAGTTCTTCATTACTCGACCCATTTGTTGCTGCCATATTTTCTCATAATTCGTTAGTGGGGTGCCATTCAATATATGCTCTGCGATAGTTTGTCCTGCTATTCTGCCACCCACCATGGCAATAGTTATTCCCGCACCGTTAGATGGTAATACCATGCCTGCAGCATCACCAACAAGAACGAAATTGTCTTTGACAAATCGCTTGATAGTTCCAGACATGGGCAATGATCCTGCGCCTTTGAATGTAGTATCTCCAGTGTATTTATCAATAAATTCACTTGAGTATTTATTCAATGACTTGCCCTTGGCAAAACTCTTCTGTATTCCTAAACCGATATTCGCTCCTTCTGATTTTGGAAACATCCAGGCATAGCCGCCCGGCGCCATAGAACCAAAGTGTAATTCAACTGCCTCTCCATAATCCCCATCTTTTAGTTCAAATTTGACTGGAATATTAACTGATTTTTCTTGCCAATATTTCCTTCGTATTGGGTCGTTATGACCTCCAGCCCCTACGATAACCTTGGCGGTATAGGTGTTGCCGTTGCGAATTTTTACAGTATTTTTTTCCACACTTTCAACATATGAGTTTACTAAATACTCTGCTCCACAATCTTTGGCAAGAGTAACCAAAGCCTCGTCATGAGCTACTCGATTTAGTATCAATCCTTCAAATTTGTAGGAAAGCGATTTTCCTGAAGGCGTGATTATATTCATTGTGTCACATGTACGGGAAATTGCATGCTTCGGAGTCTGGAATAAGTCGTCCATATCCGGGACATCGGGACATAGCCTACGCATCTCATCATTTGTCGGCACTAGTTCACCGCACTGTAGTGGGGTGCCTATCGATTCTCTTGCATCAATTACAAGAACACTAATGCCGCCTTGTGCGGCATATCTAGCAACAGTACTGCCTGCAGGGCCACCGCCGATTACTATTACGTCGTAATCGAACTCTTGTCCCATGACAACCCCTATCGGAGGGTCTTCTTAACCATGCGTATTGGTAATAATTTAATCGTATCAATGGTCAATTTCAAAGGTAAGAAACTACACGACTATCATGGTAAGGGCGATGAGCGGAGAATCCGGAGCAAGGCTTGAACGTTTGTCTGGCATGCTAAAAAGACGAGGCTTTATCCTCCCTGCCTTTGAAATTCATGGGGGTGCTAAGGGTCTGTATGATTTTGGACCTAACGGTGGTAGACTCCGCAATAAAGTGAATCAAATGTGGCTCGACCACTGGATTTCTATGGGTAATATTGCTGAAATTTCATGTCCAACAATAACTCCATTTGAGGTACTTGAAGCAAGTGGTCATGTGGGGGAATTTTCCGATTTTATGACAAGTTGTCTGTCTTGTCAAGAAGTCAGTAGAGCTGACACATTATTGGAAAATTATCATCCGAATCCTGATTCTCTCAACAAGAGCGAACTTCAAGAATTACTGTCAAAAGAATCTCCTCCATGTCCATCTTGTGGAGATAATAATTGGTCAAACATTACTGCTCAAAATTTGATGTTTAATACCAGAATTGGAGCAGGATCATCAGGTCGTGATGGATTTTTAAGACCAGAAACTGCACAGGGTATGTTCACCTCGTTTCCAGTATTATACCGACATTTTAGAGAAAAGTTACCATTTGGTGCAATACAAATTGGCAAAGGATATCGTAACGAAATTTCACCTCGTCAAGGAATGATTAGACTAAGGGAGTTTAATATGGCAGAACTAGAGTATTTCATAGATCCTGAAATGCCTATTCAGCATGATTTCTCAAACTGGTCAAATGTTAATTTTACCATGATTGGCGAGCACGAGGGAGAAGTTACAATCTCCATAGTTGATGCTATTGAAACAGGCATGGTTAGACACGCAACAGTTGGATTTTTTATCGCCAAAACCTATGATTTTTTGACCAATGTGGGTATCGATTCATCAAGAATTAGATTTAGACAACACGAATCAAATGAAATGGCTCATTATGCTACTGATTGCTGGGATGCAGAGATTCACGGCTCATATGGGTGGATAGAATGTGTAGGAATAGCACATCGAGGCTGTTATGATTTAGAAGCGCACGAGAAATATACAGGAAAATCTCTACGAGCGAGAAGAGATTTTGCTACACCCAAAGAAATAGCAATCGACGGCTGGACAATTGATGGCTCAGTTGCGGGACCTGCATTTAGATCATTAGCAGGAAAAGTGAAAATAGCGGTCGAAGAACTACCATTGGAAACTTCTTTCCCAGTAAATATAACAATCGATGGAGAGAATGTAACCGTGCAGGAAAATCATGTCAAGAGGCTGCAGCGAACAGATACGGTCACAGGTGAATGGTATATTCCACATGTCATTGAGCCAGCATTTGGTATTGATAGGATAATTTGGCATATACTTGACCATGCTTATGAGGAAAGTGAAAAGCAGGGTGAAAGTTACACAATAATGAAACTAAATTCCAATGTTGTCCCTATTGATTATGCGGTCTTACCTCTTTTTGAAAAAGATGGCATGGGTGAATTAGCACGAAGTTTGAATTCAATGCTAAACAATAAGTTTGGCGTAGTTTCGAATTATGATTCCAGTGGTTCGATTGGTCGCCGTTATGCAAGAGCTGATGAAATAGGAATTCCAGTATGCGTAACTATCGACCATCAAAGTCTAGAGGATAATACCGTGACGATAAGAACCCGTGATACCGGTGAACAAACGCGTGTAAAGGCTTCAGAATTGTAAATTTCTTCATTCGATGAGGATTAGTTTGTCAAACTTGAATAACCTTCAACCAAACGTAAACTTATGGCTGAAGTTTCGGATTGGACTGAACGACATCGTCCAACATCAGAAAGCCATCTAGAGGGCAATGAAGCCCAGCGTCAAAAGATTCGGAAATGGCTTGATGATTGGAAAACGGGTGTACCTAAGAATAAGGCTATTCTATTAGTTGGACCTCCAGGAGTCGGCAAAACAACAGTTGCTAGGGCAATTGCTCAAGACATGGGTTGGAATGTCATCGAATTGAATGCATCTGACGCTAGGAATGCGGCATCAATTAGGAAAGCGGCAACCAAAGGTGCAACACATAGGTCACTATTCTTCAATCCAGAAGATAATGACAAAAAAACACTGATTCTGATTGATGAGGTAGATCATTTGTCTGGAGGTCTACGCTCCGTAAGCGAATCAAGAATTAATGATGCCATCAAAGTCAACTTGGATTCGTCAGAAACGGTTCAATTGAAGGGAGACACAGGTGGCAAGGCAGAATTATTGAAGTTACTTTCTGAGACCAAACAGCCAGTAATTCTTGCTTGCAATGAAGTGATGGGACTTTGGGGCAAGTCCTCTAGTTGGCGCTCTACTAGAGATAGATTTCAGAGGTTGCTAACTACTATTAATTTTGATAGAGCCAGTAAAGATGCGCTTAGAAACATTGCAAGAAGGGTTTTGAAGTCTGAAAATATTGACTATGACACGCCAGCTGTTGAGGCATTAATCAGCAGCAATCCGGGAGATTTGCGGGCACTAGTAAGAGATCTACAGGTCATATGTGCCTCATCTAAAAATTCTATAGATAAGAATGCAGTTGTCGAATATGTTGAATCAAGTGAGCGGGATGTCTCCGTTGAAGTTTTTCCGGGTCTAGCTAAATTATACAAATCCAAAACTTCGCAAGATGCTATAAAATTAGGAATTTCAATCGATAAATCACCATCGGAGTTACTGAATTGGATCCACTGGAACAATCCTTCGATTTTTACCGATAAAATCGCCATTGATCGTGGTAATAAGGCTCTTTGTCAATCATCCAAAATGCTAATGGCGATGTATGAAAATACTGCCCATCGTTCTTGGTATTGGAGTTCTCAGATATCAGGATTAGCAGCATCTGTTGTAAATCAAAAAGATATGCCTGAAAAGTTGTTCCCAAGTTATCCTAATTTCCTTCGTCGAGGTGCATCTCAGGGACGAAATAGCATAATTAATCGCTTAACTGAAATAACTGGAGCAAGTAAATCTTCAGTCCGTGAGGAATTATTACCATTGTTGATTTCTTTACACTCTGAAACCTCTGAAGTCGGTAATGTCGATGACTTTGCAATATCCATTGATTTGGGCTTAACTGGTGATGAGCATGCTGCTTTGTGCGGTCTACCTAAAACAAGAAAATCAACGAAAGAATTGGTTGCAAGGTACAACTTAATTGAGACTGAGCAAAAACAAACGATAGAAGCAACAGCAATAAAAGAGATTGATGATAGTGAAATAATACAAAATGAAACTAAGTCTAACAAAGGGCAAAGAACATTATTTTGATTTTTATTTTTTGCCAGGGATTAATTTTCTGAATAAAGCCAAAGCCCTTCTATCACTATGCTCTTTGTTTTCATCCTGCCAAGTCCTTGGATGCAATAGAATAACTACTGTTAGCAACTCTAACCTACCAAACCACATCAAAAAGGAAGTGAAGATTAGCACGCCAGAATTTAGTGGAGACCAAGTACTACTTGGCCCATAGGCGCCTAAAGCAGGTCCTGTGTTACCAAGTGATGATGCAGTTATTCCAATAATACTCTCAAACGATTCATCAAGCATCAATACAGCAAGCAATATGCTAGAGATGCCGAACAGGCCAATCCAGACAAATAACATACCAACAATCTTGTCAATTTGTTGTGCTTCAACAACCTCGCCATTCATACGGATTTGTTTGATTTTCCGAGGTTGAGCAATCCTAACTAATTCTCTCATTGCTACTTTGAAAGCAAGTATAATTCTCATTAACTTTAGACCACCACTCGTAGAACCTGCACATGCGCCAACGATCATCAAAATCATCAATACAAACTGCGTAAGAACTGGCCATGTCATGTAATCTTGGGTAGTATACCCTGTAGATGTGCCAATAGATATTGCTTGAAATAAACTGTGTCTAAACGAATCTCCAACCGAG
>CALDPP010000203.1 GCA_937911345.1 uncultured euryarchaeote | reverse complement strand
GTCAGGAAATCGGTGAACAGATTCGATTCCCGACCATTGACGAAGTTACAAAGCATCGAATTGAATATGAGCAAAAGATGATCATAAGAATTGTTTTTGGAAATCAAGTTGTTAAGGTCATAAAGGGTTATCCAAAAATAGCATGGCCAAAAGAATGGGCCCTAAAAGACAATTTAATTTCAGATAATTGTGTGCACCCTGTCGCCAGAGAATCAATTTATCGAAGCGTACATCGATTAGTATCTAAAGTAGTGATTAAAAACCAAGAGGATGAGATCCTCATGGCCAAAGTTAAGCGTGGTCATTTTACTGGTTTCTGGACTTTACCAGGCGGATACATGGACCATGATGAACACCCCACAACGGGTTGTGTACGTGAAACTCTAGAGGAATTGGGAATAGACATTGTGCTAGACGATACACCTCCAACTATAACTCAGCAAATATTCAATGACGAAGGAATCTCATTTGTATCGTTCACCTATCAATCAACCTGGAATGGGGCAATTGAAGATTTGAATTTGTTAACTGAGGAAATATCTGATGCAGCATGGTTCACTAGAGAGCAAGCCCTTTCAAATGCGGTTTCTTATTTTGATCTCGAAGCAATAAAGAGCAGCAACTAAAGTTCTAACAATGATTTGGCAGCCTCAAAACTATCTTGTAATCCTTCGGGGTTAGAGCCTCCGCCTTGAGCAAATGTTGGCCTACCACCACCTCCGCCCGAAATATGAGGAATAATTGATTTTAGAATTTCAACTGAATTGTACCTCTCACTAGCAATAGAATTCTCTGTTGTGGCAACCATAAGTTTCCCACCACCATCTCTGGAGCCAAGTATTGCAAGGGTTGGCTTCGTTTCATCAAGAGTTAGTTCTTTCAACATCTTTGACATATTCTTCAATCCACCATCTGATTCCATGATGACTATTCTAACTCCATCTTTTGTGAAACTAGAGTCATCGCCACCGCTGGTTCTGAGCCTAACAATTTCTGCTTCAAGTTGCTCAATGCGTTTTCTTTGGTCTTTCCATTCAGTAAAAAATCGCTCGGCAGTCCTTGGGACATCGTTGATATTAACACCAAATACCTCGCCTGTTTGTCGTAACAATCCATCTTGTTCACGTGCGTAGTCAAGGGCCGCTTGACCTGCAACAATGTGCAGTCTTTCGACACCATCTTGCACCGCTGTTGAGCGTACTATTCGGATTGAACCAATTTGGCCCGGCTCATCGTGATGTGTTCCACCGCATGCTTGAATGTCGTGGTCAGAGATCCTAAGCACCCGTATGGTATCGCCTTTTGGTGCTCCACCTTGGTACAAATCAAAACCATGTTTTCTATCTGCATCTTTTCGATTTAGAATTGTTTTTTCGGTTTTATTTACCTGGACAATGACTTGATTGGCCATCTTTTCAATTTCATCTAAATCTTGTCTTGACAACCTATTGTAATGAGTTATATCCAAACGTGCGGATTCTTCTGACTTGTTGGCACCTGCTTGGTAAATGTGTGGACCAAGAATTCTCCGAGCAGCACCGCCTACAATGTGAACGGAGGTGTGATGGTCCATCAATTGCTTTCTACGATTCCAATCTACACTGCCTCGTACTACATCTCCGTTACTTAGTGCTGAATCGGTAAAATGAACAATATGTTCACCAATTTTACGAGTGTCTAGCACTCGGCAATGTACTGAATCTGTTGATAGTGTTCCAAAGTCTGCTTCCTGCCCACCACCCTCTGGGTAAAAGCAGGTTCGGTCGAGAACCACACCATGGGTAACTTCCGCTGGCAAATCATCAGATTGGACTTCTGTACAGTGCAACACACTTGCATCGAATTGTGATTGATATACATCGTCATAATATAGCGAATTTGTCGCTGGCAAATTATCTAGGTCAGAAACAATTGTTGATTTTGCTACTTCTTTAGCTGCCTCTTTAGCCATCTTAGCATGTCTTTCTGCTAATTCTGCAGTAAATCCAGTCCTTAGGGTCATAGCCTCCCAGCCAGATTTTTGAGCCAATGATATTGCCATTTCCGGTGCTATGCCATGTGAATCATTGAGTGAAAAGAGCAACTCATCAGCCATTTCCGAAATGTTCGAATCTACCTCTGAAAGCATTGTTTTGATTACTTGTTCACCTTTTCTTAGCATTTCGGCATACTTTTCTTCTTCAAGGTCTAAAATTGTCCCGATTCCATCGTGAGTTTGTTTCATTATTTTACCACCGAGATTTACCTCAATGTGGTGATGAGCCAAGTCAGATAGCGACACATCTATTCCAAGTTCATCTCTCATTCTCAGCGTCCTCCTTGCTAACATTCTTGCTAGATAACCGGCTTTAGCATTTGATGGGACAAGACCATCACCAAGCATATTACAAAGTGCATGAAGGTGGTCAGGTATAGCATATATTCTCGCTAATGGATCTGTTATAGCAGTAAATTGTTCACTGGTGATTGCTATGCCTCGCTCACTCAATTTAGCAATGAATATATTGCGTAGTTGTTGGCCATCGACACCCGCTTCAATGTTCATAATTCCGTTTAGCCTACTCATTTCTCCAAGAATCTTATCCAAATCTAGGTCCGGCCACTGTTTGGTAATTCCATCAAAGCCAGCCAATTCCTTCAACCAAGCTACAGTTTCTGGATATATGGCTTCGTAAATGGTTGGAGTACCTGCTGCGGCCCAACAAAATCGTTCCAAACCATAGCCTGTATCGATAATTTGCAATGGCATCTCAGAGTATTTGTCACCTTTGATTTCCACATCGCCGTTTTCATCTTCCTCCAAATTCATGAATACCAGTGTAGCAAGTTCTAATCCACCGACAATTACCTCAACAGCTGGGCCTGCGTTGCCACCGCCACACCATGGATTTTCTACATAGGTAATTTCATTAGCGTCGATACCAAAAGTTTGAGTGAACATTTCGTGACAATATTGAACACATTCTTCCATCCAGTAATACATACGTCCCTCATCGGGTCGGTTGAATACGTGATGAGCCATCATCTCAAATGTCGTAAGATGCCTTCCACTTCGACCAACTGCATCGACATCAGTTAGACGAATACATGGTTGAGAGATTGTTAATGGGTTGGCTGGAGGCTCTACCATACCCGAGGTTACGTGTGGTTGAAAATCAGCAATTGAGGCGATGGTCAAATGAATATCATCTCGCCATCTTGCTAGGATTGGGTAAGGGTCAATTCTAGTATGTTCCTTTGCTTCAAAAAACCCAAGGAAGGCTTCTCTCATCGCATCCTTTAGTTCCTTACCACGCATATCATAGCCACTAATCAGCGGATTGCCAATGAATGTATACTCATCTTCGCTGGTGTCACCACAAGTTTCTCTTGCATGGTCTGCCGTCCAGAACCATAAATCGGTGACTCGGCATTGCTTTCTGATATAGCCGTTGTCGTGAAACACTGCTAAATCAATTGGAGCCATCGCCATGGATTTCACCTACTGTACACCTTCCCCAACATAATCAATGACTTGAACCCTGCGACTATATTGGCTAATTATTGACAATCCTCAAAGGTGAAATGTATTACCGGTTATCATGGGCGATGAGTGGCGCAAGCATCTTCAAACGGAAGATGATGGTACCATGCGTATCAAAGCTCATGGAAGAATGAATGTCGATGCTAGAATAGTCACCGATCAAAATCATTTCAATAACCACATCGATGACCGAGGTCCAGAGCAATTGGTCAATGCAGCAGAAATACCAGGTATTGTTGGTGAGGCTTGGGCTATGGCTGATTGGCATTTCGGCTATGGATTACCTATCGGTGGCGTGATAGCAACAGACATCAATCATGGTGATAATGGTGGCGCAATATCTCCAGGTGCTGTTGGTTTTGACATTAATTGTGGAGTTAGAGTCATGGCATTGGATGCAACTGTAGATGACATTCCAAACATCAAAAAACTGGGTGGCAGGCTTGCAGGAAGAATTCCAGCTGGTGCATCAGGCAAAGGTGGTCTTGATATTGATATGGCCCAGATTCGAGATTTAACTGAAGGTGGCGCTCAAGCAGCAGTCGAAATGGGTATCGGATTTGATGAAGACCTACCATCACTCGAGTCAAATGGTGTCTTGGCAGTGGATGATGTATCTCTCTCAAGTAGAGCCTTAGAAAGAGGACTTAGAGCACTTGGCACCCTTGGCAGTGGCAATCATTTCTTAGAATTACAATCGGTTGAAAAGTTGGTTGATGAAGAAACTGCAAAACATTGGGGTCTCTATGAAGGGCAGTTGTTGGCGATGATTCATTCAGGTTC
>CALDPP010000202.1 GCA_937911345.1 uncultured euryarchaeote | reverse complement strand
ATAATTGCCATGATTGAGTTAGATATGCCTTCCTGCCAAAATATGGGACTTCAAACAGAGTTGAACCACCTTCAACAGCTCCAGCAACAAAATTTGGCGCTTGGTATTCGATGAAATCTTGGTCTCGGAAATAGGAGTGTATAGCACCAAACACCGAGCTTCTAACTTTGAGCATTGTTGTCATTCTTGAAGTTCTCAGATACAAGTGTCTATTGTCTAGTAAGAATTCTGTTTCACCACCATCAGCAGCAGCCATTGCAGATTCAGTTATTGGGAAAGGAGTTTCTGGATTTACCGGCCCAACAATCTCTACATTATCAACAATAATTTCATACCCGCCATCCGCTCTTTCATCTGGATTTGCAGTGCCGTGTAAAATTAGTGATGATTCAATCAATGCAGATTTAATATTCTCAAAACATTCATCGCCAATTGTATCTCTCTTTGCAACACATTGTATGGAGCCAGTAGAATCACGCAGCACTATGAAACGGATTTTATTTGAGCCCCTTGAGCGTTTTACCCAGCCCTTTAACTCAACTCTTTGGCCGTCATATTTGCCGTCCAAGATATCAGAAATCCAAATCGTCTTCATCTCGTCACCAGCCAACCGTAGTAGAGCCTGTAATTGAAATCTCGCATCTTTACTCTAGTATGTAAATTGGGATTTTGTTGAACAAACCATGGAAAACCTCAAACTTGTCTTACCATATTATAGCACCAATGCCCAAAACGGTTGTCTATGCTATTGGAGGTAATGCTCTTCAAAACCCAGCGGTTTCAGAGTCAAATGAATCCGCTGAAGTATTGGCAAAAGTCATGAGTGACGTTGTTGATTTACTTGAATCGGGATGGGGCGTTATCCTCACTCATGGCAACGGTCCACAGGTTGGCCATCTTATGCAGTTAGATGAAAACTTAAGTCATACAATGGATGAGTGGGTTTCGGCAACACAAGGTATGATTGGCCATTCATTAGCGATAAATTTGGATTCAATTTTACTGAAAAGAAGACGCCCTGAAAGAACTGCTTCGATAATAACTAGAGTCGAAGTTGATCCTGAAGATGCTGGGTTTAAGTTACCTACCAAACCAGTAGGACCAATCCTATCCGACAAGGTAGTAATGAGCGTTGATTGGGATATTGCTGAAACAATAAATGGCCCGAGGAGGGTAGTTGCCAGTCCAATGCCAATGAGCGTACTAGATATTGAAGTCATAAGAAAATTAGTGGAACTTAGAGCCGTAGTGATATGCGGCGGTGGTGGAGGTATACCCGTCGTCAAAAAAGATAGTCACTATGTTGGTGTTCCGGCGGTTATCGACAAAGATCGATTATCAGCATTAATCGCAATTAAATTGAATGCAGATGCATTAATTATCTCGACAGCAGTTGATTCAGTAAAAACCGGTTTTGGTACTGATGAAGAGGTATCTCATAGGAAACTCACACTCGATGAATGTGAAGTATTTTTGGAACAAGGGGAATTTCCAAAGGGTTCCATGGGTCCAAAGATTGGAAGTTTGATGGAAGCATCCCTTCACAACCCTTCACTAACCGCAATTTTGTGTCAACCGGGAGATGCTCTGAAGTCACTTAGAGGTGAGGCCGGGACAACAATTGTTGTGAAATAATACCACATATTCATAAGTTGAAACCTTTTGGAATTGTCATGAACAGAATCGAAGCAAGTGCACACTGTGACGGACCATGTGGAGTTTACGACCCTGCAAGCGCTAGAGTTGCAGCAGAAGCAGTACAATCTATGACCAAGAAAATGATTGCATTAGAAGAAAGCCACTCTGCTGATAGTGGTACTGCATCATACATTAACACAATGAGTAGATATGCTGCAATCAAAGAAGAAGAAGCCCACAAGTGCAAAGAAGAATTATTGGTTCTATGGACAGATTTCTTCAAACCAATACACCTTGAATCTAATCCTGGCCTTCATGATACATTCTGGCAAGCTGCAAAACTCTGCAGTGCATGTAAGGTTGAAGTATCTGCTCAACACGCTCAAGAACTAATGGATGCAGTTGAAGCCATTCACAATATGTTTTGGGCAGTCAAGGGAAGAGAAGTTCCTTGGATTAGAGCAAGCTGATTGCATGGAAAAAATTCTCGTTACCATTCGCGGAGAAAGCATGTGGCCTACCCTCACGGAGGGTCAAGAAATATTTGCAATCAAATATCATGGTCAAGAGATAAAGGTAGGACAGATCGTCATATTCAATC
>CALDPP010000201.1 GCA_937911345.1 uncultured euryarchaeote | reverse complement strand
ATAAAGACGGCCTAAATGGCGACCAATTCCCCAATAACTCTGAACAATATGCAGATTCAGATGGTGATGGTTACGGGGATAATGAATTTGGCGATCAAGGTGACTTGTTCCCTAACAATGGTGAACAGTGGTCAGACCTTGACGGCGATGGTTATGGAGACAATTCTGAAGGAATGATGGGTGATAAATTCATAGAAGATTCTACACAATGGAATGATACAGACGGGGATGGCTATGGTGACAATTCTGCGGGTAATTCGCCGGATGCATGTCCAAACACAGCTGGATTTTCGAAATTAGACAGATTTGGCTGTTTAGATTCTGATTTTGATTTCTATTCTGACCCCGATGCCGACTATACTGTTGCTGATGGCGCAGATGCTCTGCCAGATGATGGCACTCAATGGCGTGACTTGGATGGCGATGGATACGGAGATAACCCCTCTCCAGCAGTTACTCCAGACTCCTGTCCATCAGTAGCTGGTAATTCAACAAAGGAGATTAGGTTGGATGGAACAGTAATCGAAAAACTAGGTTGCTTAGATTCTGACGGTGATTCTTTCGAAGATTTGAGTGATGAATTCCCATCAGACCCAACGGAGTGGTTTGATTCCGACGGTGACGGTAAGGGTTCAAATTCAGATTACGATGATACTGAATTTTTGATTGTAACCGAGGAGGATTATTGCCGAATTTCTGGAGATCAATCAACCTCTTGTATTTCGTGGAATGATTTAGATTATCAAGACTATCTTGCTAGGGATAAGGCTGAGGGCGAATCAGATTTGTCTTATCCTGCCTGGTTAGCGCAAAAAGAAGCTGGCTTACTCGACGAAGATGAAGGAATCATGGGGGCAGTAATGGACGTTGCAGTTGTAGGTGGTGGCGTATTCGTCGTTGCAAGCGTGTTGATATTGCTGGCTAGTTTTGTTATCAAAAAGCGTAAAATCAATGATTTAGTGAAACGCTACGGAGTTCCGTTCGAGCCCAAAGACAAGAATAGCGCCAACCAAGAGGCTCTTGAAGGAACAGCGGGTCTATCAGCCACTGGTGGTATTGAATCAGATGACTCATGGGACGATGATGTTGAGGCTATGGATTTCAGTGAGAAGCCTGATGAAGTTGATGAAGGTGAATCAACGATTGTCTCTGCAGATGACCTGTATGGCGATGAATCTGATATGGGTGAATTAGCAGGAATAGAGTTCACAGGTGCTGAAACCTCTGATGAGGAAGTATCTGAAATGTTGGCCGATGAACCGGAGACAATCGAAGAAAAGCCATCTACTGCACCACCCGTGCCAGAATCTGGCCTACCTGAAGGCTGGACAATGGAACAATGGGAATGGTACGGTCATGAATGGTTAGCAAAGTATGGTGAAAAGTAATTACTTCCAAACTATCGGAAGTGAACTTTTCAATTTCCCCAATTCTTGTCCACTGTATAGTGCTTTACCATCTTCAACTATGGTATTCATAATTAACCATAATACGGCATTCCACGATTTTGATTTGGCAAATATTTCGATGTACCCAGCATTTGCCGCATCCAATAATTGTCCTTCAGCAGTATTTTCATCGAATAAGGCACGAATTAGATTATTTGTATCGAATAGGTATCCTTTTGGACGCCATTCCATCATGAAATCACACCCTAAATGGCGATAGGTTTAGACGGTCAACCAAATGTTCCACATCAACATCTGCAACGGCTTTCATACGTTCCCTTA
>CALDPP010000200.1 GCA_937911345.1 uncultured euryarchaeote | reverse complement strand
CCGTCGGATAGTTCTAATTGGCTCGATAATTCTTCAATATCATCCCTAGCATCTATTTCTTCGGTAGGAATCGCACCAAATAGAATTGTATCATCGTCACTTAATACTTCATAAGGTCGTAAGGTTACCTCGGCTCTTCTTCTAAATCTGGCTCTTAGTTGGCCGGCATCTTTGAAATTGGCACTGCAGAATTTGACATGAAAACTCATATCTTTTGCGTGTTGTTTCAACTGTATTCCTAACTCCAAAGATCCCTCTGCTGCGGCAGTCATCGCACCACTTAAGTTGAAACCTCGAACATCCATGTTTTCTTGATTGCCAACAGTAATTTCCAACTCATTTAAGTTCAAAAATTGAACATTGCTGCCGTTTATTTCGTCTAACAGATTGAACAAAGATTCAGATTTGTCTGGTTCACAAGGTAGTTCAATTCCGACATTAATTCCAACTCTATGGCACTCATCAATTACCTCGAGGTATCGTTCTAGCCTTCCATCTAACAGGTGGAAACGGATTTCATCCAAACCGGCGTCAGCAAATCGTATGGCATTAACTGAGTCAAAAGGTATTGAGGTATACAAATGAATGTGGTGTTCTTTACCAAAAGCAGATTTTAACTGTATGATTGCCTCTAGTGATTTTTCCATGTCAAGCATTGGATCTCCGCCGGTGATTCCAGTACCTGTGGCATTCATTGCTTTGGCTTCTTCAATTACTTCGCTCCAGTCGTTGCATCTTCGCTCATTGGCAAACATATCTGGTGATTCACGACGGTTATCTGAGAGTGGGCAATAATCACAACCCCAATGGCATTTCCCGGTTACAAATAATACCAGTTTACTACCCTTTTGACACTGAATGCAACCTTCCGCCTCACCATCTTCTGCAGGTGAAATTTCAGTTGCCATTGGTAGCGGTCCTAGCATAGTAACACCTGTGCGTATCTGTTCTTGGTTTCAAACCCTCGGAGATATTCATGATTTATTGTCCATTACTTGACTGATTAACCAGCGATGGAAGCGTCGGTCATTAGTCAACTCAGGATGGAAAGTTAATGCTAATTTACTGCCTTGTAATACTCCTACGGTTTCATTTTCTAGAGTTGCTACTTTCTCACATCGAATTGATTCTTCAATGAACCGTGGCGCTCTGATGAAGATTCCGGTAAATGATTCATTTGTCATATTTGCAGCTTGCTTAGACATTGGCAATGGTTTGTGATTATACTTGTCGCGTCCGATTTCAAAATGAGCCTCATGGATGATTTCAGGTGTTTTTAGGCTAACATTTACTGGTGCCTCGAAGGAAAATCTTTGTCTTCCCCATGCATTCCGGGATACCTCCAAATCAATGAATGGGGTGTGATTTTTACCGGGATTTGCTAGGAGAATTGCACCAGCACATGTGCCAAGCACAGGTCTTTTTGGGTGATTAGAAATCCAATCAAAGATACCATCGAGCAACGATTCACTTTGGCTCGCTATTCGCATTGTAGTAGATTCTCCACCTGGCAAAATTAATCCTTGAATGGTTGAGTCTAATTCAGATTTTTTCCTAAGTTCGACTATCTCGATATCCACATTCATCTCTAGAGCAGCATGTTGGATAGCCTCGCAATGCTCGTGACGGGCGCCCTGCAACATGGCTATCCCGATACGCACCATGTTAGGCGGTCTTACTCGACCTCTATCAGTTAGTCGCTTTCGTACATTAGTTGAATAACTGGTAACCATAGCAGTAACCATGGCAGAATACAGTGGGGATTGTTTCTTAGTTCCCGGGCCGGTTAGAATGAACCAAAAGTGTCTGGATGCTATGGCGACTCCTGTCATTACGGCACGTGGGGGAGAATTTCGGGATGTAATGGCTGAGCTTAATTCAGGCTTGAGATATGCCTTTAATTTAGCACCCTCTGAACCAAAAAAGAAAACTCAATCATGGGCAGGTGATGATGATTACAAGGTAATGGCTGTTTCAGGAAGTGGTACTGCTGCTATGGAGATGATTATTGCCAATAGATTCCGAACAAACGACCTTGTTCTTGTTCCCACCAACGGTAAATTTGGCGAGCGAGTTGCTGAAATGTGTAAGCGCTTTTGCAATGTAAAACACATCAAGTATGAATGGGGTAGGGCTTTTGACCTCTACGAATTGGAACAACAACTAGAGAGAAAATGCTACGAAGCAGTATTAATCTGTCACAATGAAACAAGTTCTGGAATTACTCAGGATGCTCCAGCCATCGCTGAAATGTGCAATAGATATGAGACCTCATTCATTCTAGATGGCATTACCTCAATCGGTGGGATGCCAGTCGACATTGATGGTTGGAATGTTGAGGCAGCGGCAATGGGTGCCCAAAAATGTACAGCCGGGCCTTCAGGCATCGCAGCGATTGCATTTAACTCAAAATTTTATGAACGCTGTAAAACCATTAAGGAACAAGATGATGTAAATGCTTTATTTTACCTCGATTTTATCTCAGCATACAAGAAAGGTGATGATGATCAAACGCCTTGGACTCCGGCGATTAATCTCGCTATGGGTTGGTCAGAATCTTTGAAAGTGCTCAAGGATGAAGGATTGGAAAATCGTTGGAATAGATGTCAAAATTTAGCCACAGGTGTTCAGAATTTATTTCTTGACCTTGGATTCGAACTATTGGCAGATGTGTCACAGCGAAGTTCTACAGTGACTGCAGTAATGTATCCTGAAGGAATTGACGATCAGTGGCGTTCGGATTTGAAAGAAAAATATCACACACAAGTTATCGGTGCACAAGACCATTTGAAGGGAAAAATGTTCAGAGTAGGTTCAATGGGTGAGACTACAAAACTCGAAATGATTGAAGGATGTAAAAGGATGCTAGATTGCTTCAGAGAACATGGTCACGAAGTTCGACAAGTAGATGTGGAAAGTTACTTTTGAGGTGCGCAAATGAGCCGATATATTGTACTTGGGAGATTCCAACCATTTCACAAGGGCCATGAATTCTTGGTAAACTGTGCTTTTGATTTGGCAGGGGATAATGAGGTAATAATCGCCATAGGTTCTGCATCCAAAGGTTGGGAGTCAAATAATCCGTGGACTCTTGAAGAACGTACAGAAATGGTGAACTCATGGCTATCTGAGCAGAAAAAATCAGCAACAATTGTTGGAATTAATGATATTAATGATCCACCAAATTGGGTTAAACATGCTACTGATTACCATGGCGATGGCGTACTAGTAACTTCTGATGAAGCAACAAAGGAATTGTATCAAAAGAGTGACTTCATGGTTGAATTTGTTGATTTGTCGAACAGAGAGAATTTCGAAGGTTGGCGAGTTAGACAGACCCTACTGATGCTTTCAACAGTCTATGATGATGATGCAGTGAAGGAAGTACTATCAGCAACACTTCCAAAATCAGTGATAAATTGGTTGGTCGATAACGATGCAATATATCGTCTATCAACAATGGTTTCAGGTGTTAATGTCGGTTAATCATCAGATGCAACAACAACTCTTGCCGCAATCAAAACCTTTTGTTTGTACATGTATCCTGATTCGATTACATCTACTACAACACCACTAGGAAAATCATCTGAAGCGGGGATGGTAGTAATTGCCTCCATCTTTGCTGGGTCAAATTTGTTTCCCTTTGCCTCTATTGCTGCGATTCCATCGCCAGATAGTTCATGCCACATTTTGTTTCTTAGTAATCGTAATCCTTGAGCAACCGGAGATTGATCATCATCGTCAATGTTGTTCAATGCACGGTCAACATCAGCTAATACAGCCAACATTTTTCTCGCTAAACCCATACTGCCATATTGAATGAGTTCCGCTTTTTCAGTTAGGAATCTTTTTCTGACATTTTGGATTTCAGCATCCTTGTAAGCAATTTCTTTTTCCGCTTTTTCTGCCCTTTCCAAAGCTAATTCTAGAGGATCTTTTTCTTCTTCAACTTCGACTTCAAAGGTTTCAGTGCCTTCTTCGATAACCGGTATTTCATCATCGGTTGACTCAGTGGGAACTTCTTTGTCGTCATCTGCCATGATGTCCGCTACTAACGCTTATTTTTGAAACCGTCGTATTTAGTTGTGTAAATAATTTGCCAAATTGTAATCTCCATGGCCCCATAGAGAAGCCTCGAGGTGTTCTCTACCAATAATGCCGATGCAATCGTCATTATTCTTCCATTCAGTAATAGCATGAACCAATAATTTTGAATTTCTTGAGTGGGCCTCGTATGTTGGAATGATTTTTGGATCTTCCTTCTCATCTAAAGTCTCACCGAGTTGCTTTCTACGGTCCATCCAGTCTATGCAGACTTGTTCAGCAAACTCCTCTTCTGGCAAATTTGTTAATCTCGTCACGACATCTTGCCAAGTCTGTTCGGAATAGAGGTCTTTCCTGTTCTCAATTTCCCTCCCCAATGCCACATCAAGGTAGAGATAAGTTCTAGCCTCCCAACATTCCCAATGGCCAGGGCTAGCAAATTGCATGAATTGTAATAGGCCTTCTTCACCATCTTCAATAGATAACAAAACCTGTTTTACAGTTCCTTCTTGCTCACCAATAGATTCCATCCAATCTAATACATCAGCCTCACAGTCGATATCAAAAGACCGGCTTAGGCGTGGTATTTTTTCTGGCCTGATGTGCCGCATATTTCCTTTATCCATCAGTTGGTATAGTTCATTCCATTCTGAATTTAGGACTTTTTCGAGGGATTTTTCGTTGACTATTAGCAGAACAGTCTCTATCCCCATATTACTAACCAACAGTCCGTCTGCTTTGATGTCATCGGAATAGAACAGAGCGATTTGAATCTCTGTAGTGTTCAGCGATTATCCGACCAATCAAATAGTGACTTCATGATTGGGCTGAGTAACTTTCCGTCTTCAGATAGAGTATAAGCAATTGTTGTGTCATCGGCAAGAATTTTCCTGATGATTAAACAATCGTCCTCGAGTTCTTTTAGCCGACGCGATACGGTTGTTGAAGAGGAGTTGACTGCGGATTTTATTTGAGAGAATCTCAAAGGGGTATCCTTTTGGTCAAGCACTAACAAGATGTGTAAGGACTTTGATTTGGTTAACAAATCCAAAACAGCATCAACCTTTGCAAAGGTCGGGTTGCATTCCTCTGCCATGAAAATTCCATCCTGTGAGTTGTAAATCCTATGGGTTCTATTTAATCAAACGGTAACACTGTTGTTACTAACTGTGTATTTTTGTTTTCTTGCTTAGAATTGGGTTACGAATATGTTACTAAATAACTATAAATGTACTTCCACTCATGATTTTATGCGATTCGCTGTATTGTGGATATTATTGCTAGCAATTCTTCAACCATTATTGATTGATACGGACTATTCTGAATTGAGTGACGACTTCAATATCTCTCTTTCAGAAAATTCAGGAGTTGAGGTTATTTCAGAGCTAGAACCTAATGACAGCAATACAACCGGTCAAGAGGTGTATCCCGGTGATGTCATACGTGGAACAGTGGACATGTGGGATGATAAGCATGATTGGTACTCTGTGTGGTTAGAGCCGGGTCAGACACTATTGCTTACCTTGTCACATGCTTCGGGAGACGGCGTTTCAATGTCTGTCTGGGATGAAGAAAATACTCACTGGGGATCAAGCAATCCAGCAAAAACTCGAGATACTATTTTCCTCGGTGAGGATGAGACTGAAGTTGGTGGAGTTTACAGTGTCTCAATTAATGCAACAATGACTGAGGCCGGAGGCGGCGCTTACGTTTTAGAAATTGATGCTGGATATGTCGTCAATTGGTATTCCCCAGAAATCGGTTGGAATGTTGCTAGCGAAGTATATGATGCGAGAGGCAACAACATGTACACATCTTCTTTATCCTCCTATCAATTTGCTCAAGCATCGACTGCAAATCTACAAACTGCACCTGTTTGGACTACGGGGGACTACTGGAACTTCTCGGTAACCATGCCAACATTCTTTGGCATAACTTATGATGAATATCATCATATGGAAGTAACCGGGGTTGAGACTGTTGCAGGCAAGGAATGTTACCGTGTTAGCATTGAAGGTAAAGCGACTTTAACTATGAGTCTAATGGGGATGGAGACGAAAACCATTGATGAAGAATCAGGTGTAGCATGCTACGCAAAAGATACACTCTCTCTTGTTCATGAGAATATAACAGCATCCAATGTCATAGAAACTAGTAGTGATTTCATGGCAATGAGCACATCTGGCAGAAGTTGTACCGATGATTGGGGTGACCCAGATGAGGACTGTGATGGTGTATCAGATGATTGGGATGATTGCCCAGG
>CALDPP010000199.1 GCA_937911345.1 uncultured euryarchaeote | reverse complement strand
TTTTCATCATGCAGAGTGCTAACAAAGCCAAGATTACGCTTAACGGCGGTTATTGTGCGAGTTGCTTGAGATTAGAAAAAGCCTCAATTGATGCTAGTGGCAGATGTCCAGACTGTGCATGTATGCATTTTGCCATCGATTAGTCACTCTTCTTCAGAGGATGTTTTTGGCGGGGTGAAAATACCCTCGTCCTCCAATATGTCGCATGGACCCGGCAATACTGCTAGAATTTCATCTGTAGAAATCCCGGTATTCTTGTAAATTCGATTTGCAAGTTTGTCTTTCTTTGAAATCCCTGGACTCAATATTGCGTGCCTTGGACAAATACTGCGAATCATATCAGGCACACCACTCATCAGTAGTGGAACTCCATTTATGGCTATGATACCAATGCCTAACCTTACATCTAAGTCTCTAAACCACTGACGTTGCCCTCTAACTATGAATGCACCTTTGCCAACATACTCTCCAGTTTGTGCAGTCTTGGATACTTGAGCTGGCTTTACGGCAAATACTGTTCCATGGCCACCACCACTGGCCCAAGCCCGACTCCAACACAGTGCTAAAGTTGCAGCCTCGGTTAATTTCTCATCATTGATTCGCTCGTCACCGAGTTTGTCTACTAACTTGAAAACTGGAATATCGTCAGGGATATGCCCCGGTCTGTGTTCATCGATAACGAAGCCCTGAGAGGCCCTTAAGCTACAACTTGGCGCACCATGAATATCAGCGTGCAAATACATATCTGAGCCGGAGAGATGCTTCTTGACAATGGCGTCATTACCCTTGGCATCTTTTCCGCCAACTAACAAATGTCCACCAGTAGTCATTGACCAGCGATGATTTTCAAACCATAACCGCTTACTCCGCTTAACTTTGCTAAGCCGGCCACTTTCCTTAGCCTTGACTTCCTTCTTTCTTGCCCGCTTAAGATAGACATTAGTTTCCTCTAAAGCATCGGTAGCACCCTTGGTCTTGGCCTTCTGCTTGCGAGCTGTTTCAAAGAAATGCTGCGCGTTTTGGTGCACAGTTTCATCTAGTCTAAGCATTGCTTGCATGCCTTTAGGCTCACCATTGTCATCTGGCAATATTGTCGTAAAGGTGCGATCGGCAGGATTCATCGACACAATCCAAGGAATCTGTTTCGCCATTTTTTGGGTTTCTTTCCAGCCATTTTTCTCAACTGCCTCGTTAATTTGAGCAAGCAGGCTTTCGACATGCGACCAATTATTTTGGATAGTGTGACCGATTAGTTGTTGCTTCTCGATTTTTTTAGCAAAGCCAGCAAGTGCTTTTTCCTGCTGGGCTTGGCGTCGCTCTAGTTTTTCCACTTCGGTAGAAAATCCCCTTCCAGGTGATGCAATGTCCAATTTTTCTGCTTCACGACGTGCTAATGCACCGGCATCGTGAGAGCCCTGCCATGCATCAACTGCTTGGCATAAATTATCGAATTCTATTACTGCTTTACCTTCATGGGCTGGAAGTAAGGTTGGTGATGCTTCGTTAGCATATTGCTGTAAGAATTTGTCTCGCTCTGCCCCATCTACTTGCTGATTGGCTAACTCTTGAAGTTCTTCTACGGTTTGCTCATCTTCGGTCTTGAGAATGATGTAGCCCTTAGCATCGTTTGCAAGGCCGTCAAGTAATTGCTTGAGGGCTTTGTGAACCTTCTTGACATCAACGTCTGAAGTTGCTAAATTTGGCTTATAGCCTGCTAATGCACAAACTGCGTTAGCATGAGTGCCACCAAGATTTGCCTTACCGCCAAGAGTAGCGACTAGGTCACGGTCAGAATTGTCAAAGATTTCCTGGAGTGCTTGCTCATTGAGGTCATGAGGGTCTGAGGCTGGTGGCGGCGGTGAATATTCCACTCCTTTCTTCAATACACGCCCGGAATACTTAGCGTGAGTCAGTGGTTGAATGATAATTCCTTCACTATCAACCAAAATGACGTTACCTTCTCTGAAGACTTCAACATAAAGATGCATGACACCAAATTTAGTGTCAAAATCAAAGGCCAAAACTCGGTCAAAACCCAATTGTCTAACTGCAGTCATGCGGGCGTTTTTCAGATATTTTCGCAACACCATAGCAAATGGTGGCGGGGTTTGCGGCATTGGGCGGTCACGATTAGAGGTGTAAACCCGTGAGCCTCTAACGACAACTAAGTCAAACTGATTACTTTCTTTTGGGTTAATTCGCAACACAATTTGCTCATAGTGCGGCATGTAGGATTTCTTGACATAGGCGCCAACATATTGACTCAGTTCACCAACGATTGCTCGTAGGTCAAAACCGCTCATATTGGCCTTCATATTACCGCCTCATGCAACTGAATGATTCACGCTTATTGAAATCTACTTGAAACTTAGGAGGACTTTACCCACGTTCTTAGCATCGTGGATGTGTTGATGGGCCTTAGCAGCATCCTCAACTGGAAATACTGAATCGATTATTGGGTCAAGTATACCTTGGTTTATTCCATCAATAATGCGATGTAGTTGCTCAGCAATTACCGCTTCATCATTCCACGTCCCCATATGCACCCCAAACACGCCTTGATTGCGTGACATCATTTTGAGAGGATCGAGTTTAGGCGTTTTTCGCCAAGCAAAATATGCTTTGAGCAGGGAACGCTTACCGGTTGGCGCGGCCGCTGACATACCAAATGAGTAGACTTTGCCACCCATGGCTAAAACCTTCAAACTGCGCTTTAGGTTCTCTCCGCTAATTGGGTCGAGGATATGATCAACTCCCTTTCCACCGGTTTCTCGCCTGATAATATCAACGAAATCTTCGTTATGCCTGTCTATTGGAATACCGCCGAACTGCTTGATGATGTCTGCTTTATGACCTGAGGCAGTAGCCCAAACCTTGCTTACTCCAGCCCACTGGCATAATTGTAATGCTGCAGTTCCAACACCTCCAGCACCACCATGAATCAGTACGGTATCGGTTGACTTTAGATTACCTAAATGATGCAACATGTGATGTGCAGTGATGTAAGTTACTGGCATCGCTGCAGCCTTTTCTAATGACATCTCATCAGGCAATGGAATAACGCGTGAAGTTACTGCAATAACGTGGCTAGCTTGGCCACCATTCTGCATTGCGGCTACTACTCTTTGACCAACCTCAAATTCTGTGACTCCTTTGCCAAGTGAATGGATTGTTCCACTTACTTCGTAACCGGGAGTGAATGGAAATGGCGGTCTTGGCTGATACAATCCAAGTCTCATCAGTGTATCAGCAAAATTGATTCCAGCATAGTGAACCTCGATACAAACCTCGCCTTCATTCGGTGTAGGCATCGACATTTCAATTACATCAAGAACTGATGGTGAACCTGCTTTGGTGATAACTAATCTGCGAGGCATGTCTACGCTAGGGAATGCTATCAATCAATGCTTGCATGCCAATTACCGTGCGAATCTTGGGATAATTTACCCTGCCTTTGATGCGACAACAGGTGTGCTAACGTCTGGTCTCTAGCAAGGCCTGGATGAGCATCTGGTGTATCCTCATATGCTTTTACCGCAATCTCGGAGACACTTGTCAAGCCATCAATAACTGCCTGCAAAACCTTGTCATGGCGAGCACTTCGATGTTTGATATAATAGTTGAATTTCTTTTCTGGTAGCGCAATTACCGGGCCGTGGCTGGGGAATGCTAAATGCGGTTTGAGGTCTCGCAGCCTTGCAAGTTGCTCAAGGTATTCGTCCATGTCGCCGGTGGCAGGTGGAATCAAAATTGTGCCGAAACCAGCCAACATATCACCGGCAACTAAACCTGCATCGCTAAGGAAACAAGTGTGCCCAGGATGATGACCTGGGGTGATTAGAATCTGCCAAGCCTGCTTACCCAATTCGAGGATTTCTCCATCCACTAAAATACGGTCACAATTGACGCTTCTGGAAGTATATTCACTACCCCAAACTGGCAAGTTAAATGCCTCTTTTAGTAAATCCATATCAGCAAGATGGTCGCCGTGTGAATGGGTAAATGCAATAGCAACTGGCTGGCCATTGTGTCGTTCAACCGCCTCTGCAAGATTCTCCATATCTTCTCGGTAACGCACTGCAGGGTCAACGATGATAAAATCGCCTTCAGGATCACCAACTAAGTAACAATTAGTGTGGTCTGCAGGCGGCAGAGTTGCGGTTCGAATTGGTACCACTTCTACTCCATAGGCAAACAGAATTGACTGACGTCCAGGCTGCCTGTTTGAGATATTTTGTGCTGCTTCAACCATATCGTTGTTG
>CALDPP010000198.1 GCA_937911345.1 uncultured euryarchaeote | reverse complement strand
GCGAACCGTTACGGACTGGGACCTCATCCCAGCGCCTTTGACCAAGCTGGGCGACTCCTGCAGTAAACTGCACGGACTCACTCGCGTATATCAACACATCCGAGGATGTGAACGGACTACTAGTTGCCAGAGGTTCACTCTAGGTCTGCGCCATTCATTAGCAGTGGTAGAGAAACAATTAGGCTACAACAAATAGCCTGTACGCCTACCATAATTAGGCCAAGAGTTGCCATAACTCCACCGGCTTCTTCTCCAAGGACATCTTCAAACTCACCAGCGATGACGAAGGTTTGGATTAATCCGCTTAATACAGTTATTCCAATTGCACCAAACCCAAACCAGACACCTTTTCTCTGGTATTGCATAAGTAGAACACCAGCGTATGCAAATACACCAGCAGAGGCTAAATTCATGAAAGTAACAAAGTAAAACATTCCTTTAATGCCGCCGCTTAGTCCTTCAAGGTCCGTTCCAAAGTTCATTAGATTCATTATAACTCCTAATCCACCAATTAGGATTGCAATGATACCGAAGACTTTCGGTCCACCGCTTTTGTTCTGTACTATAATCACTTGTTGGCCCATGGCTCCGGCTGGGGCTACTTGGCCCATCATTTGTGCATCTTGTGGTTGCATATGGGGCACTGAAACTATACAGTATATAAGCAAACGGCCGCCAAACAATAAAAACCTATGCAAAATCAATATTCAGCAGGCATTCGACCACGCATTCGAAGCCATAATTCAGAGATCACAATTAGCCCATACAAGGATGCTAACCAAAGTGTTGGTCTGCCCCAATTAGAAGCAATTGAGGTTGAATCAGGAAGCACCCCTTCTGATAGCATCAGCAGAGAACACAGCCAAACAAATGTGAAACAATGCAAACCCAGCCTCAAGCCTGCCATAATTTGTGAAGAATTAGACTTCATTTCAGTAATCTGTGCACCGGTCAATACAGTAGAAAAACCGACAATCTTGTCCAATGCACTGCCCCCATTCCAGCGTATTTTCCCCAATCTGAATCGATTGACAAACTCAATAATTGCAAACACTGAAACCCATACAACAACAATTTCCAACACTGGCTGCGCTCCTCTGAGGTTCAAATCACCGAATTCAGACCAGAGAACCAAGGCCCACAACCAGGCAACTAGGAATAGTTGGAAGGTTCTAGCGAACTTGGTTAATTTACGTAACAATTCAGTATCATGTGACAGTAACCCTTCTAGCGCAATGACAAGTCCGGTTACTGCAGATATACTAGCACCGGCTAGAATCCACCACCAATCCAAATCTCTATCGCGCCATGCTAACATCAGCGCAACTAAGGTCCAAGCAAGCGCAATTACTGAGGCAGTATTTGCCGTTGCTTGCATAGTGTAAAGCGGGTCTCGACCATCCTTCAGTACGGCTAAGCCGCCCATTAATCGAACTTCAAATGCCGAATCATCCACAACTCCGTGAGCGGCAGCAGTCATACCACCGATTGATTTGATTCGAGCGGCCTCGACAAGACCAACCTCATCTCTAACATCTGATTTATTCCATGACGAGCCTCGACTGGCTGCTTTCGCCGCACCAGCGCCACGATTTTTCGATTTACCAGCAGACCTTGTTTTTGCCCAAGCACGAATCTCATCACCGATCAATTCCTCGACTTGATCCTCGTTTAGCGGTGCCCCGTGGTCGGTATACAACCAACGACACTGAATTGGAACCGGAGCAGGGTCGACGTCCGGAGCAACCATCTGGAATTGTCCTGGGCCAAGAGTCGGCAACTGAGCTACCAAATCTTGGTCACCGCCACTTTCTTTGAGTAGATGCCGTACTTTCTCAACATCTTGTGGTTGGGTGAACCGGCCGATGAAGGTAGTATTGGCTTGAGCTAGAATCTTGTAGTCAACATCGCTGACGTTCTGTGTTGCCAAAACGCAGGCAACACCGTATTTACGTGCCTGTTTGAAAATCAATTTTATCAGGTCTTTTGCCGGGGGGTTTCGAGGATGTGGTGGCAGATATGGTGCTACCTCATCCATGAAGAATAGCAGTTTTAATTCCCCTTCTGCAGGTTGTTGGGTCAACATCCAATCATATAATTCACGGGATAATTCTTGCACGAAATACTGCTTCTGTGCCTCATCTTGTATGGTGTTTAGATAGACAATATTGAGCGGAATTTTACCAGGTATCGCTGGCTCGACAAATGAGTCAATATCGATAGGAACTCCATTCGAAAATAGCAGTTGGTTTACTCCTGAAGAAAACGCAGAAAGACGCCTTGCAAGGTCATTTCTGGTAGACTTTGGCAATCTTTCTTCAAAGTCGGCAAGGCCGAACTCCATCATTACCTCTTCCCATGTCGGAACATCCATTTTCCCGTCTTCATCTTCTTCGACAAAGCATTGCGGGTATAGTTGGCGAATGAATTCGTGATGCGGCTCTCTAACCACTTTTGCTAGAGACCGGAAATCACCAACATCAACACCTAATTTAGTTCCTTCAACTAAGATTTCATACAGGAATGGTTTGATGACTTTACCTTGGGCTTTCTCAACATCAAATCCTGCTAAACTGGTAAAACCAGCAGCCACCATATCCCAAGCAGTAATCGCTTCTTCAGGGTCTAAATCAGCCGGCGGCGCTCTGAATGGGTCAATACATAACGGGAGACCCTTGCTTCTTAGCGGCGTCCAAATTCTTACCTCGCACATGTCGAGTAGTTTGCGAGCCCGACTAACATCGCCGCCTTGAGCGGTCAAATCTTTTTCATCGATGCCTAATGCTAATCTCGCTAAGTCACCTTGAGGGTCGATGATTAGTGAAGGAATCTTGGCAATTGCCGCTTCTTCGATTAGCGCCTTGGCCATTACTGTCTTTCCAGACCCGGTTGAGCCGAGCATTGCTGCGTGTCTGGCTAGTACTTGTGGAGGGATATCAATTGGTTTTGCATTATCTCTTCGACTGCCAAGAAACATGCCCTTTGGTTTGAAATTAGAATTAGCTTTACTGCTTTCAGTCATCGCAGAATCGGTTGAGAAAATGTCACCGACGATCCTTGCTAGACCGCCAACTTTCTCGTCCACATCCGCCCCCAAATCATTGGAGTTGGATGTCCCATCATCGGACACCATTACACCGTCCAATCTAGTTAGGGGTCTTGAAACATCCGTAGGTTAAACGAGTGACTAGCGCTATAATTGAGCACCTTGATAATCGCCAACTTTGCAGTCTGTGGCATCATGCTCTCAATAATGAGAATATAATTTTAGATTAATTTTCATATTTGATAGCATTCATTTCCGTTGAAATCTTCATGTTCAGCAATATTTCTCCGAAGTCTCTAGAATAAGCACAGAGCCTACGGATTGACTCGGATATGCTTAGTTGTTGAGCTAAAAGTAATCCCTTAGAAGTAGCTTCTAATTCCTTTCTCTCATATTCAAGTAAAGACTGCTGCATAGACTTTAAATTATGCCTGGCTAATTCAATTCTAGTAGAATCTCTAGTTCTAATGTTAATCATAAGTTCTTTCAATGCACCCATCCATGTAGGTACATGTTGTATTGGAGTAAATGAGGGCGATAATTGAATGAATTCAGGATGTTCTAGTAGGAACGTGGCAAGTTTGTGGACGTGATCCATCATCCTCTCCAAACTTCTCGCCAAATTACCAAATTCAACCGCCAAAGGCCTACTGATATTCAGCTTCGAGGCAACAGCATGAGAATCGAGCAATATTCGGATTTGCCTTTCAACAAGATACAGCAAAGCATCTACTTCGGATTCTCGCTCTTCAGTATCTGATAAGAATTCTAATTCCCCGCCATCAAAGCAACTTACTATATCTCTCATCAACGATGTTACCAACAGATACATTCGATTCAGACTCGCTCGAATTGGCATATCTCCAGCATTTAGTAAGCACCGCATCTCCATCAAAGAATCTGTCTCATCGATAATTTCAAATCCACGTGTTGCTTTTAGAAATCGGCGTACAGAGCGGGCTAATTCTGCCCTGCCTGTAGATTTGAATTTTATTTTTATCAAATCTGCACCTGAAATATAGGCGCCCATTAAATGGTCATGTAAACTGTTTTCAGGCAAATTTGAATGGTCAAAAAACACAGCACGATCGATTCTATGAGCTGCTGAAAGCGGGGTAATTCGTAAAGCGCCGCTTGGCCGCCAATCTACGCGCAGCGAATCTCGAGCCTCTAAATCGAATTCATTAATCCATGGTTTTGGCAGACTCAATGTGAATGTACTGCCACCAGTTGACTGTAATTTTCTAACTTCATGTTCGCCAGGCCCTAGGCTCATAAACTCCCGACTAAATAGACCTATATATAATATAGATAAATCAATATATGTATTGACTTTTGATAGAAAGACACAATGGAACCTTTGATTGTGATACTAGTTTGCTTGGCATTGATTGTATGTGCCTATATGGCTTGGAATATTGGTGCAAATGATGTTGCAAACGCTATGGGAACTTCAGTAGGTTCCCGTGCACTAACCTTGAAACAAGCAGTAATTATTGCCGCGATATTCGAGTTCGCTGGTGCATTTTTTGCTGGCGATGCAGTTACGAAAACTGTAAGGAAAGGAATTTTGACAGTACCGTTTGATGAAGCCGGAGTAGTCGCTGACACCATTCTTTCCCAAGACATTGCATTGGGCTTTATTGCTGCAATGATGGCTGCAGCAACATGGTTGACTATTGCAACCAGAATGGGTCTTCCAGTATCGACAACCCACTCAATCATCGGTGGAATTATCGGTGTTGGCCTAGTTTTGGAAGTCAAGCACGATACCACATTGATTGATTGGGAAGTCGTTCGTAAGGTGGTAATGTCTTGGGTTGCCAGCCCACTAATGGGAGGATTAATTGCGTTCTTCTCATATATGATCATCAAGAAAATGATTCTTGATAACGACGACCCAGTATCTCGTTCGAAGTGGCTTGCTCCGATTCTAGCATTCCCGACATTCTTTGTTTTGGGACTTGCTCTACAATTCAAAGCATTGAAAGGATTCATCAGCAGTGCTGATAGAAACGGCTGGATTGACAAATCAAATTGGCTGCCAGCAAAAGAAGACGGAGTATTCAATCCGTTTGCAGACAATGCTTGGTTACCTCTTAATTCGCTAATCCTTGCAAGCGTAATTGGAATTATCGCCAGTATCGCCCTTTATTTTGTTCTTCGAAAGGTCAACATCGAAGAGGAAGTACGTGGCTTCAAAGGTGTTGAGAGAATATTCGTTTGGCTACAAATTATCACTGCAGCATATGTTGCATTCGCTCATGGTGCCAATGACCGTTCAAATGCAATTGGCCCGATGGCGGCCGTCTGGGACGTATTTTCCAGTACCGACCTAGTGTTGGCAGAGGAAGCGCCAATTCCACTCTGGTTAGTATTACTTGGTTCTGCAGGTATTGCTATTGGTGTAATGACCTGGGGATGGCGTGTTATGGAAACAATTGGAAAGAAAATTACTGACATTACACCTACTCGTGGATTTGCCGCAGAGTTTGGTGCCGCGACAACAATTCTAGTATTCTCTATGCCATTCTTGGCAGTACCAGTATCGACAACTCACACTTTGGTCGGTGCAGTCGTAGGAGTAGGCCTAGCAGGTGGCGCGAAAGGCGTAGATTTCAGAGTGTTTGCTAAGATAGCAGCATCGTGGGTAGCCAGCGTACCAGTGGCTGCTTTTGGCGCAGTAGTTCTATTCGTGGCATCTGGTGGAGACGCACTAAACATGATTGTAATATTGCCACTAGCATTCATTGCAGTAGGAGTTGCAATTTGGCGAAGTCGTGGCGAGATACATATTGAAGATGCTTTGTCAGATGCTAGCCAAGAAAGACTACAGAACTCACCATTTGAGAAGTTCCATGAGCACGCTCAAGCGGTAGAAGTAACTGCAAATCATATGCTGACTGCAGTAAATGCCGCATGTGACGGCGAAGACTCATCTGAAGCGATTCAAGCAACCATCGATGCAGAGCTAGAAGCTGACAACATTAAGGCAGAACTACGGCAAATGGTTAACGAAGATATGCGATTTGGCTATCAAGTAGGTATGGATCATTTCTTACACATGCTATCTCGACAAGACCGCATTGCAGATTATGCGCAAAATGTAGCAGAACAATTGGCATTCCGTGAGTTGTTTGATGATAAAGAGGCTAAGGCAAAGCTGAAGGCTATGGCCGAAGCAGTTGCTGCGACTGTTGCAACCTATGAAGACACAGTTAATGCTCTAAGAGAATTCACAATCAGTGGCGAGACAAAGGCTGCAAAGGATGTCCTTGCAGAACAAATCCGCCAAGTCAACTTGAAGGAGCATGAAGCAGATCAAGTAGAAGCGGATGCTGCAAGTTATGTATTCTCGAATGGCGATGATGACGCTCTTGCTGCAATGCACATGTATCGTGTACTGCAAAGGCTAGATGATGTGGCAAACGCGTGTGAGAAAGCAGCCAATGCCTTCTTACCAATCCTAAAGCGATAGTTTTGCTATTAGCCTTAATTTCGCTTGAAAACATAGCATCTTAATGGTGCAGTTCCACGCTCGGCTATGGATAGGATTCCAACGGCTAGACCTTCTTGGACTGATGAGATGCGTGAAGCAGCGGTTTCAACCCTTGATTCCAGACACTGGGTAAAGGGTCCCAAGGGGCGAGAGTTTGGCAAGAAGTTTGCCGAGCACTGCGGCGCCCTTGTCGCCACACCTTGTCAAAATGGGTCCTCTTCACTATGGGCGGCATTACGTATTCTTGGTGTCGGTAAAGGTGATGAAGTAATAGTTCCATCTTACACTTTTATTTCAAGCGCTACTGCCATTCCCCTTGCTGGTGCTGAGGCAGTATTTGTTGATGTAGAGCCAGACTATTGGTGCCTTGATGTTGATGCAGTAGAGGCGGCAATTACCGAGAAAACCAAAGCAGTAATTGGTGTTCATATTTACGGCCAACCTTACGATCCTCGATTGTTTAAACTATGTCGTGATAAGGGCATTTACCTGATTGAAGACGCGGCACAAGCCCATGGAGCATCGCAAGTAATGTTGGATGGGAGTGAACTTGTTGCAGGTTCAATGGGTGATCTTGGCTGTTTCTCATTTTTCCCTTCCAAGAATATGGCGGTCGGTGGTGAAGGCGGTATGCTTACCACCACAGTTGAAGAGTTAACCGATGCCGTCTCTCTTGTCGTAAATCATGGGCGTTCTCCGAGTTTGGAATCAATGCAATTAGGCAGTAATCTAAGGATGTCTGAAGTCTCTGCCGCTATCGGCACAGTCCAGTTATCTCACCTCGACTCATGGGTAGGGCGCCGAAGAGAGATTGCTGAGATTTACCGCCAAGCATTTGCTGAACACCCTCTCTTTGACACGCCAAAAGTTCGACCAGGAGCCAAACATGCATGGCATCAGTACTGTCTTTCAACGGAATATCCTGATGAATTAGTTGCTCACCTAGACCAGCACGGAATTGATGCGAGACGGTATTATGTCACTCCATGCCATCGTCAAAATGTCTTTGCAAAACACCCTCAACATGAACAAGTTCTTCCAGTAACGGCAAATTTGTCAAGTACACTGGTGGCAATTCCGGTTATGCACGAACTCAGAGATGATGAGAT
>CALDPP010000197.1 GCA_937911345.1 uncultured euryarchaeote | reverse complement strand
ATTACAGGAACTAAACTCTTTAGCCGCATCTATAGAGGGTAATAGGCAATCTGCAATGGCTGATAAATTGGTCGAATGTTTGAAAGGCGGTACTGCATTTCACCATGCAGGGTTAACTCACAGCCAAAGAAAGACAATCGAAAAGGCGTTTAAGGATGGCATTATCTATTGTTTAACAGCAACCCCTACACTGGCAGCTGGCGTAAATTTACCTGCACGAAGGGTTCTAGTTAGAGACATAAAACGATGGGATGACGGTATGAGCCGACCATTGCCTGTTATGGAAATAAGACAAATGCTTGGCAGAGCCGGTCGGCCAAAGTATGATGATTACGGGGAAGCATGGATACTTTGCAAAGGCACAGATGGCTGGGAAGTTGCAGATTTAGTTAGTGAGAAATACTTCTTTGGAGATGTAGAACCGATAATCTCTAAACTCTCCGGTGAGCCAGCACTTAGAACCCATATATTGTCAATAATATCTACCGGGGGAATTAATCATCGGGGAGAGATTGGAGATTTTCTCGAATCAACATTTTTAGGTCATTCAACTCCAAAACACATTCTGACCGAAAAAATCGACCAAACGCTAAACTGGTTAATTGATGAACGCTTCATACGTAAACTGGGTATTGACGAAGTTTATACTGCAAAACGAGCCGATTCAAGAGTTGATGGCGCAGATGACTGGGATGATAATATTCCAATTTGGGCCACCACTGCTCAGAATGTCCCAGGTGTAGAGATTTTAGAAAATAATCAACCAGAGAAGAAAATCAGAAAATCTGCCTTCACAAAACCTGCCTTTGGTTTTTCAATTGCAACTAATCTCAGTAATACGGGTGCTTGGCATCATGAAACTAAATCAAATCCGGAAGGTATGAAATATGAATCAACAACAATGGGAGAGAGAATAACTCAACTCTATTTAGATCCATTATCAGCTTCCTTGATTAGGACCGGTCTTCGAAGGGCTGTTAGAAGAAAGGTTAGAGAGATTGGGCCAGTAACTAACTTTGGACTACTCCATCTCGCAACGTCAACTCCGGATTTTACTTCTCTGTGGGCTAAAAACTCTGAGATGGATGCCAATTCAAATTTATGGATTAAAACAAATTCAGTGGAAAAGGAATTACTTTCTGATGCTAGTTATGATGAAATGCTACTTGGTAATGTTAAGTCTGCTTGGATGGTTGAGATGTGGGCTAATGAAGATAACATACGTTCTATAGAGAAAGAACTTGATGTTAATCCAGGTGACATACATTATCGAGTTGACATAATGGAATGGCTAATTCATGCGTCAAGAGAAATAATTTTGACAGATGATGTTTTTTCCGATGAACATATGAAAGACATAGCAGAGATAGTAAAAATGCTTGATATTTTACGATTAAGAGTGAGACATGGATGTAAGCAAGATTTGCTATCATTGGTAAATATTCCAAACGTTGGCAGAATGCGGGCAAGAGAGTTGTCTACCAAGGGTATAAGGAATCCTACAGATGTGGCAAATATGTCCCAAAAGCAAAAATCCGAGGTTCTAAGAATGAGGGGTTGGGGTCCACAGTTGCTTGATAAAATAATGCATGAAGTGAATAAGGTCATGAGAAAGTCAGGAAAATCAAGTATCAAGCAAAGACAGGATGACATTCCCCTCGAGAGTGAAAATGAAACGGATTATTGAAAAACCAATTGCCATAGCGGGTAACATGGAGATGCCGCCATTCCCTTGTTTCATGGTTGATATCTCAACACGACAAGATGACTTGATAGGTGATTTTCTAACGAAAAGGCCTAGTCAAAATTGGTTAATGTTGGCTGATTATGCAGCACTGACCGATCATCAACTGTGGACTGCATGGTTATTATCTCAGCGAGCATTTGCAAAAGGTAAGGCACTTGCTCGCTCGATAGATGCAGAATTTTTGCGTTATATCGCTGGCACTCATCACGTATCGGAAGCGTTCAAAAAAGTAGGAATACAGAAATCTCATGATAGGGCATGGATTGTCTATTTACCAGAATATGAAGAAAACGATGATGAGTTATACCCGGTTATTGATTTCGTCCAATCGAAAGAAATATTTGTTGAAATCGCAGAAAAGTTAGGAATTCAACCGATTGAAAGTCGACCGGAAATAACTCTAGATGGATTAGATAAACTAGGCATAGAAGTTACAAAATTAGATGAAATAACAGAGGACATCATCATTGGTTTTGTCATTTCATCGGACTTGAATTCATAGTCAATTGTAAGAAGCATTCAAACACCACCAATAACTGGCTTAATTATGGTGATTGCTAAATCTCCCGATTCGAATGTCCAAGATGCGAGTAGTCGATATCTAAATGTTGACAAGATTAACAAGAGTTTGGATAATGTAGCCAAAAACGGAGCGACATATGCAGAAGTGAGACTAGTTGCTTACACAGACTACTCTGTGTCTATGAGGGATGGAAAACTAGAGAAGGCTATCCCAGGTCAAGAAATTGGCGCAACAATAAGGGTACTTGCTGATGGGGCTTGGGGTGTTCATTCTACCACTGATATTGCTTCACTTGAACAACAAATGAATCCAACCCTTAAGTTAGCAAGGTCAGTTGCCGCAAGACGTTCTCCAAAAGATAAGCCAATCAGCTTGGCCGAGGTTCCAATAATAGAAGACACAATTCACTGGAAGCCCAAGAAAGATGTAAGAAATACGGAATTAAACGAAAGATTGGAGCATATGAAACTATTCAGTTCTTCTGCTTCAGGCCATGACAATATCGTTTCAGTCAATTGTGGCTGGCATGATGAACATATTCACACTGAGTTCCTTAGTACCGAGGGTATGAATCGTACTTGGAGTTTCCAAAGATCCTTGATTAATGGTATGGTTACAGCAAGAGATGGATCAGAAGTAGTCTCATACCGTACTAGATTTGGTGGAGAGGGAGGATTAGAGTTAATCGAATCGTGTGATATCAACCAACTCGGAGATAATGCAAAAGTTTCAGCATTGCGATTGTTAAAAGCAACAAGAGCGCCATCAGGAAAGATGCCGTTGATTGCTGACAGAGACTTAACAGGAGTCTACATACACGAAGCATTAGGTCATCCATGTGAGGCAGACCTAGTCGCAGCAGGGGATTCATGTCTTGATGGCAAACTTGGACAGAAGATTGGAAGTGACATAGTTACAGTAATCGATGACCCGACTATCAGAGGAGGCTATGGAGCACACCCTATCGATGATGAAGGACTCGATACAACTGAGAAATGTCTAATAAAAAACGGTGTATTAACCGAATATCTAAACCATAGAGAAACCGCAGAACACTTTGGCATAAAACCGAATGCAGGGGCTAGAGCACAAGATGGATTACATCATCCATTGGTTAGAATGTCAAATACCCTAATTCACGGTGGGACTCATTCAGATTTGGACGAACTGGTTGAGGATATTGAGTATGGAGTATATGCTTGTGGCTCACGAGGCGGACAAGTTGACACGGGAAGAGGATCGTTCCAATTTGCAGCTCAAGAGGCTTGGTTAATCGAGAATGGCGAAATAACGGCTCCATTAAAAGATGTCAGTGTTAGTGGCTTAACCCTCCAAATCCTCAAAGATGTTGATGGTCTTACAAAAGATTCCAGACTTGCAGCACCGGGTTTTTGCGGTAAAGGACAAACCGTACCGGTTGGAGATGGCGGCCCAATAATGAGAATTAGTGAAGCATTGGTGGGATAAATTTGCTACCAAATGACGCTCTGGACAGACTCCAGTCTGGCTGTAAATCAATTGGTGAAAGATGTCAATCTCTCGGAGTCTCTAGTTGGGAAATTGTCGCTACTCAATCATACGGCCACCAAATAGATATCGAGGGCGGGAAAATTTCCCTAGCCGCAGGCGGTGGCGAGGGAGGTTACGGAATCAGAGTAATTGAAGACGGCAAGTTTGGTTTTGCATACCTTGTGGATGTAAAATCAGCTGACAAAGCAATCAGCAGTGCGTTATCTATTGCAAGAATGTCTCCTTCAATTGAGGGTTTTGTTTTACCATCAGAGCAAAAAGCAAATCAGGTTGGTGGACTTTATGACAAATCTATAGTTCAAATGGATTCAGAGAGTCTACTTACTCAGGCTGATATGATTATTTCAGAAGTAGCATCGCTCGATAATCGAGCTGTTGTGACCGGAGGGGGGATTGGTGTTAGCGCCAGTGCCAGTGCAATTTTGACCAGTGAAGGAATTGAGTCTGCGGGTCTAACAACCTCTCATGGAGTTGGAGTACAAGTTTCTATAGAGGAAAATGGACAACTGACTAGTTCCTGGCAAAGTAATTCTTCTCGTAGTAAGTTACCTGAAATACCAAGTTGTGTTGCTAGAGCAGTAGAATGGGCCAAACTAACAAGGGACCCAATTAAGGTAGATTCAGTAAAAGATGAATCGCCAGTGCTGATGACAAGTGAGGGCTTTTCACCATTATTTTCGGTCGTAGTCCCAAACGCGGTAAAGGGTGAAAAATTAGCCAGAAGTGAATCCTTTTGGTCTGGAAAAATGAATCAAACAGTAATCTCCTCAGATCTTAGTTTGATAGATGATGCAACAGTAGATGGTTGCCGGTCTTCGGGTTCAAGAGATGATGAGGGCGTACCAACTAGGAAAAATTTGTTGATTGAGTCTGGTAAGTTGCTCGGTTCTCTTTGGTCAACTAGAGATGCTGCACAACAGATTGCAGAGGGTAGAATAATTGATGCAACGACTACAGGTTCAGCAATACGTTCTGGGCATCAATCTCCACCTGTGTCAGGATGTAGTAATTTATTCCTTACAACAGATAGTAAAATCCAACAATTTGATGCTATGGTAGAATCAATGGCTGATGGTTACGTAGTGAATAGCGTGATGGGGGCTCACACTGCTAATCCAACAAGCGGCGATTTTTCTGTTACAACAAGTTCAATCCTTAGGGTTGAAAACGGGGAAATAATCGGTTCGGTAAAACAAGCTGGATTATCAGGAAACATGGCAAAAGCACTCTCTGAAAACGTAATTCTTGGTGATGATGTAAGGCCCCAAGGGTCTTATTCTTCAGGAACAATGTATCTTCCAAGCGTGTTGCTAAATCAAGGCTTACGAGTAAATCCAGCATAATATTCGATAGCATAATTTATTTCCTTTCGGCTTCGGTGAGGAGTTACAGGAGGAAAAGGGAGTGTATTGTCTTAACCAAACCGCACAAAGGCCCGCATGTTTTCCAACATTAGGAAAACCAAGAACAAACAGAGTATGTAGAGGTGTTTTATTTGTCAGATGACAAGTATGAATCTCATATCAAAGCAGTATTATCAGAATGCCCTGAAGCAGATACTGATGAGATAAAGGCTGCTTTTGTGAAATATGAGGAAGAATTTTACATACCTCCACAAGATGCACTCAGGTCTATAATCAGGCGATTTCAAGGAGATAAAACTCCAGCAAACTCAACTAAGTCAAGTAGTCAAACTACTAGACAGACAAAGAAGGTGAGTTCATTATCCGAACTATCTGGAACTGACAGAGACATAGAGATTGAAGTTGAGGTAGTATCACATAATCTCAGAGAACAAACAATCAGAGGTGAACAAAAGCAGATCGCTTTTGGATTAATCGAAGATAATCCATGGGAAGAAGGTGGTAGTAGAGTTAGATGGGAATACAAGGATTGGGGTCCCAATACAAACATTACACCCGGATCTGTCATCAGAATAGAGGGTGCATCGGTAAATGAGTATCAAGGAAAAATGTCGCTAAACATAAACCAAGGAGCAAGAGTTGCTGTATTACGAGAAGGTACTAGGCCAGTGCATCAACCAGGAGAGCCTATTGACATAGATAGTATACCAAATGACGGATATATCTGCGTAGTTGGAAGAGTACTATCTTCTAGGCCAGACCAAATACATCGAAAAGACGGTTCTGGTTCTATAGACGTCGTAAGGGGTCGAATTGCCGACGAAACAGGAACGATTGGGTTCCTATCTTGGGAGCCATTTAGCCATGAAGTTGGTAGCCTAATCAAGATTGATGGCGCTCAGGTAAGGACTTTTCGCGATACTCCAGAACTTAATTTTGGCAGGACTACCAAGATAGAATCATTTCACGATGCTAATTTTGCTAACATTGAGAAATTAAATTCGCACAATATGAAAACAATATCTCAATTGACTGACGGTTCAAGAGATGTAGAAGCAATAGTACAGATTACTGAATGGCAAAAGAGAAGTTTCACTAAAGATGGTGAAGAAAGATTTCTCTGGTCCGGACAAATTGCTGACCCAACTGGTAGATGCAGGATGAGTGCTTGGGAAGAATTACCTATTTCAGATAAAGACCTCCCGATAACTGTTAAGCTAACCGGGGTAAGAGTTAGGGCTTGGCAAGGTATACCAGACATAACCGTTGACAAAGCCGAACAGATTGAAATTTTGGAGTCTCCGCCATGGGATGATGACCTAGACCTACAAGATCATGTGGTAGAAGTTGAACTTACTGATTTGGTTAATTCATCTAGCAGAGTCGGGATTTCAACATCTGGGACAGTTGTCAGCGTTCGAGAAGATTCTGGAATCATTATGCGTTGTTCGGAATGTAGGAGGGTGCTAAGGGACGGAGAATGTAGCATACATGGTAAGGTAGAATCACAACAAGATGTTAGGCTTCGGTTAGTGGTCGATAATGGTCAAGTAACGGCATCTCTTTTGATTAACAAAGATGCTGCACTCAAATTAATCAATACTACCGAAGAAAAGATGGCTTCAGACATAGATTCAGAGGGAAAGATGGAATTTGTCCAATCTTTGAGAGATTTCCTTCTTGGAAGAGAACTAGAAGTAAAAGGTCGAACAATAGTCGATGAGCAGGGAGCTATGATTTTAGCTGACTATGCAGGTTTAAAGCCAGATGATGGAGCCATGCTTGCGACAGAAGTAAGAGCGCAATGGGGGGTTAACTGATGCAACCAACGAGGTCAGTAAAGCGCCAATCTGCGCTACACATGTTTGCATCAGAATATGGTGAATCTACATTGTCCGAGAAAGGTTCCGGGGAATTTGACCCATCATTTGTAATAACAAAACTTGGTTCTCGGGTCAACCGAGTAATTGTTGCAGGTTTGCTTGAGAGAATTGAAGGCAGAGATGTTGCTAATGGCTCAGTAATTTATCAAGGACAATTAAGGGATCCATCAGGAATAAATTATTTCTCAGTCGGTGATTATGTTTCAGATTCTGTCAAAGAAATGACCATTCAGCTATCTGCAAGACTAGAATCAGGTGAGCCGGTGTTGGTTTTGATGGTCGCTAAGACCAGGCTTTACCAAACGGAAGAGGGTGCAATTTACACATCACTAAGGCCTGAAGAAATGTGCGTAATCGATGCACAAAGATATGCATCTTGGTTAGCAAAAACCTCTCAATCTTTGATGGAAAGAATGTCAATTTATGTATCAAGTTTAGATTTCGATGCTAATATTGAATCTCTATCTAAGTCAGATTTCACTGAGAATCAAATTTTAGGTTTGGTATCTTCAAGAAACCATTATGGTGATATTGATTTGGAACATTATCGTTTGAATGTAATGCAAGCTCTTGATATTGCGGAAGGGAAGTTAGAGGCGGCAACAAAACCTGCTCCACAAAGGATGCTAGTTGAGGAATCATCTCAAGATGATGGCGAAAGCGAAGGCCAGTCGGACTTAGAAACCGCAATTATTGATATCATTACAAAGTTAGATCAAGGTGATGGTGTTGAGTTTGAGACAATTTTAGTTAATGCGGAGGCTCGAGGATTTCAACGTACAATTGCGGAAGAAAAACTGGAAGAATTATCAGATGATGGCACGGTTCATGAACCCGCATTTGGTTGGTTTAGATTAGTCTAGACAATTCTTTTCTCCCAACACATTCAAGTTCCCTATCGTCTGTGGCTAATTTAGGTGGAGCAATGGCTGGAATGGATTTTTTTATTCGCCCCGCAACCGGAACAAGTAGTTCAGACTGGATAAGAATACCAAACGCAGATATCAAAGTGAAGTCTGCAAGAAGAATAACTCGAACTATTGTTAGAGGTCAAGAAGGAGATAACTTACATGACGAGGGTTCTGAATCGACTCTGTACACCGTATCTGGTGAAATGAAGATTGATGAATACAAAAAAATTCTATCTATGTATCGCTCTGGGCAGCCATGTATTCATGACCCATTCGAAGAAAGAGATGTGAAAGTGGTTTTTGCTTCTATGGAATATGACGGATCAAATGAAATGTTTACTTTTGAATTTATTGAAGATATAGTCTGAGGGATTGGCTTGAGGAAATTAGATGAGAAGAAAGAAATTCTCTATGTTATTAGAACCTTAGATGTCTTAATGTCATCAGGTGTTGGGCTTGAGGCAGCGCTACACACAATAGGTAAGGGAGGCTATGGTATAATTTCTAAAGATTTTTCTTCAATAATGGAAAAGTTAGGTTCCGGGAAATCTAGAGGTCTTGAATACGAAGTGAAAGCCATGATGAATAAAGCAGAATCAGAAGGCTATCGTAGATTACTGAATACAATGTACACCAACTTAACACAAAATACGGATTTGGTTGAAACATTAAGAAAACAAGGTAAAAGAATGGAAGAAGACAGAAATGAATCTGTTAACAAGTACATTGAAGATTTAGGCGGGGTTCCAGAAACACTACTCTCAATTGGCATGATTGGCCCAATTATCTTGGCCATTGTAGGGCTCGTGCCACAGATACTTGGTGATGGTGCCGAAGCAATAATAGGTTCTATAGACCAAGGTATGATAAATTCAATAGTTAACGGTGGATTAATATTTACTGTGATTGGAATGATGTTAATTGGCCTGAAAGCACATACAAAAGATCCGGGGTTGTGACATGATTTTCGATTTTATGGAAGCATTTAATGACAATATGTTTGTTTTATTCCTTTTTGTCATTGGTATTGCATGTGCAGCTGGCGGAATACCGCCAATAATTGAGAGAAGTCGTAGAAGAGGAATCGAGAATCAACTTCCTGGCCTCCTAGAGTCATTATCAGACGCAGTTGGTGCAGGTAGAGGTCTGCAAGAAGCTATGCTTGAACAAGGCAGAAATACCCCAGGAGTCCTAGGTAAACTACTAACTGAAACACTAGAGAGTAGCCATGCTTCATCATTTGACGCAGCATTATCTGCATTCGCTTCAAAGACTCGTTCATCCCAAGTTCAAAGGGTTGTAGTATTGATTGATACAGCGATTCAACAGGATGCTCCTCTACAAAACATACTATCAGACTTAGCCATGGACTATGAACGGCTTAATGATTTGATGAATAAAAGGGAATCAGAACTTGCAGGTAGAGGAATCTTGATTGTAATGTTTGTTTGTATAGGGCTACCGGTTTTGATTGCATTCATTGTTGGTTTGTTTGCTCCAGCAAAATCAGGTTATCAGATCAATGATTTTAATTCAACATTCTCTAACTTCTTTGCTGTTGCTTCTGCAGTAGGAGCATTAGTTTCAGGAAGGATGATGGGACGAATGAGGGATATGCTATGGTGGGTGCCATTTTGGATGTCAACATCGATGTTACTCTATCTAGGTGCAGTAAAAATGATTGGAGGTTAATTCATGTCTGAAAAAATATTAGAACAATATGGAAGAGTAACAATATACACAGAACCAAATCACCCATCGCCAATTTACCACGTTGATGGTTCAATCGATCCTAACCCCTATGGCGATTTAGCGGTTTTACTCGAGGATGATAATCTTGAGGAAGTTATGTATAACGGTGGAACTCAATGTGTCAAAGTTGCTCATAGAAACCACGGCATGTGCCGAACCAATGTTTGGATTGATGATGATAGTGGAATCCAAATCGCCAAAAACATTGCATCATTTACCAATGTCCCACTCGGTGATGGACCGGGACTGGTACCAATATTTGATGGCAGATTGCCAGATGGTTCAAGGGTTAATGGAACGATACCCCCAATTTCACCTGACGGCCCAACATTAACAATTAGAAAATTTAGAGAAGACCCTTTGACTATGCTTGATCTAATCAAATTTGGTACAGTAAATTCTAGACTTGCTGCAATGATGTGGGTTTGGATAGAAGGTCTTGACAGTCGTCCAGCAAACTTTGTTATTGCAGGTGGAACTGGTTCCGGTAAAACCACAACACTGAATTGTTTGGGTATGTACATACCATGGCACAGGCGATTATTAACGGTAGAAGATACTGCTGAATTGCAAGTATATCACGACCATTGGCTTAGGATGGAAACCCGTCGAGAGCGACCAGATGGAACTCCTGAGGTAGACATGAATGACTGTCTTAAGTCAAGCTTGAGAATGCGACCAGATAGGATAATTGTTGGTGAAGTTAGAGGTCCTGAAGCTGCGACTTTGCTTACTGCAATGAATACAGGTCACGATGGATCGTTTGGTTCACTCCACGCAAATACGGCTCAAGAGACAGTGACCAGAATGATCAACCCTCCGATGTTGGTGCCACCTATCATGCTTACTGGTTTGGATTTAATTATTATTCAAGCAAGGTTACATGTCAATGGAAAAACAGCAAGAAAGATAACCGAAGTTGCTGAAATTGCGGGTATGGAAGGAACTAAACCAAGATTAAACATAATTTGGAAATACAATCCCGCCAATGACCGAATTGAGGAAACAGGAATTCCATCGAAGATGAGAGAGACTATTTGTCAAGCAGCAGGTATAACACCAGATGTATTTGAAAAGCATGTAAGTCAAAGGCAAAAGATATTGGAAGACTTAGTTGGTAGAGATATAAGAGACATACAAACCGTAACCCAAGTAATCCAGAACTTCTACGCTACGAGATAACTTAGCCTCTTAGGCGTGCTAAGATATCATCGATATGGTTGATCTTTTCTCTAGCAGATTTTACTCTTTCTCCTGCATCATTTAGATTTTCATCTGCAGCTATAACATCCTCAGTTTTGTCATCACTTTTTGGCTTGAAACTGCTAGCAAGTGATTTAAGTTCAGTAATTATTGAATCCACTTCACTATCCGATACCACAACACCTGGTGCAATTTTTGGGATCTCTGATGGTGACAAATATCCTAACTCAGCACCAATTATTCCGGATGCAGCAAGAACTTTCGGCCTTAAATCCGGAGTGTTAACATCATAACCTCTAGATTCAAGGAACCTAATTATTAGTGCTTGTTGTGATTCTGTGAATGTTCCCTCGGATGATTCCATAACTGTTTCAACTAGTTGTTCAAATGCAACAATATTTCTCTCAAGTCTAGCAATAACTCGCCTTTCTTCCGGTGTTACATGAACTGAACCATGATGTAATATTTTCAAGACACGATTTCTTCTAGCGATATTTGGGTCTTGCAAACCTTCTGCCTCTGACAAATCTATATGCAGGTCGAATAAAGCATGTAATCTTCCCGAAATACTTGGTATCCTTAAATCAAGACCCATTGACTTGGCAATTTCTTCGAAAGCCATTCTAGCTTTGACTAAGTCACCGTTATGCAAATCAATTGTGTTAGATAATTGGTCTCTTAAAGAACTCCTAGAATTTTCAAATTGTCTTACTGCTTCACGTTCGGACCATGAATTTGGCATGCTATTTATTGCATTATTTTCTGATTCTATTTTGAACTCAATTTTCATCACTAAGTCTGCCAAGTAAGAACGTACTGACTTTACATCAACAGGCAATCCATGATTGCCTAAACTAGATATAAACAACTCAAGGTCCTCACTGTTTGCTGATGAACTTACAGTTAAGAAATCACGTGCAGCAGCCTCTATTTCTGCTAATCTAGACTCAACTTCAATGATTGCAGCCTCTTTTTCTAATGTGTCGATATCATCTTCTCCTACAATGCTTGGAGCAGTTTGGTTCATTTGCGGGATAGGAGCAGGAGTTTCGTGATTAGCGTGAACATTTTTCAAAGCATCATCTATGGTATTGGAGACCTCGACTCTAGAAATATCAAGTCCCTCTTCAGCTAGATTATTTCTTAATTCAGACTCATCCTCGAAACTCCAACCTTCCGGGTGATCTTCGATGAATTTTTCAACTGAATCATGAATGTCAGTTGAATTGTAATCTTCATCATCTGAAGGATTTGGAATTATGATTTTTGATTTAGCATTGTCATTTTTCCGCTTTAGAGATTTTTTCACTTTCCCCCATGAACCCTGTTGTGAAGCTAAGACACCAGCCACTCTAACGAGCAGAGTTTGTTTGTCACCAGTCAGTGGTAGTTCGAGAGTTTTACAAAGAGAATGTATTTCTTGTTTATTCATTTTGTCAAGATTTTCTGCAGTTAATTGTTTTGGATCTTGGTATAAGTGCAAGTATAACCTCTGTCGGCGTTCTCTTATTGAACCAGACTTCTTTAGGCCAAACACACCCAAAATCTCTCCGAGTTGTTTATTTTTTATTGATTTTATACTTTCTTTTGATAAATCCCATTCAGATAAGACTAGATTTTTTATCAGCCTTGCTCTAACAACTTCAACTGGGCCATTCTTCGGTAAATCGCTGACAGATGCCATTTCTTTCAAGCGATCAAATTTGGCTTGGTATAACTCGCAAAGAAGGTCTACCTTGTCCATAATCTTACCACCTTGTTCGATATGCGTACAAAGCAGTATATGTGGTTTCGCTATCATGAGCAAGTTTTCTTTTGGTTTTTGAGGTGTTTTTTTACTTCCGCAAAGGTATTGTATACTTGACATTTAACCTTGCACAGAGGCACATTGGTGAGCGCTATGAGTAGGAGTTACAAATCTGCAAAAAGTGCCTTAAAAGAAACGAATATGTTAGTAGAATCTCTGTCAGAGACAGTCAAGAATGATTTCAAGAAAAATCTTAGTGGCTTAGAAGAAGCATTAAATCAACGGATTTCTGAGGCAGAAACTGCGATTTTAGAATCCTCCAAGGCTAGAGAAGCGATGGTTGCGGGAATTGGAAGCATGAAGAAATCAGTCGAAAAGGCCCAGAGAAGATTCTCCAAGACAAACAACCTAGATGAATTGCGTCTGACAATGGTAGATTTGTTTGGTGATATCAATCGTTTGAAAAAAGCAAATGAAAGAATTTCTAATGACATCTCATTGGTCTTACATCCAAACATGTCAGCTGTTGAAGCAATCGAAAGATTTGCTTCCGATTTGCAAAGGTTTGCTGGTACTTGGGAAAGGATTGCTAGAGATATTGACCAATCAATAACCGATTTGTGTGATGACCAAACCCCTTCAGAATTAATCGATTTAGAAACATACATCTCAAATCAAGGATTCGACAAACTAGTCGAAAATAAGTCCAATGCAGAATCCGAGTGACCTACAATTCCAGTAGGCCGGACCTTGCTAGTCGATATTCTTCAGGCAATCCATTGATTAACCTCTTCAACTCATCATGATCTTGTTGTAATAATTCAACTAGGAACTTTATTTCTTGAATTAGGACATTTTTACCCCTATCATATCGGTTTTCCAAAATTGGTTCAATTCGGACTAATTCTAGGGATACATTGCTGTTTTTACTGAGTAATTCAAAGTAAATACAGATTCTAGGTCCTTGGATTATGTTTCTTGATGGATTCCATTTAGTTCTTAAATCTCTAGTTTTTTTCTTACTTGGAATCAAATAATTCTCGCCAATTTTCAAAGCGTATGAATCATCAATTAGTTTGACATATTGTTTCAAGATAGTCGATAATTTCTTTTGTTCTACAAAAATCCCACAAATCTCCTTCAACTCATCCGACAGAGATTCAAAGATTGCGTTTTCAACAGTATAGCAAGTCTCTGCAGCAGTATCATTGAGATTTTTAACCACTGAAATCGGAAATCCTTCTCTAGATACAAGGACGGTAAATCCCTCCAAAGGAGGAGAAATAAATGTTGAACGTTCAAATTCTTGAGAGGGTTTCTCTCTTTGCATTCCTAATGTGTGACGCCTGACTCTAGACTTAATCTGACTAAATTGGCCGCGTGATATCACATATCCGTCAATCAAGCCATCGTTTCGCAATTTTTCCAGGAGTTCAAGCCCTCCTCCATCATCAACAACTTCACTATCCAAGGATAATTTTTCTAACTCGAGAAACTCTCTCAAGTCATATACCAAGAGATCCGGTCTCATTCTTATCAATTGTCTCTTGATCAATTTTTTTGGACATATAACCGTCGCATTCAGTGGTAAATACTCCGGTTTATCATCGCCAACAAGGACCCAAGTTGGCTCTCTTCTTGGTAAAAAGGCAGAAATTTTGAGGCCTTCAACATCCAAAGATTTCCACTGTTCAATGCTCATTGCTAACATATCAGCAGTACCAGATTTAAGACTCTCAATTGCTACCTCCATGTGGGGTAATTCAGTCATTTTGAAATTAAATGAGTCACGATTTTTCACAATCAAATTTTCGACCTGAAGCCTAACACCATCATAGTTTGATGGAGTAGTTAAAACCTCTAATCTAGGCTTTTCTTCCATCTCCAACACCTCGGCTCAGATTGCTCCGAACAATTTGTGGGCGTAGACCATTGGTTAAGAAGGGCACCCTAGGTGGATGGTTCATGGCGCAGATTAAGCCGGCTGTCGAACATGGTCTAGAATCTCTACGTCAACAGATCGATATTGCCTTAGAAGAGATGATTGCTTCTAGAATAGATTCTGGAGAAGTAGTCGAATTATCCGGGAGGGTACTCTTGGCTGGAGGTAAACGTCTAAGGCCAATAATGATGTGTTTATCATACGAAATCGCTGGTGGTCAAGAGTTATCAAAAATCATGCCATTAGCCATGGCCTTTGAATTCCTTCACACTGCAACTTTGGTTCATGATGATATCAACGACGGGGCAACTCACAGGCGAGGAATACCAACGATTCACGAAACATCTGGTTTATCAAAAGCGATAATCGCTGGCGATTGGTTATTTGTCCAAGGCTACGCCTTGGGGGGCCAGTATAATCAAGACATTGTGACTAATATTGCAAACTGTTGTTCTAGTATCGCGGTTTCGGAATTCTCTCAAATAGATCACATTCAGAATTTGAAAACGTCTCCAGAGGATTATATTAGCATCGTGAAAGGAAAAACTGCCGGTCCTTTTGCTTCAGGCTGTCGAAGCGCAGGTATTGTAGCAGGAGCAAATCAAGAACAACTAGAGGCTCTCGAAGAATTTGGTAACGAGATAGGTATAGCTTACCAATTAGTTGATGATTTACTTGACTTACTCGGTGATGACCAAATTGGTAAACCACGTGGTACAGATGTTCATGAAGGCAAGATGACCTTACCACTTATCCACTCGTTAACTTTGTCTCATGGGAAAAATAGGGAGAGGTTAGCAGAAATAATCAATAATTTTAGTGATGAACTATTTGATGAATTAATTGGACTGCTAGAAAAATCTGATAGCTTTAATTACACTAAGATATTAATCAACAATCATTTCGAAAGAGCGATTAATCATCTCAGCATCTTTCCAGATTGCAATGCGAAATTGTTGCTTGAAAATGTTGCTGAATATGCCACAACTCGTAAGTTGTAAATCGATAATTCGACAACAATTGCCAAATTATCTACTGAAATAGCCGGTTGATTCAAGTTAGATGATGTACAGGCTAATGCATGGACAATTACCGCACCCGAGATTGTGAAGCGGTCAGTCCGGTTATTGCCACAGTTCTGCTACTAGCAATTACTGTAATGCTTTCAAGTATGGTTTTCGTTATGATGCAGGGTGCTATTAACTCTGTAGAAAAAGCAGAGCCAGAGGTTTCAGTTAGCGTTAAAGGGTTAGATAATGGATTTCATGTTGTGAGAATTACCAACCTAGACCAATCTTTAGATCCAGCTCGATTAGAATACCAAATATACAATGAAAATGATTTGAATTCTAGGGAACATAGTGGATTTGTTGATGACCCAGATGTCTATGGAGTAGTTGGTTCCAATGTTTCATTCCACGATAGGGATGCTGGTTATTCAGTAACCCAAGGAGATTACTTCGTAATTGATTCAGAAACCATTGGCTCAAAGGATGGCACCTGGAGCATGAAACTTATCGATCAAAGTTCAAACCGTTTGTTGTTTGACGTAAAACTAATTCTAATTGAGGATTAACCACCAATAAAGTGCATTTGCACAGGCTTTGATTTAGAGGTTATAGTTTGTCGAATTTCCGAGTACCTATCTTCTCTTTTGCCCCATACTGCTGCAATTGCATCAGTCAAATCCTTTGATTCAGCGCCCATTTTTATCAGTGATTTCAAGTCGTGTCCGTGTTCTGAGAACAGGCATGTATAGATACTACCATTTGCAGAAATCCGTGCTCTTGTACATGAGTTACAAAACGGTTTTGAGATTGATTCAATAAAGCCAATTTGATAACCATCTTCTAAACACCAACGGTTTGCTACCTCTCCATATTGAGAATCTTTTACCGGACTAAGCGTTCCAATTCCTCGCTCAATAATGCGTCTCATTTCTTCACCAAAAACAACCTGATTAGGGTTCCAGTCTCTTGTCCCGCCAACATCCATATATTCAATAAACCTAACAGTAACTCTCATTCTATAGAATAATTCCACCAGCGGGATGATTTGGTTTTCATTAAAATCCTTGATCACAACTGTATTGACTTTTACTTTCAACCCGGAATTTTTAGCAGCGATAATTCCATCGACAATCTCTTGTGAGGATACGTTTGAGTTTGAAATCTCCCTAACCATCTTGTCATCAATTGCATCAATACTTACGGTAACTCTATCTAATCCTGATTTTGCTAAATCATCAGCAAATTTACTGAGTAAACTGCCATTTGTAGTTAAGGCAATATCGAGATCAGAATCACATTCTCTAATCATGGATATAAGCGTACAGATGTCTTTTCTAAGTAATGGTTCACCACCAGTTATTCTTACTTTTTTTAATCCTAGACTTAACATTGATTTGACAATTAGTGTTATGTCTTCAAAACTCAATATTTCGCTGCGCGGCAGGAATTCATGGTTATTTGAGAATTGATCTGGAGGCATACAGTAATTACAGCGAAAGTTACAGCGATCGGTTATAGAAATGCGTAAATCTTTGAGAGGTCTACCAAGGGAGTCCTCCGTCATATCTTGAACTAAGTGTTTGAGGTTATTCAACTGTTTTACAAGCATTGATGATAAATGAGTTGCTGGGGCACATGTGACTGAGTATCAAAGTGGGACGCTCAGCAAATCGTTTGACGAGTTGCAACATATTCCAAAACTTGAGTTCAATTCGATAAATTATTACTTACCACCATCAAAAAGTCACATGATTAGAATCCTTGCTTTAGCAGCAATTAATCAAGGGGTTTGCAAAATCCGACTGAATGGTATTTTGGGCGATGATATTGAGTCTATGATTCGCTCACTTCAATCGATTGGTGTAAATATCACAAAACAATTTGACAAACGGGTTACGATAGTGACAATTTATGGAGTTGGCAAAGATGGTTTTTCATCTGTAAACTCAAGTGTTGATTGCGGAAATTCTGGAACAGCACTAAGAATTGTTATGGGGTTAATATCCTCAATGCGGGATGAAATAACTTTATTTGGAGATGAATCACTCTCAAAGAGATATAATCAATCAATGATTAATTCACTAATGGATGCAGATGTATTTGTCGAGAAAACTACTGATAGTAATCTGCCATTGAAGATTAAAGGTCCATGGTTTGGAGATAGTGATACTAACAAACTAATTACGCTTGATTGTAGTAAATCAAGTCAACCTCTCAGTTCTTGGATGATTTCTAGTGCTTTATTCCCATGTAATGTTGATTTGAAGTTGTTAGGTCCAACGGTATCTAATCGCCATTATATATTAACAAAAGAGTTGTGTAATAGGTATGGAGCAGATATTTTAGCAACAGATTACGGTTATCGATTGAATAAGTGGGAAGTGTCATTACCGGATGAAATAACCATTCCAGGAGATTCATCTATGGCCAGTTTTGCAATATTATTGTGCAAATTACATACCTGTAATTTGGAGTTATCGAATTGGCCCGAAAATAATGATACACTTGGTAATGAAATCTTACAATATTCTGCAAAATATTTGGGAATAAGTTGGGATGACAATGCAATAAAATCTCTAAACAAAGGAGAATATGCAAGTTATGATTTGACCGATTGTAATGATTTGATTACTCCATTAGCGGTTACAATTTCTTTAGCTGGTGGTGGTGAAATTATTGGAATATCACATACTGTATACAAGGAAAGTAATAGGATTGAAAGTACTCTAGGATTGATGGATAGTTTTGGTTTGAAAGGTATTTTTGATGGTCAAAAAATAATTATCGAAGGCGGTCAAAAATTAACTAAGCCAGTTTTACCTGTGGATTGTTATCATGATCACAGGATATTCATGACTGCAGCAATTTTGATGACCAAATATGGTGGAGATCTAATTGGTAAGGGGCTGCATAGTGTAGCAGATTTTGACTTTTTAAATCGTCTTGGAATTTAAACCGAAATCATCCATGACGACCGAAATGATGGTCAAGCGAGTCTATGTCTATTCTCAATGCAGTAGGTCTGCCATGAACACAAGCCCATGGGTTGGGTATTTTTCTCATATCTTCAATTAGTCTACGCATTTCAGAAATTGATAATCTTTGATTTGCTTTTACCGCACCACGGCATGCATTCATGAAAGCCATATGATCCATTAGTTTCTCAATAGTTTCGAGAGGTGCTCCGTCTTCAGACAAATCTTGTAATAAATCTTTGAAAACCTTCTCAATGTCTTGTCCACTGATAAATAATGGATGAGATAATAGGGTAATTGATGAATCGTTTATTGATATTGTGAAACCCATCTCAGATAATTGTTCTATAGACCCAATTACAATCTGTTTTTGAACTGGATTTAGAATTAGTTCGATTGGTGAGATTAAATTTTGAGCAACCCATTCCTTTTTTGATTGTTTGAGTCTTTCATATCTAACCCTTTCATGCAGGGCATGCTGGTCAATCAGTAACAATTCCTCACTAGATTGAACAATAATGTAAGAATCAGCGAATTGGGCTAATGGTTCCATGATGCCAAGAGAATTCTCCTCTCCGCGTAATTTCTCTTCTTCCAAAGGTGATGTAGATATTCCATTGTGTGAATGCCTGTGTAAATCCCTTTCAGCGCTAGAAAGGGCTGCTGAAATCGGTTTTTCTGGTAAACCTGGCAGGGTCTCTTGTGGCGTCTCAGAGCGTGAAATCGGGCGTAGTTTTGCTAATGGCTTCGCTTCTTTAGCTTTGATTCCAGTCAAGTTCAATTGTGTTCCTGCGGCTAAAGCCCATGCAGGAACTGATGATTGAGGGGGATTTGCAATATTATCTCCTGCTTCGTTTTCTTTCTCTTTTTCATTCACAAATAGCGAATCTTGAATTGGCTTGACATTTGGATTAAGCGATGATAATCCAATAATACTGCCATCTGTTTCTGGTTCCGTAGCAACATTTTCCAATGTGTATGCTATTGATCTTTCAAGCCTTTCCAAAACTCTCCATGAATGTTTTAACCGAACTTCTCTTTTTGTTGGATGCACATTTACATCGACTTCAGAAGCAGGTATCTTGAGGGAGAGAACCGCAACAGGGTGTCTGCCTTGCATTAGTCTCGTCTTGTAGCCTCTTCTGATTGCTTGATGAAAAGGTCCGGATGCAACGGGTCTATCATTGATCAAGATGTATACTTCATCTCCTTTACCTCTGGTGATGTCGGGAGTACTAATCCAACCAGTCCAACTTTCTCCACCTGGTACATCTAAATCTTGGCTTGGAGAATTTAATTCAATTAGTTGTGATGCTTGTCCTCCTAGAATGTCATACAATCTGTCTGATGTTGAATTTGATACAGGAATGTTCAGAATGGTTTTTCCATCTGAAACCAGTTTAAATCCAACCTTGTTATTTGAGATTGCGTGGGATATCATAACATCAACAATTTTTGCGCTCTCAGTGGCAGGCCTTCTTTGGAAAGATAATCTCGCTGGAGTATTCTTGAAGATATCTCTAACAGATACCGTGGTGCCATATGACATGCCATGAGATGTGACATCTCCCTTTTTCCCAAAGTTTACCGTTATACTATTACCGTCACCATCACGTGTTTTACTGGCGACGGTTAACTCTGAAACCATACCAATACTTGCTAATGCTTCGCCGCGAAAACCCATAGTGTATATTTCATTAAGGTCATTAAAATTAGATAATTTCGAGGTTGCATGTCTATCCACTGATAGTTGAATATCATCGCTGCTTATACCTGATCCATTGTCGATAATAAGAATTGAATCAAAACCCCCTCTTTCGATTATAACTTCCACATGTGTAGAATCAGCATCTAGACTATTCTCTAACAACTCTTTTACGACTTGAGCCGGCCTCTCGACGACCTCTCCCGCAGCAATATGGCCGATTGTTTCATCATCAAGTTGTTGTATTCTGTTAACTTTAATCATAAGAATCCTCCAACAAAGATTTTGCTTCATAAAGAGCATCAATTGCCTGCTTCGGTGACATTTCGTCCAAATTCAATGTTTTTATGTAACTAAATAATTCCGTATCTTCTAGCGATGTAGGTGTTTCCTTACTTTGATTGTTTGCTAATGATGCTGCAGCAAAATAACTCATCAAACTAGTTTGTCCAATATCTCTAGCAGTTGGAGAACCAGATTCTCCTGCTTTTGCACCATTAGCCTGCTTTTCTAGAAACTGCAAAAGGTCAGTAGCCCTTTCAACTACACTTCTTGGAAGGCCGGCTAAAGCGGCAACTTGAATTCCGTAAGAATCGTCACATGGACCATCAGCAATGGTGTGTAGGAATTTCAATTTTCCATCTACCTGAGAGACTTGAACATGAACATTCTTTAGTGTTTCAATATCGTCTTCTAACCCAACAAGTTGATGATAGTGTGTAGCAAATAGAGTTCTCGAGTTAATTCTCTTGGATATGTCCTCTGTTACTGACCATGCGATTGATAATCCATCAAAAGTTGAGGTTCCTCTACCTATCTCATCTAGTAAAACAAGGGAGTTATTTGTTGCTTTCTTTAAGATATGAGCAACCTCAATCATTTCCATCATGAAAGTAGAACGCCCCCTCTTTAGGTCGTCACTTGCCCCTACTCTTGTGAAAATTCGGTCAACTAGGCCTAGTTTAGCACTCTCAGCTGGAACATAACTTCCAGATTGTGCCAGTATTGAAATTAGTGCAGCAGTTCTTAGGTAGGTCGATTTACCACCCATATTGGGGCCAGTGATTAACAAAAACCTATTCTTCTTGTCCATGTTGATATCATTAGCAACAAAACCATGAACCTGCTCTAGAACAGGGTGTCTTGATTGTTTTATTTGAATTATAGATTCTGTTACTATTTTCGGTTTACTCCAGTTTCTTTTTCTTGCTACTGTTGCAAAGCACTGCAGAACGTCGATTCCAGCAACCTTTCCAGCAATAGTTGCTAGGGTTGCAGAGTTTTTTCTGCATGAATCCCTTAAATTTTGGAACAAGGTATATTCTATCTGCTTTATTTTTGAATCAGCCGTCATCAAAAGATCATCTCTTTCAACAATTTCTTCGGTGGTATATCTTGACCCATTAGTCATCTGTTGCTTTCTTATCCACTCTTTTGGTACTTTCTCAAGATGAGAATTAGTCACTTCAATAAACCAACCAATTTGACGGTTAGACTTAACTTTTAGAGATGGTATTTCTAATTCATTGCGAAGTTTATTCTCAAGTTCTTTGAACCATTCATAGCCACCAGAAGAAACAACTCTCAACTCGTCAAGTTCTGAATTCACTCCATTCCTAATCAGACCACCATCTCTCAGACTTAGTGGTAATTCATCATTTAATGTTCTAAATATATCTTCAGCCATATCTGATAAACAACTAAGTTCATCGCTCAAATGTGAAAGGAGTACATCATTAGTCTCTGAGCAGATTTGCATAATTGCAGGCATTCTTTCTAGAGCAAGTGCAGTTGCCAATAAATCTCTTGCATTACTTCTGTTGTATGCTAGTTGTGTCGCTAGTCTTTCTAAATCCCTTAAACCAGTTAAATTTTGACGGAGCATATCTAATCTCTTTGATGATGATTTCAGTATTTTTACGGCATTATGACGTAATTCTATTGCTTCTTTTTGATATAATGGTCTAAGTAACCAAGTTTTCAGTTGTCTTCTACCCATAGCAGTTCGGCAATAATTCATGCTGGATATTAGGCTGCCTTCGTATTCACCCGAAAGCGTGCTGGTAATCTCAAGATTTCTAAGTGTTGTTTGGTCGACTACAAGGTGCCCAGTATCTTCAACAATCTGTAAATCTCTGATTGGTATGTCTTCCTTGAAATGGACTTGAGCAAGATAATCAGCAGCAAACCCTGCAGCGTCAATTGACAGTGGTGAACTGTCTAGATCAAGGTGTCCCAGATCAGAAACTTCGAGCATAGTTTCTAATCTTTCTATTCTGCGCTTTTTGTTTACGTTATGTTGAGAGATAACACAATTAGTTAGATTAGCGAAAATTGCACATAAGTTATCATTTTCTGAGTCTTTTGGTGAAATGATTATTTCTGCGGGATTCCATCGCAACAATTCATCTTCTAAGCTGCTGAATCGTGTATCATCATTCCAAGTAGAGGCCCATGACTCACCAGTTGATGAGTCTATAATAGCCATGCCTAGAGACGATTTAGCTAATACTATTGAGCAAAGAACGGAACGGTCATTTGTAGAAAGTAAGGATTCCTCATACAAACTACCAGGGGTATAAATTCTAGTGACAACTCTCTCTAGTAATTTTGCACCTTCCCTCAACTCTTGTTCTTGTTCTGCAACGGTTACCTTAAATCCTGACTTTAGCATAATTCTAAGATTATCTTCTAAAGCATGCCATGGAAAACCAGCCATTGGGATAGGATTTTCTGCGTTTTTATCGCGAGAGGTGAGGGCAAGACCTAGTACGGGGGCTGCGATTTCTGCATCTTCATGAAATAATTCATAAAAATCTCCCATGCGAAAGAAAAGAATTGTACCCGGATTTTCATGCTTAATTTCCATGAATTGATCCATCATAGTTCTCTTCGACAATTGAGTCACCACACATCGCAGGGTTTAGTGGTCACAGACCATAGCAAATGAAGGTTGTCAAGACATTTGACAAATAATCAGTGTTTCAGTGATAATTACTTTCTAAATTTGTCTAGAACATTTACTGCCATTATGGTGAACATTATCAATGAAACAATAATGAATGCTAAATTTATGAATCCACTACCAGATTCTATAGAACCAACTGCAGAAGTATCAAATGTTAATGTTTTTGAATTTCCGTTATCGTCCATTCCATGCAAATAGATGGTATTTCCATCAAAGCCACTGGCCTCTATGTTTATTGGAATCTGATGAGGGAGTTCTTCAATATCCCACGAGGTGCCTTCAAATCTTAATACAGAATTTGAATCTTTACCGTTGAATAACCAAGCACTGTTGCAGTTGTCAGATAGGCCCGCAACGCTAGAATAGTCGATATTTATCGCGCTTCCAGATCTATGATTTAACAAAATAGTCTCATGCGTTCCGGCGATTATTACATGATTATGATTGAGTTTTATCATTGAATGATATTCACCAAATAGGCCAATTTTGATGTTTTCAATCATTGGTGCGGTGTGACCGCCATCCCAAAGAATGGTTGCCCATACAGGCTTCATGTCTGGAGCAGCTGGACTTTGGTCACCTGATGTCACTGGAGTATTGTAAACTCCAGTAGCTATCCACTTGCCAGTTGATACATGAGATACGCTATCCCAACGAACATTCTCGTTGTTTGGAGTGCTGGAACTGGTAATGCCTGAGGCATTCAATCCTCTAATGCCTTGAAGGTTATCGTTTTCTGTGGTTATCAAGAGAAATAGGTCAGAGTAATCATTAGATTGTTCTATTTGAGCCAAGGAAAAATTATCTTGACCAAAGTTTATTTCAAAGGTAGATATGTTTGAATCATCAATCAAATAGGCGTTATTTCCTCCGTTAGCAATCAACACACTACCATTATCAATCATTGTAATTCCGGAAATGCTGCCTGCATCAATGTCTGAATTTGAATCAATTAACACTTCCTTGTTTCCTGAATTAACAGCGAGATACTCAAATTCTCCGCTTGTGTATGTTAGCATGAAAGAATTGTCTTCGTCAGCGTACTTAGAATCCATTATTCTATATTCTGTACCCAGTTCGTTTTCAATTAAATCCACACCAGGTATGTGACTGGTTCCTTTGATGAATATGGCTCCAATAATGATGAATACAAAAAATCCTGCGATAGCAATCCACTGATGCTCAGATTCCTGCTTCAGCATATTACGCCACATGAAAATTACTTCCCCTCAAACCATTGTTGGAATATCTAGCATTTTATTCTTGCAGAGGATGTGGGAATTTTTACTTATTTCTTGAGATATAGTCATGCGGAGAAATCATAAAGGGAGCATGATTCGGAAGGATGCTTGGAGGTATCACATGGCACGTAAACCAGCATCAATGTACCGAAGATTGAAGGGTCCTGCATATACAAGACGCAAGTATATCGGCGGTGTCCCAAATAACAGAATTCATCAGTTTCACGTTGGAAACCGCCGTGCTGCGGAGACAGGTCAGTTTGAAGTAGTAATCGAATTGACTGCAGATAATGACTGTCAGATTAGACACACTGCACTGGAAGCGGCTCGTGTAATTTCCAACTCGACAATAAGAAAGAGTGCAGGTGCCCAGGGTTATGCTTTGAGAGTACACACTTACCCCCATCATGTTCTAAGAGAGAACAAGCAAGCCACCGGTGCAGGTGCAGACCGTGTTTCCCAAGGTATGAGGTGCGCATTTGGTAAGAATGTTGGAACAGCAGCAAGGGTAAAAAGAGGGCAGAGAGTCATTTCTATACAAGTAACACCAGAATTCTATCTAACGGCTAGAGACGCACTTAGAAAGGCTAGTATGAAGTTCCCAACACCTTGTAGTATCAAACTTGTCAAGGGCCGAGAGCATCTAAAGGGCTTGGTTTGAGCAAATTAAAAGGCTGCATTTTAGCAGCTTTGTTGCATTGATTCAATAAGTGATAGCGTTAGCGAAGATTAGGTGAGAGGGTATGAGAGTTGCTGTACTAAAGGAGGACAATTGTCAACCTAAGAAGTGCAATGACGAATGTCAAGTATTTTGTCCACCTGTTAGAAACGGACAAGAATGTATCGTAATGGACGAAAAGACGGGGAAGCCTCATATTTCTGAAAGTCTCTGCATCGGCTGTGGTATTTGCATCAATAAATGTCCACATGATGCATTAATCATTGAGCAGTTACCAAGCGAATTGGAAACTGATATGGTTCACAGATACTCACTCAATGGGTTTCGATTATTTCGACTTCCTACACCGTCAAAGGATAGTGTTGTTGGAATTTTAGGTCCTAACGGAATGGGTAAATCAACAGCTATTAATTCACTATCAGGAAGAGTTGTGCCAAATCTCGGTGACTGGACAAACAAAGATCCAGATTGGGATGATATTATTGAATCATTGCCCAGGGGCGAATTAAGAGATTTCCTTATTGCTGTCAAGGATGGTAAAATAAAAGTTGCAGTAAAACCCCAAAACGTAGACAAATTGCCAAAAAGAGTCAAAGGTAGCGTAAAGGACTTGCTTTCAAAAGTTGATGAGCGAAAAATTCTTGATCAAATGACGCAAAAATTAGGCATATACCACCTACTTGATCGTCAGATACAACAGTTGTCTGGAGGTGAATTACAACGGATGGCGATTTGTGCAACAATTCTTAGAGAAGCAGATGTTTATTTCTTTGATGAACCCTCATCTTATTTGGATATACATGAACGAATGAGAATGGTAAAGATAATTCAAGAGTTATCAGAATCTAAACGGGTAATTGTTATTGAACACGACATTGCCGTTTTAGACGTTCTAGCAGATTTAATTCACATTGTTTATGGTAAAAAAGGAGCATTTGGTATATTTACGCCGGCACGATCTACTAGACAAGCAATAAACACATATCTAGATGGATTCCTACCAGAACAAAATGTCAGAATAAGAAGTAAACCTATTCAGTTTCTTAATCATAGAGACCGTGTTCCAGAAATTGGTAACGAGATAATTTCTTGGAACTCTTTGGAAAAGCAACTTGGCGATTTTAAATTTTCAAGCGGCGAGGGTAAAGTCCACCGTTCGGAAGTTGTTGGCGTTGTAGGTCCAAATGGTACTGGAAAATCCACCATGATAAAGATACTAGCCGGTGAAATGGAATATGATTCGGGTTGGGTTGGACAACAACCAACAATTTCCTACAAGCCTCAACACATTGATGTTGACATAGATTGTAGTGTCCAGTTATGGCTTGACAGTGAAATTGGTGCTCGATGGCGTAGTGGCGAATTCAATGTAAATGTAATCAAAGCATTGGGGGTTGATCAGTTATTGGCGAAACGGGTCAAGAAATTGTCAGGTGGTGAAAGACAAGCTGTATCAATTGCTATTTGTCTAGGCAGGGAAGCTGACCTATATCTTTTGGATGAACCTTCGGCTCATCTAGATGCAAATGCAAGAATGGAAGCTGCGAAAGCAATTCGCAGAACTATGGAGTCAAACGAAAAGTCGGCATTTGTTATTGATCACGACGTATACTTTATCGATATCTTGAGTGATTCATTATTGGTTTTTGATGGAGTTGGTGGTGAACAAGGCACCGCCAATGGCCCATTCCCACTGCGTGAGGGGATGAACCAATTTTTGAAAGATGTAAATATTACATTTAGAAGAGATCACGACTCTAAACGTCCAAGAATAAACAAGCCAGAAAGTAGAAAGGATCGAGAACAACAATCATCAGGTGATTACTACTCATTTGACTCCCGGTAAGTGATAGCATGCCAATGGGAACACCGCCTTCTGGAGGTCCACTTAGCAGAACAAGGACAAGGATTTCTGCATCTTCGCTGACTAAGTTCTTACGTTGTAAACGGCAATTTTTCCTATCCAACAAGTTAGGATTATCTTCACCAAGGTCTATCTCCCAAGTTTTAGGTATCGTAATTGAAGATTCACTGTGCTCAATCTTAATGAGGAGGCCTGTAAGTATTTGCTCACTTGAAGAGTTAAGAGATTGGTGCTACAGTTTGGCTGAGCATGAAGCAGAACAATGTTATCATAATGGAAAAGATGACTGGGACAATACCTTGTGGAAACAAGATGGACAAAATTGGGATGATGTGGATGTCGCCGAACTATCAAGGAAAATAAAAAATGGACTTGATATGTTTTTGGAAGAGGTTGAAAGTTGTCATGAATCCGGCGGAGGTCCGTACCTAGAACAATTTAGATCTGGAAAACCACCATTCTCAGTCCCTAGTCCGGCATGGGGGGAAGAACCCCTGTTTCCTATTCCAGACAAAGTAAGGAATTTCGGAATGAGGAATTGGTCAAAAGATGAACCAATGCAATGGCAGGAAGCTGGTAGTGAAGTAGATTGGATAGAATCATGGGAGATTGCTAGACCTTGGGTAAAGGATCCACGAGTACATCAACCACAGAGATTGTTTCATCCAGATGGTTGGGCTGCAGGAGAACTAGACTTAGTTCTAAGATGGGATGGTAAAACGAGAATAGTTGATATCAAATCGGGTAATCCAAGCTCAAAATTTGCTGAATCTCTAAAGCATCAGTTAAACTTCTACGCTTGGTTGTGGCGTGAAACCCATCAAAAGGAAATGGTTGATTGTATAGAGGGATGGTACCTAGATAATTCTTCTCGAATACAATATGAGGTTCCGACTGAAAAGGAGATGGATAAACTTGGAGATATGTATTTACAGACACACAGGTTAATGCTCGATTTAGGTGAAGGTCCAGCCAAACTTCCAGATGAATATCCCGAACCATGCAATGATTCAGCTGGCTGTTTTTGGTGTAAATTTGGAGATGAGGACTCTGGAATAGAATTTCTGAATAGTTTGGAAGAAGTTACTGTTAACCTTTCTCCACCAAGCCAAAAAATCGGTGAGATTCAGTCACGAGTCAATGTTAAAGGTAAATTTACAGGTCAATGGGGACCTTTACCAAATCATTACTCAGAACCTGTCCTAGGTGCAATGGTCAGCGTTTCAGGCACGCAGATAACAATCGAAGAGAGCGAGCCAAATGCTTATCCTTCACTGCATGATTATTCAGATGGTGAAGTAATGATTATTGATGCTCTTCCAGGAGTCTGGCGAGGTAATCCCAGATTATATTTGGACAATAAGAGTAAAATTATTTCAATAAAATCAAGCGATAATGATCAATCAGACAAATATCAAATTACTAGAATCGGTCTGATGAGGACTAGGGCAAATGTGGAAGGAGTAGTCCTTTCTATAGGGCTTCGAGAGGGTGTAAGGCTTGATGAAAAACCATGGTCGATGCTAAATTTACACATCTGGGATGGAGAACATGTAGCAGAGGTCGTCGCCTTTGGTTCCAGCATAACTAGTCAAATGCTTACTATTAGGCCGGGAAATAAATTGAAGATAGTCTCCGCAGAATTGGGTTGGCGTTCAGGTTTGCCACAATTGAGAATAGACCAACGTTCAACAAGAGTCACACTCATTGACTAAGGTAGAATTGAAATGGGTTAGGCATCAACATATCCCTATGCCGGTGTCTGAAATCAATTCTGAACTTGACGGGGTTGGTCCTTACAATCGATTATCAGCGAGTCAAGTAAACACATATAATTCGTGCAATAGAATGTGGTTTTATGAGAAGGTTTTGAAATTAAAAATTAAACAAATTCCAGTGCTATATGTTGGCAGGGCAGTAGAGGAAGCGATATGCCGAACATTCAAGGAATCACCATCTCTATTGCTGTCAAATGCATCACAAGACACGCTGTCAAAAATCCCCATTGGCATGGATGGAAAACCCTCTAGAGAATTGAACCTAACTTGGCCAGCAAATCGAATTATTCCATTACCTGAAAATCAGATTCCAGGGACATTGGAAGAAATTGAGATATGGGCAAAAGAAAGAATGAAATTGCATCTCAAATCTGCGCTTTTAGCTGCACAGAAGGATTGGGAGAGGCAGGAGAGAAAATTTGGTGATTGGTCAGATGTTAAGTTTGATTACTGTCTTGAGATGTGTTTTAATGCTTTGAAATATCATTTAGATGAGGTAAATAGGTGCTTTTTGAGTATTGATGAATCCGTATTATCCAAATGGCGTGCGGGTCATCGTGAACATTGGCCGGCACCTGATGGTTTTGGATTTACCATTAATAGCAAGCATCCGTTAGCAAAAGAAGGTAAAATTTCAATTCTTGAGGCTTGGGAGATTGCGAGGCCTTGGTTTGTAGAACCGGAATCAGGACAATTTAGTATGAACGCAATACATCCAAATTATTGGTTTCAGGGCGAGTATGACTTGGTTTACCGATGGGACGGTTCGATTAAAATTGTTGACATCAAAGCAAGTAAGGGAATTGGAGATAGATCCGGAGATTATGTTGAACAACTTCGAATGTACGCTATGCTTTGGTGGATAACTCATGGCAAAAAAGAAACGGTTTCCGACTTAGAAATTTGGTACCTCGGTGCAGGCGTCATAAAATCAGTGAAGAATCCAACGGAGATTGAGATGGCTAACATGGAAGCCGAATTAGAGCAATTATGGCATCGATTAAAAGGTCAAAAAACGTCTATAGAAAAGCATCCTGCTAATCCCTCGCCGGTTAGGGGTTTTAGTGAAGGTGGGGTGCCAACTGCGTCGCCAAAAGAGGAAAAAAGGTGTGACAGATGTGATTGGAATTCATTTTGTTCCGGAGGTCAAGGTCTTGAATATGTAGAACCTAATGGCTTTTACCAACTTCCTGGTAAAACAACAGAGACCAATACCGTGCCATTTGACCAACTTACTGTAAGGTTCAATCTTAGTGCCAATATTGATTCGATAAATTATCGAGAAAATGACTCTCCAGAAATTAAAATAATTCAAGATGGTAATCGCGCAACAGTAGATTTTAGAGTTACAATGAATCAAGACGGGGAGCAGAATTATCCTAACGGATTAAAGAAAAATGATCTGATATATCTTGAAAATGTAATAATTACCTCAAATTATAGAGGTGAATTAACGGTAAAGTTAGATCCTCTTGGTAAATTAACTAATGTTGCTGGTGATATCGATTATTCTGATAATTTGCTCAATTTTAGAGCAAGATGGGATATTGTTGGTAAATTAGCGTATAAATTCCAACGTTCAGGAATAGGCAAAAATGGTCGAGAATGGCACCGTAAAGGCCTCGTAATTTTCGATAGCAAGCAATCTATCAAGGTTTCAGGTTGGTCAAACGATTGGGGTCACCAGTACGATATGGCAAATGAAGGCGACTATGTACTATTATCAAACATAGAACTTGATGCTTGGGCAGACCAATTACGCGGCCAAATTGGTAGAAATTCTCGACTTGATGTAGTATCTAGTTAGCCACCAGAAGAAACTGTTGTAACTAATAACTCAATATCATTTTTGATTATCGTTGAAAGAGGCAAAATCTGTTCTTCGAAACTAACTACAACAGTAGATGGTAAAATTTTACTTTCAACCAAAGCATCCCTCAATTTGATTTCATTTTCAAAATTCAACGTCGTATCATAATCTCGACCGTAGAACCTAATCTGCATGATTATGCGTATAGCATCATGCTTATGACTATGGCGCTTAAGGCGGGAATAGGCCGAGATCGCATAGCCCGGTATTGCGGTGGATTCGAAATCCACTGTCGTCAGACACGGGGGTTCAAATCCCTCTCTCGGCGCCTACATGTAGAATGCATCATGGGATTGTGTCAATTCAGAAACCAAGTCATCCTGTCTTTGTGGAGATATCTGTTTTAGCTTTTCAAAGAGTTTTTCATTTGCATCTTTGGGTATTACGAGATTTAGCCCAAACCATTCATCTATTGACCGCAATAAGTTCTGGGATGCAATTATGTCTCCACTAGCGCCAACTGTGGTGGCAATTGCACAGGCGGAATCGATACCATATACTGGGCCCAATGAAGACAATAATGCAGCAAGTCCAATTGCACCTGAACTTGGTTCATCTCTCCTAACATTTGCTCCTCGGGATTCTAAATCTACTCTGTAAGAACTACTGCTTGGGACAATGAAGATTTCTTTTCTAGCAGCGTCATCAACCATTCCTGCCAATACAATCAATTCAGAGACTTGGTATTCCTGCATTAGTTCAAGAATTTCCCTTGCCAATACACCTTGATTATTTGGTTCCAGCGGTTGAGAGTTTCCTGATAATGTAAGTAAATACTCACCTTCGCTAATTGGTATTGCTCGAATAGAAAGGTGTGGTGGAGATAACAAACCATCCTCATCCAAAGTTGCTAGAGGTGGCAATGCTGTGTGATGCAATCTAGCAATTTCAGTGGCATCATTGGTCGAATTTAGAGCGTCTATCGCTGCTTTGCCGATGTTACCGACACCAGGCAACGAAAACAAACAAATTTTCCCACCCAATAGATTTTCATGACCATTCCGCCACTCAATCATTAAACTCATAATCATTGAATCATTCAATAAGCAGTATAATGTTTGACATTAATAGCAAACAAAAAATTCGATTTGGCAATAGGATAAAACAATCCGTTACTCTTCTTCTAACATGTTTTTTCGTGTATCTGAAATATTTTCTAGTTCTGGTAAATCATTTAACCACTCTTCAGATTCAACATTGTACATTTTACGACGGATATTAGCTCTTTGATCTTCCGGAGACCATTTCATAGGAGCCGCAGCATTTGCTGTGCCATCGCAATGTGGGCAGTCTCTAAGAAATGTCCAAGCCTTGCACTGGGTACATTGCTGTAGTAACTGCCTTGCCATGTAAGTGGCGTGGTAGTTATTGTTTATGATTAACTCGGTATTAATCTCTAAAAGTGGTTGCTTGTCCACCATTTTCTTCCATCTTGGTAACAATTGAATCGGAAACTTCCTGCCATAGATCTTCTGCGGTTTTGAAGTCAGGTGCTTTCAGCACGATTCTATATTCTGGTGCACCGTCATAAAAGCACATAACGGATATTTCATCCTTCTCTGATGTGTATTCTTCAGCAGATTCGAGAGCCTGCTTAATTATCTGTACTCCATTTTCAACATTAATTGATAGATTTAGACTGCCTTTGATTTCTACGAATGGTGGAATTATATTCTCAATCGCAATCTCAACGAATTCTTTGATCCATCCTCCCTCAAAACCAGCGTCAACTATTGCGCCCTCATTCATTGCTGCTTCTTCAAAAGATGCATACAGGGTGCCAAAAGCAGATACTAAATCTTCTCCAATGGATTCTCTTTCAGAATCATCCCATCCAACTTTTTCTCCTAATACTTTCAGCAACTGGATAGATCTCTGTTCATTCTTCCATTCTTGTAACCTATCTCTTCTGCGTTCTTCAGATACAGATTTTAATGACAGTTCTAATGAAGAACCATCTTTCTTAGTTCTCATAACTTTACAAATTAATCTTTGACCATCACGGACAAATGTACGAATATTCTTTACCCACCCACTGGCAATTTCACCAATAAAAATGAACCCTTCAATACCAGGGTATTCGTCGAAATCGACGTAGACTCCGTTTTGTTTTACATTCTTTACTGTAACAACAACAAGTTCGCCTTCTTCAGGCGTATTTAGTTGGTCGCTCATGGAGGCTCAGCCTCCTCATTCAATTGCTTCGACCATTCTGCAGCCGACAAGTTTTGCTTTTCCACCGGATGGCGCAGTAAGTGTTGCGCCACAAACAGAGCAAGCTATCACAGTAGTTGCTCTAGAGAATATTACAGATTCAGAACCACAGTCTTTGCATGATACTTTGATAAAATTTCCAGACAATTAATCACCTCATTTGTCGACTAGTTCGAATTTCTTGGCTCTTTGACACGGTGCATAGTGTGCTTTGCCGGTTTCTGTGCATCTAAACAGTATGTTGACTCTCTTGGTTGGCTTTTCTCTGCCGTCTGGCTTTGGACGAGGGAAACCTCTGTAACCAGCCATAACCTTACGGAACCTTCTCTGACCCCACTTCAGTTCTGAAGCACGCTTTTTCTTTACGCGCTCAACTGTGTGCATGGTGTGCTTACCAGCCGAGGGGCTGTATCGCTTTATTTGACGAGGCATCTTGACCATGGTATCACCTTAAGCATTCGACCCACTAAGGTCGGGTATTTAGAAACTCCGTATGTTATTGAATTTAAAAACAGACGACTGAACCTTAAATTTAGGGATGAAGTAATTAATCCGTTGGTCTTCCAAAGGTCATGGATGAAATACTTGAGGCAGCTTTACTATTCTGGCTGCCACTAGCATTTATCCCGTTGGGTCTATGGTTTTCTCAAATTAAACCTCCATCCATAGGCGCAAAAATAGGAACCTTTGTTTCACTTATTGGGCTTGCACTAGTCTTGGCTAGTCCGTGGACTGTCCCCGAGTCACCATCTAGTGCAGTGGGTCACTTACTTGGTTTTATTGCCGGGCCAACAATTATGATTTTGATTGGCCTGTTCAAGGTTGCTTATTCTGGAAATGTTCCTGTGGGAAGACTACCGTCAAGCGATCGAAATTTCGGCGCATTGCTTTTTCTTTTAGGATTAATTTGGTTTTCACTAATGCATTGGTGGGAAATAACTCCTACCATGAGTTCTGGTGAAGTAAACCCCTACTGGTTAATATTCTTACCAAACCTAGTCTTGTCTCTATCATCAATCTCGATGGCTGGCGGTCTTGCTATGTTAGCATTTGGCGACTCACGTAGGAAAGAATCACGTTATCTATTTGCAATGTCTGTATCATCGTTTTTATTTCTAATATGTGCTATGAATTTAGATTCATCAAATGTTTCGGCTGATGAATTTAGAGAATATGTTTGGTTGTCGATAGCAGACTTAATTGGAATTGCAATAGGTTCAATCCTAGCAATTCTATCATTTGCTCTAGTCATTTTCGTCTATGAAAAGAGTCTGCCTAAGCCTGAATCCATTTCACCACCAACAAAAGATGAATTGTCGACAGTTTCTGAAGTAGTAAAACAAAATATTGGAGGTGAGGACTAAATGGCTGAAAATGAGAACAAACCAGGTAGTAAGATTGTTCTAATCGGTCTAATTTTTCCGATAATTCTTGTATTTGCAATAGATTATTCTGTTAATGGTACGATTCCGAACTTTGGAATTGATCAAATAAATCCCAGAATTGCTAACTCTGCATTAACGGCTTACATTTTGGCTTCTACGGTTTTACTGGGCAATATGTTCTTTTATGGAGAATCGAGAAAGCGCCCAATGGCTCCAATTTTTGCTATGATAATTTCAGTTTTAGTCGGTGTATTAGCCACGATATTTTTCATAAATCAAGGTCCAATGCTGTTAGAAGGCAATGGTTCTGTAAGGGCTCAAATGGTCTACAACATTGCCCATACAATAGTATCTCTTTCTGCATTGATTCTTTCTCTATTTATTGCTCTAGGGTTGTTATTTTCATCAATTACTCATGCCCCATCAAAAATATCAAAATCTTATTTAGTGGTTGAAGAGGAATAGGATTAGTTTCCGTTTATTTCATAAAGTATTGGTAGGTGGCCAAGACGCTGAGGTGAGTTAATGTCAAAGGGTACACCGTCTATGGGCCGCCGCCAAAAGACTACACACATTCGATGTAGAAGATGCGGAAGAAATGCTTACCACAAGCAAAAAGGTGTCTGTGCGTCATGTGGATACGGAGCCACTGCAAAGATGCGAAAGTTCGGTTGGTCAAAGAAAACTCACCGCCCTAAAGCTTGAATTTTCTCACAAATTTGATGTTATTATTCTAGCAAACAATCATTTGCTAATTGACTTGTGGTGAGATTGTGTGCGGCATTATCGGAGTTGTCGGTAAGAAGGGTTATCACGTTAATCAATTGATTTACGATGGATTAACAGTACTTCAACATCGAGGTCAAGATGCTGCAGGGATAATGACCGAACATGAGGGACAATTTAGGCTAAGAAAGTCAAATGGTCTGGTTCCAAATATTTTCTACACTCGTCACATGCAAAGATTACAGGGTCATATTGGAATTGGCCATGTTAGATATCCTACGGCAGGAACCTCTTCCAAAGCAGAATCTCAACCATTTTACGTTAATTCTCCTTATGGTCTCTCAATCGCTCACAATGGTAATCTTACTAATGCTGCTGAACTTCGTACCATTCTACGCGATAAGTACTTTAGGCATATGAACACTAAAAGTGATTCAGAAATTCTCCTAAATATTTTAGCAGTTGAATTGACAAAATATTCTTCAGATTTATCCATAGAAGGCGAGCCTCACATGGACATTGAAACAGTTTTCAATGCTATTTCAGCGTTGAATAGTTATGTCAAAGGAGGATATGCTTGTGTATCAATGATTTCAGGATATGGTCTACTGGCTTTTCGAGATCCTCATGGCATAAGGCCGTTAATCTTTGGAAAGAGAGAATCTGATGAAGGAACAGAATGGATAGTTGGTAGTGAATCAGTTGCAATTACTGCTTTAGGATTCGAAATTGAAAGAGATTTGATGCCAGGTGAAGCAATATTTATCTCTTCAAGTGGGCATTTATTTTCTCGAATTTGCGCAGAAGAAACAAGTCGTAATCCTTGTATTTTTGAGTATGTATATTTTGCTAGACCAGATTCAGTGATTGATGGTATCTCGGTGTACCAAGCAAGACTAAATCAAGGTAAAATTTTAGCAGAGAGGATATTAGATGAATGGCCAGATCACGATATAGATGCAGTAATACCAATTCCTGACTCGGGTAGAATTGCAGCTCTCCAGATGGCCAATTCATTAGATGTTCCATACAGAGAGGGATTTGTTAAGAATCGTTATGTTGGCAGGACATTCATAATGCCTGGCCAAGCGCTCAGAGAGAAATCTGTAAGACGTAAGTTAAACACAATAGAAAATGAATTCAAAGGTAAAAATGTGCTTCTAGTCGATGACTCTATTGTAAGAGGTACAACTAGTAAGCAAATTATTGAGATGGCTAGAGAATCAGGTGCTTCAAAGGTATATTTTGCGTCTGCAGCTCCTCCAGTAAGGTATCCAAACGTATACGGTATTGACATGCCTGCAACATCCGAGTTTGTTGCCAATGACAGAACAATTGATGAAATAAACCAACACATAAAATCTGATAGATTGTTTTATCAGACTCTAGAAGATTTGATCCAATCTACTCAGGACATAGATTCGCAAGGTATTGAATTTGATTCGAGTTGCTTCAATGGAATTTATGTCACCGGAGATATATCTGAAGAATATCTATCTGAACTCCATAACCAGCGCAATGATGGTGCTAAATCTTCTTTCGATGATGATGACCAAATACTCGATATCCATAATGACTCAAATTAATTTAGCAAAGTTGAGTTTGTAAAAATAATCAATAAGTAGTGAACTTAATGATGTTTAACCGTGTGGTTGTATTATGTTTACCCATGATGTGAGGATTGCTTTCACACCTCAATCTACGGTAGTTGATCTGGCAATCTCAAAAGATGGTAATTCTCTTGCATGGGCAGAGAAAATGGGATTGTTAAATATTTCAGTCGACGGAATAAAAATCAAATCATTTTCTATAGAAGGTGAGGTACAAGGATTGTTTTTTAGAAAAAAACATCTTTATGCTGGAGATGATAATTTTGGTATAAGATGCTTCGATGAAAATCTTGAGGCGATTTGGGAATGCCAAATAAACGGCGGAACATCAATAATTGAACAATGCGATGAATTTGTCGCTGTAGTAGATAATTTAGGAAGATTAGTGATCGTAGACTATCTTGGGAAAATCGTAAGCAATAATCTACCATTTACTTCAATAATCAATATTCTACGGAGTGATTTAGGATTGATTATTGTTCAGGAAGACGGTTCAGTTTTCTGCTTCGACGGTAGAAAAATCATATGGAATCGGCCACCTAGGGGAGAAGTTGGTGAATCTATAACTTGTGTTGGAAGTAATTTGTCTGGTGAACTTGTTATCGGTAGGGAAGGTTATGCTTTAGTTCCAGGTGATGAAGAGGCACTAGAAATAGAGGTATGGGATATAAAAAATAACAAATTGCTTATGCGCAATGAAATAAAAAATAGATTAACCAAGATTTCACCAGCATCTAATAGTTCCTTTTTGGGATTTGATAACGGTAGTATCCGTAGACTTCAGACAACTGATGGCATCGAGTTTGAAATTTCTGATGTCATATTTGACTGTAAATTTCCTGTTAAAACCCTCAATGTCACAGATGGAGGAATAATTGCAGGGTCTTGGTTTTATGTTCATGGTATAATGAACGATGGTACTAATTGGATGGTAGAACACCAAGGAATTGTCCAATATTCAGCATATTCCAAATTTAGAGATGTGTTTTATTTTGCAGGAGACGATCAAAATGATTACACAAATATTGAACCGATAGGAGTTATTGACCTGTCGACTGAGTTAATTGAAAAAGATAAGTCTGAATTAACTGAGTGGTTTGATTCACCTAATGCAATAGAATCTGTAAATGCAGAGGATATTTACTCTGAAGATGATAAATTTGAACAATTATTGTCTAACTCAAATTCTGGAAACGACTTACAAGATGGAGATCTCAGTAATCTTTTGTCTGCTTTGGAAGATGATATTGAATCGATGCCAAATAATGATACTGTTGACATTTCAGATAGAGATGTAATTCTAGAGGATTTACATGAAGAAATAACAGTTAGTAGTATGCCTGTAGCAAGTGCTGGAGAAGATCGTATTTACGATGCTGGATTAGATGAATCATCAATAATTATTCTTGATAGTAGTGAGACAAAAGGAGATAAAAATCGTATTGTAAGTTACTCTTGGGTCGATGAAACAGGAAAAGAAATATCAGATTTACCAAAGCTTAGGGTAAAATTAAACAAAGGTAGATATCGTTTCGAACTGAGAATAACTGATGACGAAGGTAACTCAACCTCTGATACAATACAAGTGGATGTGATTTAATATGAACTCTACTGATTTATGGGTAGAATCATTCTTTGTTGGAGCACTTGCTATGAGGTGTTCTGTTGTTACAGACTTGTCAAGTGGTGATACAGTAATTATAGACGGGGGTTCTGAATCTGCTAGGATAATTTCGTGGATAAATGAATTCAGTGGAAAAGGTCCGGATTGGTCTAATGGGCCTAATAATTTTGAAGAAATGGAGCAGGTAGGTGTAAAGAAAAGAAGAGTAGTAGCTTTGGTTAACACCCATGCACACTTTGACCATTCAGGAGAGATACCATTACTGCTTGATGAATACGATGTTAGTTGGTACTTACATAAGGACGATTTCTTTTTACAAAGTCTTGCTCAAGAATCGGGGATGAGGTGGGGTTTTGTTCTACCAGAACCAGCAATCGCTGATAAATTGCTAGAGGATAATATGAATTTGGAACTTGGCACACTTAAATTCAAGATATTACATACCCCAGGACACACTTTAGGTGGATGTTGTATATTGGTAGAAGTTGAAGGTGGTCCTAATCAATTATTTGCTGGTGATACATTATTTGCTGGTTCGGTTGGAAGAACTGATCTACCTAATACAGGTGGTGATTTTAATGTCCTGTCAAATTCAATCATAAGTAAACTATGGCCCTTGGACGATGATACAGTGGTCCATCCTGGGCATGGTCCAACAACAACAATAGGTATAGAGAAATCTACTAACCCTTACGTTGGTTCTAGTAATCCTGCGTTTGGAAAGTATCATTGATTTAATTCAGCCTAGTAAACTGGACAATGAACTGCTTAACACAGGGAGTGCTTCTTCCCAAGTTGCGACAATTCCATAGTCTGCATGTTGGAATATTGGTGCATCTGCATCTTTATTGATTGCAACGATATATTTTGAAGATCGCATTCCCGCAAGGTGCTGTATTGCTCCTGAAATCCCTACTGCAATGTACAAATTTGGATTTACTGTTTTGCCAGTTTGTCCAACTTGCATTGAGTGTGGGATTTCATCCCAAGTATCAACAGCTGCTCTCGATGCTCCAACTGCGGCTCCTAGTTTATCTGCAATTTCTTCCAGATGGCTGAAGTTTGCAGGTGTACCCATACCTCTCCCTCCAGAGATGATTATGTTTGCCTCAGAGACATCGAGTCTCTGTGAAGCACGTTGTACCATTTCTTTAATTGCAGTTGAAACATTTCCAGTTGTGTCGATGACTTGCATTTCACAGTTTCCGTTGTTGTCTGATGGTGGGAATATGTTTGCTCTCACACTGATGACTGCATCGCCGTTAATTGAAACATTCTGGATTGCTTTACCGGAGTAAATTGGAGTTGAGAGTGTAGTGCCATCGATTGAGATGACATCTTGAACAACAGATATTGAACGTCTAGCGGCAATTCTCGCAGCTAGGTCTTTTGATTGTGCTGATGCTGATGTAATCATTGTTCCTGATGGAGCAACGGTATCTATTGCTTCAGCCCATGCAGCCGCATCATAGCTGGCGAAAACATCGGATTTTGCAGCAATAACTTTTGTTACGCCAGAAATCTTACTTGCATCAGTAGCAACAGATGAATCTAAACATGGTACAATAACTGTACAACTGGTTCCGAGTTTATTTGCAGCAGTTACCAATTCATTGGTAGTATGGCTCATTTTTCCTTTTGATAATTCTGCGATTACTATTGTGTCTGACATTTTTTCCACCTCAAATTATGTTTGCTTCGTCTCTAAGAAGCTGTGCGACTGTTTGAGCGGATTCTCCGCCCTCAAATTTCTTACCGGCAGGCTTAGCAGGAGGCATCATGTGTGAAACAATTGAAACAGATGATACTGGTGCTGCAACTGCTTTAACATCGACTTGTGCCTTCTTTGCCATCATTATACCTTTAACATTAGATTTCCTTACCTTTGTGGAACCTTTGTCACAACTAACAACAGCTGGAAGTGTAACGGAAATTATTGCGTTACCTCCTTCAGATGGAGATGTAACAGTTAAACCACCGTCAAATGTGATGTCTGTGATGTTTGAGACAGATCCCCATCCGAGTCTCTCTGCCAAACCGGGTCCGGTTGAGCCAGCGCCTGTGTCTGCTGCGGATTTGCCACAATACACAACGTCATAGCCGCCCGATGAAATCTCTTGTGCTAGGATTGATTGAAGTGCATTCGAGTCCATGTAACTGTCACAGTCTAATCTGATTATATTGTCAACACCTAGTGCCTTGACGCCTTTCAATACCTTGTCTGCTCCAGCGGAGCCAACGGTAATCGCAGTAACGGTACCACCACCCGATTCTTTGTGTTGCAGAGCATTTTCAACTGCAAACTCGTCATAAGGGCTAATATCCATCTTGACAGTAGACAAATCAACTCTGTCACCTGAAATCTGAATTTTTGAATTAGTATCTGGAACTTGTTTAACTAGTACAGCAATGTTGACCACGGTCTCACCAATATTTACTCCTAGGGAATTCAATTGATGAACATTTGTATTAATTTATTAGAGCAAAACAATACGAGTCACAACTCTATTTGTTGTTTATCAATTCATTGACTCTGTCAAGCAACTCTGGATTTTCATCAAAATGGTTTGCAACTGTTTCAAGTCCTCTTGAAATTCCATCTGCAATTCCAAATTTGGCATCAAGTGGGTGAAGGGTTCCATCCATTACAGCATTCCTAAATTCCTCAACATTAGTCCAAGTCGATGGTTCCCCAAATTTAGGATTAGGAGTTACAATTATTTCTCCAAATTCAGGCAAAATCACATGTTCTGCAAGTTCGTATATCGGAGAATTTTCATCCTCAGTGTTTAGGTAAGCATGTTTCTGCATCTTCTTCCTTAGACGTTTTGGTTCATCGTGAATTAGTATGGCTCCACCAGGATCTGATTTACTCATTTTGTGGTCAAAACTTTCCATCCTTGAACCGCTTGATTTCAAGGATGATATTATTGGTGTATGTAGGCATGTAGCTTTTTTCCAGCCATATTTACTCGCAACATCTCTCATGAACATGTGTGCTTTTCTTTGGTCCATGCCACCTATTGCAATATCCATTTTTAATTCAAATATGTCACTTGCCTGCATTGCAGGATAGAAGAATTTAGACAAGTCATGGTCTGATGATGCTTCATCTCTTCCCATTATGGTGAATGTTTTCCTAACCATTGCTAAGGTAGCACCTTTCGAACATCTTAATACCCTTGCCCAATAATCACCATTATCCATGAGTTCTGAAGCATAGAAGAACCTTAATTCACCAGGCCCATCTCCTTCTGGAGGGTAATCAAGTAAAGCCCTAAAAGTGTCTTCCATATACTTCGCAGTCGTTTGAATGTGTGCCATATTGCCGCCGAATTTATCGTTTATCCATGCGTGCCAATCAGCCAAGAAAATCAAAACATTAACTTCTGCATCAAGCATTCTTTTTAGTTGTAATGACAAAACCTTCCATCCAATGTGAGCCTTTCCCGATGGTTCAAAACCGACATAACATCTCAATACTCCATCTCCTCCAGCACTAACTCCGTCAGCGATACAGTCAACTAGATAATTTAGGCCAACCGTCTCTTCAACTGAACCAATTATTTTGTGTACTCTTGCCTTTTGATTATCATCTAATTCGGCTAATCTTGGACAATGTTCTTGATATTGAATCAACATTTGTTCAATATCCATTATTTCACCTCAAAACAAATCGTTGAGTTTCTTCACTTTACCTTCAGATGGGGCGTCACCACTCTCAATCATTGATTCAAGTTCAGCGATCATCGATAGTGCTTTTTCTTTTACTTCATCGGTTAATTTAGTACTCATTTCCATAGATTTGTGAGCCATTTTGATAGCGGACTTTGCCTTGGAGAATTTCTTTGCTTCCTCTTTGGCTTTGTCGCCTCTCTGTTTGGCGTTGTAGCCAGTAGCTTGGTCAAGAAAACCAGACCACCGCTTTCGAGATTCCATTGCCTGCTCTCTTCCACCATCACTGCTTAGAAAGTCGGATAATGCTTCGCCCTTCAATTGCTCAACATCAACAGCCAGTTTCCCATCACTGTCAAATTGTCCTGAAACTTTGGTCAAAATTCCGAATGATGCAGTGAATTCACCATCGGAATTTGCGTTCACATTGTCAAAATATTCTGTTGCTAATTTTGCAAGTCCTGCATTTCCACCAATCTGTTTAACTAGGCCACGCTTAACTGAGAATTTCTCCATGAGTACGGCCAAAACACCATCGAACATAAGGCTCACCGTCAAAAAAAGGTTTTAGAGAAATGTTTTGATTGAGCACTTTGTGGAAGGAATGTGCGAGTTAACTATCTTTTACCAGTATCCATGATACTAATTTTACTACTTCCAATAGTAATCGCTGAAAGCAAGCAAGTCGATTTGTCACTTGAATCATCGATTGCGGAGTATGACGTTGGAATCTCAACCGGAGCCTTGTCACCCGATGGCAAATCAGTTTTATTGGTGGGGAATGAAGGATATGTACACTTAGTATCTGCAAAAAATGCTGGAGATCGTTCTTTAGATATAGAACTCAATAGTGCCAGAGACAACGATTTCAATGATATTTCGTGGCATCCTAGAAGCGAGGCGGCCTTGATTGCAGGAGATTTTGGTACCGCGATGAGATATGAAAAAGTAGATCATAGTGTCACAATCGTAAATGGAACAGGCGCAATTCTAGGACGCGATATGAGTTCTGTAGAATGGAGAAGCGCAGGTGATTACGCATACTTCGGAGGTAAAGATGGTTCAATTTGGCGATTTTCAGAAGGTACTGGATTCATGAACCTAGGTAATGATGCCGACTCTGAAATAACTGGAATTTCATGTCACATGAATTATGACTTGTGTGTAGTATCGACTATCTCCAGTGGTTTGGGAGTGATTGGGCAAGCACATAATATCTCATGGATAAGCGGGACAAAAACAGATACCTGGGTTGATGTCGATTGTCCAGATGTCGCTCTGAATGAATGTGTTGCATTTGGAAGCGGTTTGCGAATGATATCTATTCTACTGAACACCATAGATCATACTAGGTCCGATGTAGGAAGTATGGTTGAATATCGAACCCTTGATGGTGATTTTATTTCATCGTCAAGAGGTTATTCCAGTACCTCAATTATTCACCTTGCACCTTCTGCGACAGTAAGATATGAGCCGCTAAACGATGTTGCAAAAGTGCAAATATCTTCCGAGCAAATGGCTGATTGGGACTCAGTAATTGCAGGGAGACAAATATCCTATGTTTGGGAAAATAGTTTCAATAGCGGTTTTGTAATTACCTCCAACGGCAATTTGATATCTTTTGAACCATATCAAATTGAGATTGAAAATACCATGCTTACGACGGCTATTTTAATCGCAGTCTCCGTTTCTGTACCGGGAGTAATTTTAGGGTTAATATACATGAACAGTCCATTTTTACAAAGAAAATATAATCAATTTGTCAGGAAAAAGAAAAAATAATTTTTTCTTGGTTGTAGTTAGGTTATTGAAGCGCCTATGTCCCCGTAACATTGGGGAGAACACATGGAGCAGTTCGAAGGGCTCGATTTTTACGATATAGAAAGCCTACTAACAGAAGAAGAAATAATGATCAGAGATATGGTCAGGGAGTGGGTAGACGAGGAAGTCTTGCCAAAAATTGAGCATGCTTGTGAAAAAGGGATATTTCCCGATGAGTGGCGAGTTGCTCTAGGAGAGATGGGTGTCCTAGGCGCACCGTTGAAGGGATATGGGTGCCCGGGACTTTCATATGTTGCATACGGTTTAATCTGTCAAGAGCTTGAAAGAGGAGATTCCGGTCTGCGTTCTTTTGCCTCAGTGCAAGGGTCTCTTGCTATGTATCCAATTTGGGATTTTGGCAGTGAGGAACAAAAGAATCACTATCTGCCAAAAATGGCTTCAGGTGAAATGATTGGCTGTTTTGGACTTACCGAACCGGATTATGGGTCTAACCCTGGTGACATGATTACTAAAGCAGAAGATATGGGTGACCATTATCTTTTGAACGGAGCAAAAATGTGGATTACGAACGGCACTATTGCTGATGTCGCAGTAGTGTGGGCAAAACTAGATGGTGTGATTAAGGGATTCATTGTCGAAAAAGGTGATGAAGGTTTTTCCGCTCCAGAAATGAAAGGAAAGCATTCCCTAAAAGCATCAGTTACAAGTGAATTAGTATTCCAAGACTGCAAGATTCCTAAGGACAGAATTTTGCCGGGAGTCAAGGGTCTTAGAGGGCCATTTTCATGCTTGAACAATGCTCGTTATGGAATCTCTTGGGGTGCTCTTGGAGCCGCAATGGCATGTTTCCACAGCGCAAAGACCTACGCATTATCACGAATACAATTCGATGTGCCGATAGCATCTTATCAATTAGTACAAAACAAGTTAGCTTGGATGTTAAGAGAGATTACTAAGGGTCAACTTCTCGCTTACCATTTAGGTAAAAAGAAAGACGATGGTACATGGTTCAATGAACAAATCTCACTAGCAAAGATGAATAATGTCGATATCGCTCTAGAAATTGCTAGAAGTGCACGTGACATTCACGGCGCAAATGGTATACTAGATGAATACCCAGTTATGAGGCACATGGCTAATCTAGAGTCAGTTAAGACTTATGAAGGAACCCACGATATCCACAACTTGATTCTAGGTAGATACATCACAGGTATTCAGGCATTCACCCGAACTCAGTAAAATCATACTCATACTGATGGTAGTAGACCTATCCTTGCTAGACCATTCCAGATAGGATCTAGTATTCTAGGCAACATTCTGTGCCTTACATAAACGGCCGCTGCTAGACTCATTTTCTGAATCTTGTTTAGTTTTACTCTCTTTGTGAAAACGTCACCTTGTTCCTTCTCAATTTGGCGCAAGATTTTATCGTAAAAAGCAATCATTGCTGCAGGAGAATATCTTGTCCTACGTGGCAATAGAGGTAACAATTGTCTAGCTTCTTCAAGGTAGGTTCTAGCCCTTCTTGCATAGTGGTAACAATAAGGTTCCCAAGTTTTGTTTAGCACTACTTTACCATCTAGTTCTACTTCTTGGATACCGTTCTTTTCAAGTTCGTCGAGTGGTAGATAGACTCTATCTCTTTCTATGTCTTCTCCAACATCTCTCAAGACATTGGTCAGTTGCATAAAAATCCCCCAAGACTCAGCATATTTCTTTGCTATTGGGTCACTGTAACCATATATTTCAATACACATCAAACCAACAACAGATGCAACTCTATAGCAGTAATCGTATAATTCATCAAAGGTTCGATACCTGTTATTGTACAGGTCATCTTCCATTCCTGATATCAAGTCATCAAATACACTTCTTGGTATTCCGTACCTGTCTACGGTGTCTTTCAATGCTAGAAATACCGGGTCTGTAGAATAAACTTCTGTGTAGCAGGTTGACAGTTTCTTCCTAAAGAAAAATAGTTGAGTGATTTTGTTTAGGTAAGATTCTTGATCGAGAATTGTGCCTCTGTTTTGCAGTGCTTCTAATTGTTGTCTGTAAGCCACAGCTTCTGGGTCTGTTTGACCATTACTGCCCGGGAATCTATCAGCCCAGTCGCCATCTGCAATGTCATCAGCTCTTCGGCAAAATGCGTAGACTGCACACATTGCTAGCCTTTGTTCGTCAGGTAAATATTTGAACGAATGATAGAAGTTTCCAGCCTCTTGAATGGTCAATTTCTCGCAATACTGGTATGCTAATTTTAGTAATTCTTGCGGAGGTTGTTCAGACCAAATAGGTGCGTCAAGGTTTTGAAAAGGATCTACTAACTCATTCTTCTCGGTGATTCCTATGAAAGCAACACCCTCTCTTAGGGCTTCCATTGCTGTCACACTAACAGCTTTCACAGCATCACGGGCTAGAACAACACCAGCACGCAACCTGTCTAGAGTAGTCATTTTTGGTGCTTCATCACCGTTTTCTCTGGATTTTGCATTTCCTTGTAGAGGAAACAACAAATCCAAAGGTTTCCGGCGTTCCAACATCCCTATCAGTCATATGTGCTAGTCCTCCTTTTTTATTGCTTTGTTAGAAAGCATCAGTAAATAACATAAAAAATTGCAGTTGAAAAATCGCATTTGCAGGTTTTTGAAATATGTAAGTATTACTTTACTAAGGCTGTTGAAAGCATTATTTAACATCTTTATTTTTCTCTAACAACCTTTTTACGCCGCCAGGAATAATCAATGCCCTGAGTAATTTTCTAGCATATGATTTTATTTCATCACGAGTAACTTTGATTCGGTCTGCAGAATCAAGGATATTACCTTCTCTAAGTAAAGTAACAGTTCTTTGGCCAATTAAAACTGGTAACATGCAAGAAGCTTTCAGCCTGAATTGTGTTTCAGGGAGCATCTTGATATATTCAATTGCTTCATCAAGATGTTCGTTGGTTAAATCTAGGTATTGGTCATATAATGGCCTAAATTTATCGATGTTTTCTGGGTTCAGTAAATCTTCAGGATTCAATCCATATTTGTCTAAATCTTGCTTGGGTATGTAGCATCTGCCAAACCTCAAGTCCTCAGGGATGTCTCTTAGAATGTTGATCATTTGTAATGCCTTACCAAATCTAATGCCTCTCTCAAAAAACACTTCTTGCTTTTCTTCGGGCATCGAAATCAAATGAGCTAACGACATTTTAGTCCAAAATACTCCGACGCAACCCGCAACCCTGTAGGTATAATCATCCATCTCTACATTATCATTCAATGCAGATATTTTACCACCCTCCTTTGCTATACCGAATCTTTCTAAGTCAAGTATTTGACCACCAATAATTATATCCAAACATTCCAGCATTCGCTGCTTATCACCTTCATCGTAAACCTGTAATCCTTCAATGACATCACTTACATTCATCAACAGTTCAGCCTCATTTGGATTTTCTTGAATTTCGGCTAACTTTGTAAAATCAGGAAGTTGTGAAGAGTTACCCTGCGCTACCTGATTGTACTCTTTCAAGCATTCTAGAAGTTCTTGGGTTACCCCATGTTTCGAATCAGCAATCGTATCTGCAACCCTTGCCAATAGGTACAGTAGTCCTATCTGGCCTCGAACTTTTTTTGGTAGGTACTTGAGGGTGGGATAAAATGACCTAGATGTGTTTTTTAGCAAGTTGTCAATCTTTTCATTGATAAGTACTGACATTAAATCCCTCGATTAGTGCCACAAAGTAATCGTTTTTGACCCTATGGTAGAATGATTGTATAATTACTGTACTATCAATTAACAGACAAAATTAACATCATCATTTTTCATAAACAATCGGGTTAATTGAGGGGGTAAATCATAGTAAGGCTTTATTGGGAATTAACCCACCGTTAGAATGAGGGGATAATATGCAGTGCGGCTCTTGCGGTGAAGAGATACCAGCAGACAGTATATTTTGTCCAGAATGTGGTGCTCGTCAAGACTTGTCCAGAGCAGGAGGCTTCACCGCCCCAAATGCAGTGGGTCTTTCCGGTCAAGAAGTAACGGGTGGCAGAAGTTTCGGCGTTGTGTCTGGTGAAGCAATAAGACATCAGAGAGAGATGTCTGTCACCGATCCAAACGCAGTTTCACCCGAGTTGATGAGACAAATTGCTCAAAGTATGCAAAATCAGCAAAACATACCTCCAGTTGGAAACTTTCCTCCGCAAGGATACCAAAACCAGTTGAATCAACAAATGCCAATGAATAATCTGCAAAATATACCTCCTTCAAATGTTCAAAATGTTACTCCAATGAATCCATCTACATCCCCAACAGATGAAATGGTAAACCGACTTGCAGAAGCTGAAAAAGCCATGAAAAGTGAAAGGCGTAACCAATGGCTCAACATGAATCAGGCTTCTGCATCGAATGTGCTTTCAAATCTTGGAGCAGACCTACCTGGTCACCTGAGAAATGAAACTAATGCTGCACAAGAAATCCTATCTGGTGCCTTAGGTGGTCAAAAAGATGCACCTAACGATGCTTTTCTAAGAAGAATGTGCGAGGTTGCGGTCAGAAGAGTTGCAAGAAAAAGAGGAGTCGCTGTTGAAACTCCACAAGCTAAACTAGATGATGGAATTTTAACAGTAAATATCACTTACATTGATGATGGCCGGGTGCTTGACACTCCAGAAGAACTAACGCAGGCATTTGAGCATGCGGTGCAAACGGAGATTGCCCTCAAAGGCTTTGATTTTGTAGCAGAAATCAACCTCTACCGTTCAAAAGATGGTGAAATAGAGAATCTATCAGAGGAAGAACAAGATGATGAAGAAATGTTTGCTTGTGAAATATGTGATGGATTAGTCAAAGAAAGTGATAATGAGTGTCCACATTGTGGAGCCATTTTCGAAGATGAAGATGACGAGGAACCTCAATTACCGTCAAGAAGCCCTCCTAGAGGACCATCACGAGGCGGCCCTCCTAGAGGACCATCACGAGGCGGTCCTCCTGGC
>CALDPP010000196.1 GCA_937911345.1 uncultured euryarchaeote | reverse complement strand
ATTGCTTGACGTTTTTCGGACGCGTACGGCATGGGACTCAACCACGAGACACAGTCTCCTTTTACTGTCTTTTCCCTTGGTTGTATTTCTATTACCAATTAAGGATAGGATTCGATTTCTAAAATACCCCCAAATGAATCATAATGTTGAAGGGCGTTCGGCAACTTCATTGACCTATGAGCGAGTTGTGGGTAGAGAAGCATAGACCTCGCTCTGTTAGTGAGATTAGAGGACAGCCGGCAGTAGTCCAACGTTTGGCTATTTACGCAGAGAAAAAGCAATTTCCACACCTTCTATTTGCTGGACCACCAGGCACCGGTAAAACTACTGCTGCTATGGCTTTGACGAAGGATGTTTTTGGTGATAATTATAAAGAAAATCTGCTAGAAATGAATGCATCTGATGAAAGGAAACTGGAAAGCATCAGAACCAAGGTAAAACAATTCGCTAGAACCAGTCCTTATGGTGGTGCAGCATTCAAGATTATTTTCCTTGATGAGGCTGATGCGCTCACTAATGACGCCCAAGGCGCTTTGAGAAGGATCATGGAACAGTATGCTGAGACTTGTAGATTTATCTTGTCTTGTAATTACTCTTCGAAGATTATCGAACCAATACAATCTCGTTGTGCAGTCTTTCGATTTAGACCGTTAGCTGATTCTGATGTTAATCAACAAGTACACCATGTTGCAAAAATAGAAAACGTAAATCTTGACAATGATGCTGCTGAAGCCTTGACGCGAATAAGCCAGGGCGACTTAAGAAAAGCCCTGACTGCTCTTCAAGTATCTGCTGCATTAAGCAGCGATGTTACCAGAGAATTGATCTATGAAACTTCTGCAACAGCACCACCAGAAAGCTTGCATCAATACCTCAAGGCATGTCGAGATGATGGTTTTCATGCCGCTAGGAGAAGACTTAGAGAATTACTGGACAAGTACGGTTTAGCGGGAACTGATTTTGTTAACCAACTTCACAGAGAGTTATATTCCGCTGATTTTTTGAGCGAGGAATCCAAACTTGATTTGACTGAATGGATGGCTGAAGTCGATTACCGATTAGTCGAAGGTGGGGGCGAACAAATTCAATTAGATGCTTTAACCGCTAGATTGGTGACCCACCTGAAGCAATAGATAGATTCACTTTTACTTTCACTTTACCCGTTGGAAAAAGCGACTACTACCTGAAACCTACAAACTAGGCTTGATGGGACCTGAAAGCATACTCAATGCGCTTTGTTGGACGCCACTTGCCGCACCAATTAGAGCAATTCGCACGCAAAGAATCAACCGAATAGCGAGAGAGAACTATGACAAAAGAAAAATTGACAACTTAATCGATAAGATTGTCGTAAATTACGGAGACTTACTCTCCTGAGTCAGTAGATTCTACTGCCTCTACAACAACAAGTTTCCATTTGTACACTCGCTCGTTTTCCCACGGGTCTCCGTCTTCTGTAATAGTAACCAGAATGTCATGGCTACCTACTGCCAAATTTGAGCCAAGATTAACGGCAAACGGTTGATCTTTGCTGTGCGGTACTAAATTAGGAGCGGAGGAGTTGTCGGTCTTAGTAGCGTTTGTGATTCGATCCGAATTATTTGCCCAATAATAATCGTCGCTAGCCAACTCAGTAACCACCGATTGATGAGTTAACTCAACTTTTACTTCAGCTCCATCTGAATTAACATTGTCTGCTAAAGCGAACAACAACCAAACTTCACCGTCTAGTCTGCCATCGTTTTCAACTTCCCATTCAATAATTCCATCTTTGCTGGAGTCTTCATTGAAAAGTAAAATCTCCCCATCGTCCGTAGCAATAGCCCAGTGACTTGCAAGTTTAGGAGCAACAATATCGCCCATTGGAGGGTTTACCAACAAAAATGACATTGCTAGGAACGTGAAGGTGTGAAGAAAACCAGCCTTGAACCAAGTTCCCTTTCCATAAAATTCCTGGAACGATTTGGGCATCACCATACGGTGTACTTGGGGAATCAAAATTATCGCACTAAGTGGCATTAGGTAAAGAATGTCAGACTTTTCCGGAGAGGTATTTGGCATCAAGACATACCGCATCATCAACGATACAACTACAGAAAATGCGATTACCAACCACATTGATGCAGTGTCTGCTTTTTCTTTACTAACGTGCTTTACAGGATCAAATGGTTCAATTCCAAGACTGGGGCCACTTCTCCTAACCTTCCTTTCTTCACTAGCTGCACCGGCACGCTGTTTGCGCTCCGCCGCTGCTGCAGCCATAGCAGTTTGAAGGTCGACCATACCCCTGCGGAAGACTGGGAGTGCATGAATGCTACGGATGGAGATGAACCCTATTTTTCGATTATTATTCTATCCTTGTCATCCGCATTATTCAAAGAGTGTAGCCTTCACGACTGGCTAAGCCGGGGTGGCGTAGTTGGTAGCGCGTCGGACTCATAGGGCAGCCTACAAGGCATTCGTATGACGTGCAACCCTTGCGGTGTCTGAGACATCCGAAGGTCGCGGGTTCAAGCCCCGCTCCCGGCACCATAATCATGATTCAACAACACATGGTGCGGGAGCTAAAGTGCTATGATTGCAACCAA
>CALDPP010000195.1 GCA_937911345.1 uncultured euryarchaeote | reverse complement strand
CCGGTTATTGGGCCGGTTATCAGTATAATTGGAGCCACATACTGGACGATTCTAATATCGACTGGGTCATTTTTACCGGTGATTGGCAATCATATCTCGATGATAATTGGACAGAATTTGAAACAGATACTGATTACCTAATCTACCATCGAAAAACATCGCTTTAATCGACCTATGCCACTTCGGATAATCATGAACGGCATATTGGACGGAGTCAAGATTGTAGATTTGTCAAGAATCCTTGCAGGCCCATTGTGTACTCAAATGCTGGCTGACTTAGGTGCAAAAGTAATCAAAGTCGAAGCGCCATGGGGTGATGATACTAGGAAATGGGGGCCACCATTCACTACTGGTTTTGATGGTAAAGAAGTCGCAGCATACTTTCTCGCATGTAATCGTGGTAAAGAAATCATAACGATGGATTTGAAACAACAGACTGCTGATTTACTCGAACTAATCAAAGATGCTGATGTAGTTGTTGAAAACTTCAAACCAGGTACGCTTGAGCGAATTGTTGGGAAAATACCTGATGATGTGATTCTCTGTTCAATTTCAGCATATGGTAAAGACGGGCCAAGAAGTAATGAGCCGGGCTATGATGTTGCACTGCAAGCCCGAAGTGGAATCATGAGTATTACTGGAGAGCCTGAAGGGCCACCTGCTAAGGTTGGAGTTGCATGGATTGATGTAATCACTGGTCTCAATGCTAGTAACGCAATTTTGGCTGCACTATTTCACAAGATGAAAACTGGTGAAGCAAAGAACATTGACATCTCACTTTGGGATAGTGCAATCGCAGCTCTAGTCAATCAGGCACACAATGCATTAGCCAGTGGTAACGACCCACAAAGAATGGGTTCGGCTCACCCTAATTTAGTACCATATCGGGCATTTGAAGCAAATGATGGTTGGTTCGTAATTGCAGTTGGTTCTGACAATCAATGGGCGAATTTGTGCGCAGTACTCAACATCGAAAATAAAGAGGGTTGGCATACTAATGCGGGTAGAATTGCCGAGCGAGAGGTTATTGAATCAACGCTTTCGAGAATTGTTGGAGAGTATTCTAGGGCAGAATTGGAGGAGTTGCTTACTGGCATTCCCTGCGCTCCAGTCAATACAATTACTGAGGCTTTAAATGATAAACAATCCAAAGCCCGGGGATTGGTTACAAAGTACAATGGTGTGGACGTATTAGCAAGCCCGTTGCGCTTTTACTAAAATGAAAATAAACTGGTTTGACCGCTTTCTCTAACCAAGCCGGCTTCCTTTAGTTTGTCAATGGCATTATCCATACGACGTTGACTAAACTGCCTGTCTACTTGTAAGAATTGTTTTAGCCCATCTAGGTCAACTTGTCCCATTTGTAATTCCTCATTTGGCACTTCGTTTGACGGATGGTTATGGAAAATTTCACGAATTTCGTCGAGTCTTTCTGGTACTTCCTTGCCTTTTTCTTCACAAATTGTCTCAATATCGCCAAACTGTTTGATAAGTTTAATACCGGTTTTTGGGCCAATTCCTTTGATACCTGGATGGAAGTCAGTACCGATCATTATTGCTAGGTCAATTAGTTGCTCTCTAGTAAGTTCGTGTTCTGAAAGTAAATCATCGAGAATTATTTTCTGTGCCTTGACCACTCTGCCATGAGATTTATTGCCTGCAGTCATCATGTTTCTAATCATTACTGGAGTGCCATAGAGTAGTGCATCCCAGTCTTGAGTAGCAACTGCATCAAGTTGACCAAGTGACGCCATTACTGCGCCTTGCCCTTCACCTTCTGCCTTGGCATCAACCCAGGGAACGCCGAGCAAATCGAGAAGTTGCTTGGTCTCTGCAACCATTTCTGGTGTGTAGGAAATGATTCGCTGCGCCATTTTCTGTGCCAAAGCAAAGTCCCCTGCATCCAAGGCCTGTTGATGAATGGCTCTTGCCTCTTCACGTCTGGCTTTTCGCATGGCTATTTCATCAGCCTTGAGCTCTGGTGCTTTACCATCGAAAATGAATACTGGCTTGATTCCTGCTGCGAGTAATGTTGTAGTGCGGTTTAGAAATCCCATCAAATGAGAAACGACCTTGCCATTGCTAGATTTTAGTGGTCCACCATCACCTTCAGGTGAACGATCCCTAATTGTTGTGAGAAACTGGAAGGCGGTTAGAAAGGCATCAACGCCGATTCTTTGCCCGGATAAAGAGTTCAACTCGAGCGTTTCGGGTTGTGCTAAATCACGCAGGTTGCAGCCCATGAGTTAGTCTAAAGCCGCAAGCGTGTTAATATTTGCATCCGATTTTGTCAATTACTAGAATCGTTTAGTTGCTGCATGGCGCAAACTTTGGCTTGCCTTAGAGGATGGAATATTCCTCTTGCACAAGCTGAACTTGCGGCACTATTGCCTGAAACTAAGTTAACAGATTTGAGTCCAAGATTTATTTTGGCTGGCGAGCAATCATCTGCTAAGTTACAATCAACGCTCTCTTGTTCGAGTGGAATCCAATGCTTCTTGCATGATGTTCAATGCATGGATTTTACCAATGATGATATCGAGGTATTCATGAATGCTGTATCGACAATGCTTGAACGAATTACTGGCCGCGGTTCACTTGCGGTTCGATACTTGCGCATTGCTGGAAGAATTGACGGACTGTCGACCCAATCATTAGCCGGTGAAATAGGTGGAGTTGCGGTGTCTCATGGCTACTCAATTGATCTCTCTAATCCAGAATATGAGATTGGTCTAATTGCCGATGGCGATTCGAATATTCTTGCCTGTGGATGGTTGATAGGTGACTTTGATGATTCAATCGGTACTGCGCCCCGTCGAGCAACTGAAAGGCCATTCTTTAGACCGATAAGCCTCGACCCAAGACTTGCCAGACTTGCGGTAAATCTTGCTTGTGGCCCAATAGATGAGTATGCTGTTCTCGACCCTATGACCGGTACTGGAGGCTTTGCCATGGAAGCGATTACTATGGGGAGGAATTGTATTGCTATTGACATGGACAACGAAATGATCACTGGTGCCAAGCAAAATATCGAGTGGGCCTTGCAGAATAGTTCTGCTGAATCTGATTACCAAATAATGACTGGAGATGCATGTAACCTCGAAGATTCAATTCCAACAAAGTGGCACGGCAAAATATCTGGCGTAGTATTAGACCCGCCATATGGGCGTAATTCTCACGGCACACATGCGCATTTTGAGTTGATCAGCAATACCATAGATAGCATGCGCAAAGTAGTTTCAGATGAGGCAAAATTAGTGCTAATTATACCAATTAAGCCAGATGAAAGCGATATTGATATTCAATTATTGCACGGTGATTGGAAGGAATTTGTTAGTATGATGAGTCACTGTGGTGCGGAAATAATTGGCTATTGGCCTGAGCATGTGCACGCTAGTTTAGCGCGTCTTATTCTCCTCGCATCAATCGCTCCTCAAGATTGAGCAATGTGATAGAGTCTTCTTCATTAGGAGTTGGAAATTCCTTACCATAGGGGCATCCGTCATCGATTATTGCACTATCATGTTCATCTAACACCGTTGGATACATCTGACAACCTTTCGGTCTTATGTCATATACTGAACATATGCCTTCAGCGAATTTATCGGCAGAATCGGTCAGCAAAAACATACAAGCTTTGGTTGTGTCATTATTCATCAGTGTTAGAATGCCTTTGTTATTCCAGGTAAAACTCTCAACTGCCATTCCGGTTCGCCGTGAAAGTAATGCTGCCTCCGCTTTAGTTACCGGCATGGTAGTTTCACGACAACATGCAGAACAAGCCCGACTGATGCAAGGTAATCTGCGGGCCATGTCGGTATGATGACTAATTCATTCTTCAATCAACGGGTTGTTTTTTACGCTTAGCCATTAGTTTGCTTAGTTGAACATACTTCTTCAAGAAGGAGTTGTTAGTCGGACTAAATACGGGCGATTAGGGTAGTCTGGATATCCTTCCGGCCTTCGGAGCCGGAGACGTGGGTTCGAATCCTGCATCGCCCGCCATTATCTATTGATTCCATGCGGAGCGATTGATTTCCAATTACAATGGTCTAACTGGTTAATTGGAAAACTGCATCGCCCGCCACTGAATAATACTACAAGTGGGCGATTTGATTGTCAAATTGAATGCTTTGTTTCGGTAATTTGGCAACCTGCATCGCCCGCCATTATCTATTGATTCCATGCGGAGCGATTGATTTCCAATT
>CALDPP010000194.1 GCA_937911345.1 uncultured euryarchaeote | reverse complement strand
CTTCAAAGACATCCCAACAAGAAATATGCAGCATATCAATTTCCAATTTACACAGTTCTGTGGCAAGTAAAAGGCTCTCATCTAGGTAAATTCCAGCCTTTTCAATAATTGGTGAGATTCTAACTGCTATCAGGAAATTCTCGCTTGTTGCATTCCTAATTGATTTGATTATTTCACGCAAAAATTTGCTTCTTGCATGAATATCTCCTCCCCATTCATCGGTTCGACGGTTGGTTTTGGCACCTAAGAATTGACAGATAAGATATGAATGAGCGCCGTGTAGTTCTACACCATGAAAACCCGCTTTCTCGCATCTAACTGCTGCTTCGGTAAAGGATTCCACCATGTCGATTATCTCATCATGGGTCATTTCACGAGTATATTCGCCGTTCATTCCAGCCTCAGTATTTTCACTAGCTGATATCGGTTGAACGCCGTTGAGTTCTCTTGGCGCCCGCATTCCACCGTGAAATAATTGGACTAAGCTAATTGTTTCTTGACTGTTAAGTTGTGATGCTAATTTGGTTAAACCAGGAAGTTGATGGTCCCCCCATACACCCATTTCTCCGTCCCAGCCTCGACCTTTTTCTACTACATTTGCTGCTGCAGTTGTTGTTATGCCAAAACCGCCTTTTGCCCTGCGCGAGAGCCAATTTATTTCCTCTTCAGATAATGTTCCGTCATCATTACTTTGCTTGTTAGTCATCGCTGCCAAGCAACTGCGATTCTTTATTGTGAAACCACGGCCGATATCGAGTGCGTCAGTTGGATTCATCAAACCACCGAATAGAACCAAACTAATGAGTTAATCTCATCTGACCATCGACAAATTCACGTCCCTCAGAAAGTGCTGTTAAGATGTCATTGTAGGCCATTACGTCCTGTGCCTTCTTTTCCTCGCTTCTTTTCGCTAAATTCCTTAGTGGCATAGCCATCCTGATGTTTCCTTCGAAAGACTCCTTGTGGCGTTCAAGGAAGGCCCAATACAAATTTGAAACCTTACAATCCTTCTTTGGATTGAACTTACAACTTTTACAGTAATCTGACATCTTGTTGATGTAAGGTGTACCTGAAACATATGGCTTCGTCATCATAGCAGATCCAAGAGAATACGTCCCCATACCCAAAACGTTAGGCTCGACAACCCAATCATAAGCATCGATAAATGCTTCATGGAACCACGTTGTTAACTCTCTTGGATTTATGTCAAGCAGACTAGCAAAATTGCTCAATACCATCAATCTCGGTATATGATGGGTCCAACCTTCATCCATAACTGATTCAACTACCTCATCTAAGCAATTTAATCCGGTTTTTGCACCCCAGTATGCTGCAGGCAATGGATTGTTTTGCTCTAAGAAATTGGGCTCATCTAGATTATCATTGTATACCTCTAGAGTTCTAAATCCGTCTGTGACATCGTGTACATGCTTGACATATTCTCGCCAAATCATTTGTCTAAAGAATCCCTCAATACTGTTTATTGGAGCATTGGTCTTTATTGCAGAGTCGACAATTTCCCTTGGAGATAATCTGTGAAGATTTACCGATATTGCCATTTTTGAATGGAATAAATATCGACTTTTACTACTCATTGCGTCCTCATAGGGGCCGAAAAATTCCATGTTATCCATGCCCCATTGCAAAGCTTGTTGGTGCTGGCCAAGGGTGGTTGGAACCTTAGTCAAATCACAGTTTCCAGGATGTGATGAAAACTCACTATTTACCAATTGCATTACGGCGTCATCTATCTCATCGATAGCGAATACCTGTTCTTCTTGGGTTGGGGGATCACCACTCCATGGTAGGCGATTTTCCGCATCAAAACTGTACTTACCTCCCATTGGTTTACCATCTTGCATCAGAATTCCCGTTTCTTTCCTAACACGTTGGTAGAATTTATCCATCCTAAACGGAGGTTCATTCCCAACAGTTTCAGTGAACCACTCACGCTTGGTTAACCAGCCATCATGCTCAACGATGCTGATTTTTCCTGATTCTACCAATGGTTTAATTTCAGATCTCAAACTTCGTTCTGCAGGGTTAACCATATTGATAGAACCTACTTCCTGACATAATTTTGTTAATTCATCATGGTAGTTGCCGTCTGTGAAACGATACATTACGGGATGTCCTAAGTCCTCTGCTTCCTTGGCAAAATGTCTCATATTCGATAACAACAGTGCTAGTTTTTGTTTGTGATAATTTAGCGAGTTACCTTTGGCTTTGGACTCAATGAGGATTAATCCATTGTTGGTTCTGTCACCGTTAGACCAAGGGAATATGTCATGATTTAGTTGGTCATAAGACACAAAATACCAAGTGACACTATCATCGACCATGTTAGATAGTGATTCAAGTTAGAAATAAAGCCCTGTTTATCTTTCAGCAATTTTGATGCTTCGAATTGATTGCAAATCTACAATCACTCATCTGAGTTCTCTTCTGATTGATGCTTTGTTGAGCCAAAGAGATTATCCAACCATTTAGGAGACCACCAATTGGCTTTGCCCATCAATCTCATTGTAGCAGGAACTACCAATGCTCTAACAATTGTCGCATCCAGTAATATTGCTAAGGCAAGCCCAAAGCCAATCTGCTTCAAAATGACTACTGATGAGAGGCCAAAGGCGCTGAAAACTACTACCATAATAGCTGCCGCTCCAGTGATTAGGCGGCCTGTCTTCTGCAACCCATTCGCTACCGCTAGTGTGTTGTCGCCAGTTCTCTCCCACTCTTCATGGATTCTTGATAGCATTAGTACTTCATAATCCATGGATAGACCAAATACAATACAGAACAAAATGACAGGGTTAGTAGTTTCAATGGGTTGTGGTGTAAAGTTTAGGAAGTCCGCACCATAACCCCATTGGAAGACAAATACCAGCATACCAAATGAGGCTGATACTGACAATATGTTCATGACTATCGCTTTGATTGGTATGATTACGCTTCTTACTTGGATGAATATTAGCACAATTGTTGCAATTAGGATAAATGCAATTGCAATTGGCAGACTTTCAACTATTGCATCTAAAACATCTAGTGAGTAAGCAGCGAAACCTGCAACCTTGAGAACTCCACCATCACCCATTTGTAAATCATCTAGTAATTCACCTCTTTCTGAACGGACGTCTGAAACAAAACTACGACTGTCTTCTCCGGTTATTGGTCCATCTAGCGAGAATATCATGTATGTGATGTTATTTGATAAGAATTGAGTACGGACATATTCTCTAGTTGCAATTGTCTCGTTGTCCAGGAATTCATCAGGTGTTTGCCAGAATTGTAACACTTCTGTCTCGTTCATACTTGAATCTGGTAGTGCGTAACCGAACGCATCTAGTACCCTATCATCGTCAAGATAATTGACCATCCAGCGATGTACTGAAACTAAATTTTCTTCTGCAAGTGGATCTTCTCCATCAAAATCAATCACTATCATTGCCGCATTAACCGCATCCTCTGGCCATTTCTCATCCATCAGTTCAAAACCAATTCTTGTCTCGTCATCCGGTGGGAGAGCATCTCTAGATGCGATAGAAAAATCAGCTTGTAAAAACGGTAGACCCGCCCCTAACAAAATCACCAATGTAGGGATCAACACTGCCCAAGGTCGCTCCATAACAAAGTTAGCAATCCTTGCCCATGCACCGTCTTCTTTTTCATTTTCAGTACTGAAGGCAAATGGTATCTTGCCTTTGAAGACATTCTGACCCAACATGACCAATATTGCTGGTAAAACTATTACAGAAAATACCATAGCGATACTTACTGCTAAAGTACCACCAATGCCGAGACTGGGTAATCCAGTATTTTCGAAAAACAACATTCCCATTAATCCGATTGCTACGGTTATACCGCTGAAAAATACAGCCTTTCCAGCAGTTGCTACGGTCATAGCTGTGGAAGTTCGTATGTCTCGGCCCAGATTGAGTTCTTCTCTGAATCGATTAACCATGAAAAGTGAATAATCTACGGACACACCTATTCCTATTAACGTGATTATGTTGAGCGCATACTGCGTCACATCTGTGACGTTGGATAACCAAATTGTCACACCCATGGCTGAAACTACGGTTAGCATAGCCACACCAATTGGTAGAATTGCCGCGACTAAGGTGCCAAATACAATACCCAAAATTATCAAAGAGAGAGGACCAGAAATCAATTCTGCCTTGATTAAATCTTCTTGGATTCTAGTATCAAAGACGACATCAATTGCGATGCCTCCAGTACGCCATGAGTTGAATTCACTATCTACCTCAATATTATCCCAGTTATCGGAGAATAGTTGCTTTGCTTCTTTTCGATCTAAATATATCGTTACAATATTTTTTGCCCAAAATCCATCCTCATCTTGATGAACAAATTTTTCTCGCTTATCTCCTGTCGTTTCCCAAGAATACTCTATGGTGACATCATCCATTTCGGAATAATCTTCCAAGGCTTCTATCACTGCAGACTGCCATTCAGGGGAAGAGTCATCTAATGTGGGGTGGTTTATCAGAAGTGTGAATCTTTCGACGCCTTCCTCT
>CALDPP010000193.1 GCA_937911345.1 uncultured euryarchaeote | reverse complement strand
AAGTGAGAACAAGAGGATAGATAGTATCAGTACGCTCTTACGCTTCGTTGCCATGTGTTAAAAGGAATTATTTTCCTTTTTGATATGTTGCTTATTTTGCTATTCCAATAGGGCTTATTCCCATTCAATGGTACCCGGTGGTTTGTGAGTGATATCGTATACTACACGATTTACTGCACCTTTGACCGTATTGGTAATTCGAGTGCTTATTTTTTGCAGTACTGAGTGCGGTATTTCTGAGTACCTTGCCGACATCCCGTCCATTGATTTTACCGCACGAACCACTACGGTCTCACCATAAGCCCGCACATCGCCGTGGACTCCAACGCTTCTAACTGGTAGTAAGGCTGCGAAATATTGCCAAGGCAATTCCATCAAACCATCAGCAGCAGCCGCTTCTAGTTCTTCTTCAACGATTGCACAAGATTCCCTGACTACTTCAACACGCTCAGGGGTTAGTTCACCGAGTGTTCTAACTGCTAAACCCGGACCTGGGAATGGTTGACGTTCTGCAACATTGATTTCCAGATGACGGGCTAACTCTCTAACCTCATCCTTGTATAGTTCTCGAAGTGGCTCAACTACCTCTAATGTCATATCTTCAGGTAGGCCACCAACATTGTGGTGAGATTTGATCGTGTCACGAACACCACCACCAGATTCAATCCAGTCTGGGGCGATTGTTCCTTGGACTAGATACTTAGCACCGCACTTCTTTTGCTCATCTTCAAAAATTCTGATGAATAATTCACCGATTACCTTGCGCTTTTGTTCAGGCTCAGTAACGCCCTTCAAGGCTTCAAAATAGCGATCTGCAGCTTTTACAGTTACAAGATTCTTGATGCCTTGCTCGGCGAGTAATGCTTCGATTTGCTCTGTTTCACCCTTGCGCATGAATCCTGTGTCAACATAAACACAGTGCAACAATTCACCAACTGCTTTGTTGGCAATAACTGCGGCAACAGTTGAATCAACACCGCCTGAGCAGGCAATGATTGCGACATCGTCGATTGTGTTTTGTAATGACTCGATGGATTCCTGAACGAATTCATCGACGTCAAACATCTCAAGCGCCCCCGTTAACCTCACGGTCTTGGGCTTTGACTCTCTCGACTTGGTCGAGTTTGTTCTGCTTGAGTGCCGCAGCATGCTTCTCGTTTTGTAATGCTAGCATCTGTACTGCTAAGTATCCAGCATTGTCACCACGGTCAACACCTACAGTTGCTGCTGGCACACCTGGCGGCAATTGAACGATGGAAAGCAGTGAATCATAAGGTACTCTGCCACCACACGGAACACCAATGACTGGTTTGGTAGTTAGCGCAGCAACTGCACCGGGTAAAGCAGCAGCTAGACCTGCCATGGCGATGAATACCTTGCAGCCATCAGCTTCAGCATCATGGATAATTTGTTCAACAAATTTTGGTGAGCGGTGAGCACTAGCAACACGTAGTTGATAGGTCACATCGAATTGATTCAAAATTTTGGTACACTTTTCGGCAACGGGCATGTCTGAGGACGAACCCAACAGTATCGTAACTTCCATGAAACCCTGCCATAACAGTCGGTTATTCAAGATGACTATTCATCTTCTGATACGAATAAAGTCAAATCGAGGTTCAATTTTCGATAATCAAAACGCTCGTTCAAAGGAATACCAAAAATATCTAATCTTATTGCTAGGCCTTGTTTTGTTCTAACGCCATAAATATGGGCGAAACTATCTTTGTCAAATCGTTTGATTGCCATGGTGTTTTGCGCAAATCTGCGTGACCTAATATCCCATCCTGGCATCGATTCGGTTGGTAATTTAGATTTTGAGTCCCATGTAGTTTGAAAAATTAAATTAGCATCGTTAAAGATAAATTCAAGTGAACGGAAAATCATTGCAAAGGCCAAGAATGAAGATACTATACCTAACTCAACTTGAAAATTGTTATTGGCCACCATCAGCCAAGCAAACAGTGACAGACAGCTGAAGAAAAACCCTAGACCAACCTTTAATGAATTGAAAATTCCTTGTCGATCGCTAACAGCACCTATTCCACCAACTAGCATTAGAATCACTGCACCGGCTCCGAGGAAATTGATGTAATCAAGACCGGTTTCAGTCATGTAGACAATTACTGTTAGAACTAACGGCATTAGGCCCCATGAAAGTGGCAGTAAAACTGAACCTGCATTGGGTTTTAACTCAATTTTTTGCCAACCAAATGCTTCAGGGCTTTTGTCTCGCGCCCTAACCATGTGTAACACTACTCTTCATCAAACGGATGTTTGAGACATAAATTTCGTGCCGCATACACCTCATCAACTCTTCTAACAGGTGTTGTAATAGGGGCTTCGTGTAGAGTTTCTGCATCGATTTGTAGGACCTTAACAAAATCCTTAGCAAATTGATCTAACGTGTCTCGACTTTCTGTTTCTGTTGGCTCAAACATCATACATTCAGGAACTACCAGTGGGAAATAGACCGTTGGAGCCATGTATCCCATGTCAAGCAAGCCTTTTGCAACATCCATGGCGGAGACTCCAACTGCTTCTTTAGCAGGTTGTAGTGAAAGCGTAAATTCGTGCTTAGCAACCTCTGCATCTGCACCATCAACAAACATGTGTGAAACTCCAGCAGCCGCTGCCTCTCTATGCAAAGCGTGGCGTAGATAATTGGCGTTCAAAACGGCATGTTCTGACATATCTTTGAGTCCGAAACCATATCTTCGGTAATATGCCCAACAGCGAATCACTGCGCCAGCGTTACCATGCCACTGCTGCACTTTGCCAATGGTGTGTTGTGGCTCGTACCATGAGTACCACATATCGTCCACAGCAAATTGCTCTTCACCTGCTTTTATCGGGCGTTTCTTGACAATCGGAGTTGGTAGGAATTCAGCTAGATGTGATTTAACGCCGATTGGACCAGAACCTGGACCTCCACCACCGTGGGGCTGGCTGAATGTTTTGTGTAGATTGAAATGCACAGCATCGAAGCCCATCATACCTGGCGAAGTACGTCCCAAGATAGCATTGAAATTCGCACCATCATAGTACATCTGACCGCCAGCCGCGTGAACAATTTCGGCTGCCTCTGGAACATCTGTTTCAAACAATCCTAGCGTATTTGGATTAGTAATCATCATCAAAGCAACTGTATCATCAACCACTGCTTTCAACGCATCTAAGTCGATTCTACCATTTTCCAAACTAGGGATTTCAACTATGTCATACCCTGCCATCGCAGCGCTTGCTGGATTGGTTCCATGAGCAGAATCCGGAACGATCACTTTAGTTCTTTGAGTCTCACCTCGGTTGCGGAAGTATTCCTGAACACAACGCACTGCAGTGAATTCTCCTTGAGCACCAGCAACAGGTTGTAGGGTTACTTCATCCATGCCCGAACATATGGCTAACATATGTTGCATTTCATGGAAAATAGACAACAACCCTTGCAAATGATGTTCTGGTTGGTGTGGATGGATATCGGCAATTCCTGGCAATTGAGCAATTACTTCGTTTACTCGCGGGTTGTGTTTCATTGTACAGGAGCCTAACGGATAAAATCCGGTGTCAATACCGAAGTTTCTTCTTGATAGCCACGTGTAGTGCCTAACCATTTCAGGCTCAGAGAGCCTAGGCCATCTGGGCAGTTCTTTTCTTGAGAGCGATGGTGGCAACGCAATACTATTCTTGGAGAGTAACGGTTCTGGTTGGGAATAACCCATTCCTGCACCGCCAGCAAAATCAAACAAACGGCTCATGCAGCCACCTCCTTAACAGTGCACCACATTGCAATATGAGCAGCGAGCAGTTCAATTTCAGCGGCTTTCGTTTGGTCGGTAACCGAAACTAGCAACCAATTTGTCCTATTAGGATACCATCTTGCTAAATCGAATCCGCCGATTATTCCAACGCTGTCAAGATAGTTGAGACAGTCTGCTGCACTCTTCGGTAACTCAACAACAAATTCGTTGAAATGTGATGATGCAAAGTGCGGCATTGAGATGCCAGCAAT
>CALDPP010000192.1 GCA_937911345.1 uncultured euryarchaeote | reverse complement strand
TCCATTTCAAAAACTACTGTACCAAAATATTCCCTTACTTTTCCGACAGAGTAACTAAGTGGTGTACAGTCAATGAGCCTGATGTATTCTCAATAATGGGCTACCATATGGGAATGTTTCCTCCGGGAAAGCGTTCACCGCTAAAAGCAATTAGAGTTATGAAAAATGTCATGATTGCTCATGGTGAAGTGTATCATGAACTAAAGCAATTAAGTCCTAATTCGTATATTGGACTAGCCAAGAATGTGACAATATTTGACCCATATCGAAGATGGAATTTGTTACATTGGCTAACCACATTTGCGCTCAACTACATTTGGAACGGGGCAATTATTTCAGCGCTCAAGAGGGGACGTATGTATGGTAAGTCTGCCAATCATGTTAGGGGTTCTGCCGATTTCATTGGCCTGAATTATTACACTCATGTGCTTACCAGTCCGTTTCTACCACAGACTACAGAAATTGATTTACCGTCGAGAAAGCATGAGGTGGTCACGGAATTTGGCTATCCAATGTACGCTGAAGGATTGCAACGGGCAACTAAGTGGCTTAGTAAACTAAAATTGCCAATTGAGATTACCGAGAATGGTGTTGCTGACGGAGAAGATAATCTCAGACCAGAACATCTCAAGCGACATTTATGGATGATTTCTAAACTGATTAATGATGGTGTTGACATCCGTTCATACTACCATTGGTCGCTGATGGATAATTTTGAATGGGCTGAAGGGTACTCGATGAGGTTTGGTCTTTACCATGTTGATTATGAATCTCAAACAAGAACAATCCGTAATAGTGGTAAGACTTACCAATCGATTATCAAATCACAAAAGAGTGGGTAATGGTGGACACTGGGGGATTTGAACCCCCGGCCTTCTGGTTGCAAACCAGACGCTCTTCCAACTGAGCTAAGCGCCCTCAAGGTTGGCGGAGTGTCTCCACCTTTTCTATGTTGCCAATGCAAATAGTCACTCCACTAGGTCGATTGTGGCATCTCTGTCGGGCCCTACACCAACTGATGTGCAAGGAACTCCAACCAAATTCTCAATCTGCTTGATGTAATGTTGTGCTGCGGATGGTAAGACAGAATATCCAAGTCCCTCATCGTTAGCTTTCTTGGCGATACCAAGCCATTCGGTAAGCGAGTGAGAAGGAAAACCTGGCATAGTAATGTAAATTGGTTTACAGCGAGCAAGTGCTGATGCACTAGATGGCATTTCTCTAATTTCCTTACCGTCTAACTCATAGGCTACACAGATGTTCAATTCATCCAGGCCGCCGAGCACATCAAGCTTTGTCAGTGCTAGGCCAGTGAATCCATTGATACGATGTGCGTGTCGCATGACAACAGCATCAAACCAACCACACCGGCGTTTCCTACCAGTAGTCGTGCCAAATTCATGACCTACTGTTCCTAGGTGATCGCCAACTTCATCCTCTAATTCTGTCGGCATTGCACCATTGCCTACTCTTGTGATGTAGGCTTTAGTTATGCCAATCACTTCATTTACGTGCCCTGGATGTATCCCTGCTCCGTGGGTAGAATTTCCTCTTGATGTCACACTAGAAGTAACATAAGGGAAAGTTCCTTGATCAATGTCTAACAAACAACCTTGAGCACCTTCGAGAATTACATGTTCATCCATTTTAAGAGCGTTATCAAGCATCAAACCGGTGTTGCCAATACTACCTGAGTAATTGTCCCAAATCCAGTTAACATCGGCTCGCAAGCCATCGATGGTAATTCTGTCCTTGCATCCGGCAGCTTGCAAAGAGGCGTTCATCCGACCCACTGTTGAATCATACCAAGCATCATCATCCTTGACTTCTTCGATATCTCCAAACCTTAGGCCGATTCTGTTTATTTTATCAGCATAAGTTGGACCGATTCCTCTTCCGGTTGTGCCTATTTTTTTATCTAAACCGTCAAGAAATCGGTGATAAGGAAGTATCACATGGGCTCGTTCGCTTACAAACAACCGGTCTCCTCTGGGATCTTCACCCGTAGATTCTTGCCAATTTTTTAGTTCGGTGTCCAGTACCCATGGATCTATAACCATGCCGTCGCCAAGAACAAGATTACACTCCTTTCTGGTAATTCCCGATGGTAGAAGATGGAACTTTAACACCTCATCACCAAGGACCACGGTATGGCCTGCATTATTTCCACCTTGGAAACGAGCGACCCAAGTTGCTTGTTCAGCAATTCTGTCTACCAGTTTACCTTTACCTTCATCTCCCCATTGCGCACCTAGTACAACTGTTGCAGGCATGTCTGTCAATCCTAGCCTTACGCGTACCGTCTTTGAACTATGTCCTCAATACCAATTATTTACTAAATAAGTATATAGACCTAAAATGTTGATTAAACAACAGTTTATATTCACTTGAAATAACCTCTTAACACGTCAGTGTAAACTAACGGTGATTTGTATAGATATACGCTATTTATGAAGGGAACAAAAAAACAAAGAGTTTATATAATTCAAGAAAGAACTAATTAACTGGAGGTTAAGTAAATGGAAAGCAACAAAGGCAGAGATTCACGAGGCAAAATCAGAGAATACGGCTTATTTGATACCAATAGGAGGGTCGTAGATGGACACACTAGACCGTGTGATGAATGTGGAGTCGTTGACTGGCAAATGGATGATACTAGAGGTGAAATAATTTGCAACTCATGTGGGCTAGTTGTCGAAGAGAATGTTATTGACCCCGGTGCTGAATGGACTAACAGAGATAAAACAGAAGACCGCTCAAGAGTTGGTCAGCCATTAACTTACACGCTTGCAGACAAGGGTTTGAACACATCAATTGATGTTAGAGACCTTAACACCGGATCCGCAGGAAGACATGGAATTAGCTCCCAGGCTAGAAGAGACTGGCGAAGAAGGAGAGTAATCGATGAACGCTCAAAGACCCGAAAGAGTAGGGAAAGAAATCTCGTCAAAGCGAATCAAATGATTCGAGACCGTTCAGATTTACCAAAGTCCCTACAAGAAGAGACTGCTAGACTATACCGCCGATTGAGTGGTGATGGTTTCGTCACTGGCCGATCTATTGCTGGAGTTGCTGCAGCTTGTACCTATCTAGTCGCTCGTGAGGAAAACCTACCACGACAGATTCCTGAAATTGCCCAAAGTTACGACATTACTGAAAAGGAATTGTCGAGACTAATTAGGCAAGTTTCCCGAAAACTAAATCTTCACAAAATCACCGCACCTAATGAGTATTTTGACAAATTCATTTCTGACTTACAACTACCACCGAACATATTCACTCAAGTGAATCACCTTTGGTCTAAAATTCAACCGCATGAAGACATTTGGCAGGGTAAAAAGCCAATGGGCGTTGCTGCAGCGCTAATTTACAAAGCTGCGTCTGAGTCAGGAACGTCAAGAACCCAATCAGATATCTGTAAAGTCGCAAATGTATCCGAGGTGACTCTTCGTGGACTGTTAAGAATATTCGATGGCCTGCTTGCTCAGCTTGGTGAAGCATCAAAGCAGTGAGACCCTAAAATTGAATAAGCGTAAATTGGTGGAATGCTCATGGGTTTCAAAGCCAAGGCGAGAAAACACCGAAAAGATACTGATTCTGACAAGGCGGACACCAAGAAAAAGTCGAACCAAGGCGAATTGGCTTGCGCAATCAAAGGTTGTGAAAAGTTCGCTGACAAGAAACTTGGCGGACGTTCACTATCCCTAGACAACGCCCTTGATATGTGGGGAGAAAGCAACTTTACTCCTTCCAAAGGCCGAGTACGTGTTTGTAAATCATGTTACAGATCTTGGAAGAAAGAAAACAAGAATGATGATACTTACTGATTTCACTTTCAGTTTTACATCACGGGTCTGAAAAAAATACTCCTACCTCCGGCTGGCATTTCTTTTGTATGTCAAGTGGAACAGTTGTACGCAGCATGGTACTGAAAGATGGTTATGTCATTGCCTTAGACGATGGCTTAATCAGTTGGCGGCCAAATAACGGCCGTCGCACAAATCATCGATTGCAATATCCTGCATCTGTTTTATTGGGAATGAAAGGCCCTTCTGGAATATGCGAATCGCTAGTCATTGGAGATACAAGAGGCAACATAATCAGATTATCACTCCCAAGGTTAGAATTACTTGATGTCTATGAAACTTCAGCAGGTTTAGTTCGCTCATTGTGCAGAGTTAGTTCTACATCAGACAAATTGTTGGTTGGTAACGATTCTGGGCATGTTTGGATTATCGGCCAGGACGTACCAGACAAAAGCGTACTATTGTTCAAACACGATGAATGTATAACCAGCATAAGATCAAACAATGAAGAAATCATTGTTCACAGCGGTTGGTCGAAATATAATTACGATTGGCAAGGAGTTATGCTTTCTAACTTCAGTACCAGCGACATTTTCGAACAAAAGCGTGTAGAAAGGTCTAACCGCAGGGCTAAACTGTTGGAAAAGAAAGCAAGAGATTCAGCGTTTGGTGCGATGCTTGATATGCCGATTATTAGTTGAGTTCCTCTCTCTCTTCAAGAGGCCATGGCGGGTGTGGAGTCAACCACAAAGCAGTTTGTGCTGGTCTAGACCAAGATTTAGGAGAACTACCATCTGCGTTTATACATGTTTCAAAGAATTCAATGTGTCTGTTCAGTACATCTAGTACATGTTGTTTCCCTTTTATGGCAGGACCCTGAAGAGGAATTATTGTCTCTAGCTTTAATTTCCGGACCTTTCGTAAACTTGCGACAACATCCGGTAAGCATCCTGTTGGCATGTCCCATCTAGTAGGGCGATCTGCCCTTGGAATTAACAACCCCGACACTAGTAGGTTCTTTTCAGGAATGTAGTAACATACCCCATCTGAGCAATGGCCAGGTAATGACATTGCACATATTTGCCCGTTTCCAAGTGGAAATACATCGTCATCATTGACACTTTCAGTAAGCGTTATTGGCATATCAGAATCAAACCTATTGGCCCATGTAGTGAAAAAATCTCCCGTCTCTAAGGAGGATTGACCTTCAGGGTGTACATGAATTGGACAATTATCCAATTCACTGGATAAGTGGTTCGCTCCTCCAGAGCATGGAAAACGCCTAGAAGTCAGCAATATCCTGTCAATACTTCCTTTCTTCTCTTGGTCATCATCTAGAATTCCCATAACCCTTTCCAATTGCAGTGATTGATACCAAGAAGTTCCAGAATCTATCATGATGTTACCGAGCGTGCCAATTACCAAAATTACATTTGAATCGTGATGTATCCCCGGCAAACGCACGATTCGCATAGATTGTCCTCATTGGAGCAGTGCTTCAATGTAGTGATGAGGCAAAATACTACTCAGTACTGGTTTGGTGGTGGTTAAATAGGGGAAGTTTGTGGGACGCACATGGCACGATTCCCTGAAGCAGAAGCAAGAATGCTTCGTCGAAAGATTTGCATGAAGTGCAATGCTAGAAATGCTTTCCGTGCTGTAAAGTGCAGAAAGTGCAACTACAAGGGCTTGAGACCTAAGAATATCGAGCGCAAGGGTGCATGATATTTTCATAGCCCAGCTATACTCAGGATGATTGCTGTAATATCACCAAGTAATGCCATCGGTAGAATTACTGGAAATAGAAATACCAGTAGTGGCAATTTGTAACTTACCCAAACCTCGTCTATTCCATTGGAACGCAACTCTTCGATTTGTTGAGCTAATTTCTCCTCTGTTGGTGTTCTTCTAGGAGCCCGTGTTTTGTTGTATGGCTTGAACTCGCCATTTGGCATTTCAATCATTGATGTCAGCAACCAAACGTGACTAGTTTGGACGTTATCCAAACTCATCACAGTTGAATGCCAAAACATTCTCAGGTCACCTGCTGATTTCACATGACCTTGAATGATATTTTTCCCCATCAAAAAGAATGGAATCAATAGAAAACTAAGCCCTCCCCACATCAACAGCGAGATGGCTGGTGGCAATTGTAGGGCAACCTCACTACCGTAATCATAAATCAAAGGCATAGTAGACCAATTAGGGATTAAGATTGCTACCCACATTAGTGCCTTTGCATCAGCACCGCCGTGAATTAAACGAAGCCTCCATCCAAAATCAATCACAAATATAACAACTAATCCTGATAAAGTAGTCCAATACAATGCAGCCATTCCGGTTGATTCACCGAGTAAGACATCCAGTAAACTCACATCCGAATATTTGCTCATTCCAACAATTACACCTATGAAACTCGCCAGATACCAAACTGATACTAAGATATCGAGTCGATTGCCCCTAAGGACATCCTTGATGGTTGGCCGACCAATGATGGCAACGGAGGCGTAGGCTATCACTGCGGATGCAGTAAGATAAATTGTCCAATCAGCCTCTCTTGCTAACAGTTCAAGACACCATATGAAAATAGCAGGTTTTACCCACACAAGCCAGTGATTATTGCTAACCTTACGTTCTTTGTGATCCATCCATGCAGCCCACCCCATACCTAGCAGGAGTACACCAACTCGGCTCCAACCCAAAACCTCCTCTGTTGTCAGTGCCATGATAGGCGCGTGTCGACAATGAATTTAAAGCCGGCCTACCAAGTGGATATATTACCCAGCATTGGAGGAATTACCGTGGATGTGGAAACAAGACTTCAGCAAGTAGCGACTGTCATCAACCAAATTGATGACCCAAAAGTCCCAAGAAACATTCGAAGACAGGCAAAAGAAGCTTGTGAGCAATGGTTATTGAATAAGAGCAAAAAGCTCGACGTTAGGATTGCAATGAGTCAGTCAAAGTTAGAAGAATTGTATGAAGATCCAAATATTCCCCCGGAATTTGGAACTCTTATCTTGATGATAAATACAGAGTTGGAAAAAATCCTAACCGAAGTCCTATGATTCTTCTAGATGGTTATCAGCAAATTTGTTAACCTTCATAGACAATAATGCGGCAAATAACATCATAATGCCGCACAAGTGAAACGCCGTATGATAATCTAACGGCCATCCTTTTGAGACCGTAAATGTCCATACCACACCACCGGTAAGCGGACCAATTATTCTAGCAAAGGAACTTACTGATTCTTGGGCACCCATGACTACGCCTAAATTCACACCCTCGCGTTTGGCGATCGACGTCAGTAGAGAAGATGAGGTGGGCTGAAAAATTCCGTTACCAACAGCTATCAAGACGACTACTAGGAACAATTGAGCTAAAGCCCAATCAGCCTTAGTATATGGAATCAAAACTAAGCCAAGTCCAGTAATTAGGCAAGATACTGGCAAGAGTTTTGCTGGTCCAAAACGACGAGATAATGGTCCGATTAAAGCACCCTGGGTAATGATTCCAGCAATACCAATTATTGCAAAGATTCTTCCATTCTGTGCCTCATTATACCCTAAACCACCTAAATCAATTGCCATGCCGGTATACAGTATGAATACTGCGTGCATAATCGTAAAGCCGAATATGAACAGCATTGTTACCCAAATAATTACTGATATTGACCCCTTATTCAACATTGAATAGGACTGCTTAATCGATTTGCTAATCCGTGAAGTCCATCTAACGCTGTCTACTTTAGACCGCTTTGATTTAGGCAGAGATTCTGGTAACTTGAAATACGCAAATACCAATGAAACTAGAGATAGACCACCTGCTGCAATACATGGTAGTAAGTATGGGTATGTTTCGAAAATTGTATCGACAAATATATCCCAACGTGCTGCTGGATTAGATAATTCACCACCAATGAACGGCCCAATGGTAAAACCTAGACCAAATGCTGCACCAATTATTCCCATTCTGGTGGTCAACTGACTAGGAGTACTAACATCACCAATGTATGCACGAGCGACAGCCAAGTTACCATTGAAAACCCCGGCCATGAACCTTGCAGCCAAGGCAATTAGTAATGTATTGGCGAGACCAAACATTGCAAAAAATACGGTATTACCGACAAGACCAACCATCAATACTGGCCTTCTGCCAATTCTGTCTGATACTGAACCCCAAAAGGGAGAGAACAAAAACTGAGCCGCCGAGTATGAAGTCATCAATAATCCAACCCATAAGCCAACCTCAGTAATGCCCTCAGAGGCTGCTAAATCTTCAACTAAATATGTTAAAAACGGGATGACTATGCCAAAACCAATCATGTCAATCATGGTTACCAAGAACAATACCAATAGCGCACTTTTGCCAGCAGTAACGGTTGTCTCAGAAGTGTTTACGTCTGACATAACAATCCCTAATTCTCATGGTTTTTGTAACCAACGCGCAAGGGGATTGAATTTAATTGATTCAAGCCGATGGAGACTTCTTCGAAACTTCCGGAGTAAGCCTATCTATCACATTACCAAGTCTCTCTACTAGACCCGCTTTCTGGTCGTGTTTTATGAGCGCTTGTTCCATAACTTCGTCAAGGGAGTCTACAGGAATGACCTCTATTTGGTCAATGTATTTATCATCAATTAACACATCTTGCATGTTAGATCTTGGGACAACAACTGTCTTAATTCCTGAAAATGCTGCAGCTTCAATCTTTGCCGTGACGCCACCAATTGGCAACACTTCACCCCTAACGGATAATGAACCAGTCATGGCTAAGTCTTGTCGGATAGGTATTTCCTCTAATGCTGAAATAACTGCTGTTGCAATAGTAATTGAGGCTGAGTCGCCATCGACACCATGAGTGTCGACAAACTGAATGTGAATGTCATAGTCAGATATATCCTTACCAGTCAACTTTTTGATTACCGCACTCACATTTGTTACGCTTTCCTTGGCAAGGTCAGATAATCCCCCGGTTGCATGAATCTTTCCGCCACCACCCTGTGATGGAGTCACTAGTGCTTCTACTGGCAACATTATTCCACTGAAATCGGACAAACCTGAGTTGGCTCCGAGCACTGCTAGACCATTTACTCTACCAACTCTCTCACCAGAATTGACCAAAAGAGAGTAATCCCTACGACGTTCAATCATTCGGTCAGCAACTTGTTGCTCTAGTGGCTTAGCAATATTTCTTGCACCCAAGACGTGCGCTGATGTAGTATACTTTGAACCGTCTTCGCTGGCCAAATCTCCAGCAATACGAATCAAACCGCCTAGTTCTCTTAGACGAAGTGAGAGTTTACCTCTTCTTCCAGCACGACGTTGAGCTTCTCGTAGAATTAGAGCGACGGCAGACTTGTCAAAGTGTGGAATCTCTCTGTTAGTCCCCATGTCACGAGTTACCTCTTGAGCGATGAACCTAATCAAACGACGGCGATTTCTAGAGGTATCAGGCATGTCTGAGTTGACATAAACTTCGTATCCGTATCCTCTTATTCTACTTCTTAATGCTGGGTGCATTCCTTGGATAGCATCGAGGTTACCGGCAGCGATTAGAATGAAATCACAAGGTACAGGCTCTGTCTTGGTCAAAGCACCCGAGGAACGCTCAGACCTACCTGAGATCGGGAATGCACGCTCTTGCATAGCAGTGAGTAGCGCTTGCTGTTCTTCGAGCCTCAGTAGGTTAACCTCGTCAATGTATAGAACCCCTTTGTGAGCACGGTGAATTGCACCGGGTTCCACTCTGTCATGAGCAGGAGTTTCCATTCCACCTGATTGGAATGGGTCGTGTCTCACGTCGCCAAGCAACGAACCAGAAAGTGTGGCAGTAGCATCGACAAACGGTGGCAATTCATTTGCATCATGCTTGACAAGTAGTTTTGGAATACGACTCTCATCGGATGCACCTAGCCTTCCTCTAATGAACATATATCCGAACATTAGCAAGAATCCGCCAAACAGCAAAGTAATGATGTCACCAGTCTGTAATGTTGCAATTACTAACAAGAATCCGATAGCTGCGAATGCTATTAGCAGCATTTTCTGAGAACGCTCTCTTTGCTGTCTTATTGCTTCACGCTGAAGTTTGACAATTCGCTCTCCTCGAGAAGCAGGAACACATCTAACCCTTGGTTCATTTTCATCATCTTCATTTGGATAAACTAAAACGTCCTCAAGCACATCTCTAGGGAGTAATTCTGTCATTGATTTTGCGAGCATTGACTTACCCGTGCCCGGGTCTCCAATCATCAGCATGTGTCTTCTTTGTTCCGCCGCTTTTCGGATTACTACCGAGCCTGTTTCTTGTCCGATAACTTGGTCAACTAAAGTTTCAGGTATTGGCACATCCTCGGTAGATACAAAATCAACAGAATCTATCCACTTTTCGACACCCTCATTGAGTATTTCATCAGTCCCAGTCGGTTCTGGAGCCCATACTGTAACCTCATCCTCAGAGGTTTCCTCGATGTCGATTTCTTCACCGGTCACAATATACCCTCGCACTTCTCCCCTTTATGGGTTTAGAATGATTCACAATACAAAAAATCTCTCACCCTTGTAATCTGTCAAGGTATTGCTGGCCGTAATACTCCCACTGATCCATACTCCAACCGGCAGGCAATCCGCCAGGTGGCAATGGTGGCCCTCGGGTAATTGGTGGACCTTGAGTGATTGGTGGACCTTGTGCGATTGGTGCTTGTGGTATGTTTTGAGGCGGTGCTGGTTGAACAGGCGCCGTCAGCGTTGTTTGGTGTTGGTTGGCGTAGTATGGTGGTTGGTATTGTTGGTAGTTCTGCGAAGTTGGCAGAGGTTGTTGGAAAATCTGTTGAGTTCCGCCGTACATGGAATTCGCTATCGCATCTTGAGCAGGTAGTGTGGTATTGGCCCACTTGAATCCTGCAATCTCCTCATCTCCTCTACCACGAAGGAGGAACATGCCGCCCAACAAGGCTACAATGATGATTGCGATTACAACGCCGGCGATTAGAATTGTATTAGATTCTGTAGTTGATTCATCAGTATTTGTGCCAGAGGTTTCATCCTCTGTACATGTGACTCTAGGATCTAAACAGGCGAGCTCAAGTTGGAACTCAAGGTCGATTAATTGAAGTTCTAAATCAGCGCTAGGATTCTCTAACAATTGCTCTTCGACATTCTCAATCTTCATGTTAAGATTCGCAATGTGTGAAACTATCATTTCATCATCCATCTGGAATGCAGGTGGCAGGTCTTGAGTGACTGTCCATTTGTACAATGGTTCTACTGCTCTTGTGGTTTTGTAATTGTTATTTAAGCTATCAACGCCATCAATCATTATGTAAAAATAATCACCGTAATTGTATCCATAAGGTCTTGCAGACTTACTTGGATCGGCTGCATTAGGAATATCAAGTTCGTTCTCCCAACCAGAAGCTGATTTTGTCATATCTAAATCATAAATCCAAATTCCATCACAAACTCCATCATTGCTACAAGTTTGCCATCTAACTGTCAGCGATGTGAACACTGGAGCATTGTCAGTCAAATACATGTTAACATAAGGTACCTGTCCTATGTACATGTTACTTGGTTGGACAACCATAAAGCCATCTGTGCTTGGATACTTTGCTATTGTAAAGACATCAGAGTCGTAGACTTCTATCGTAGCGGTGTATTCATTCGAGGCGTAGGTGTCTACTACCCTAATGACAACATTCTTGTTTCCAACTTCATTAAACTTCAATTTTAGCATGCCGGTTTGTCTGTTGTACTGAGCGCCGCCTGCTTCGTCAGGTGAACTGACTATTACGGTGACTTCGCTGTCTGTGTTATCTACATCGCTAACTAGTGAATCCAAGTCTATCGATGATTCTGCTCCGACTTTCATTCTGAGTCCTTCAAAAGAGGACATATCAACTGTCGGTGCATCGTTGACAGGGTTGATATTGATTAGAACTGTTTGATCGGAGCATTCCATGTCAGCATCACATGCACGTATAGTTAGGGTAGTTTGTCCTTCAGCATCATTGCCAATTGTTTCAAACCCTAATACTCCATTAATTATTTCTGAAGATATTATTCCCGGGTTGGTTTGACCAACTACGGCAAAGGTGAGAAGACTTACTGAGCTTGCTTGTCCGTCAGGAGTGGTGTCACTAATGTAAGGTTGAAGGCGCAGTATTCCGTCAGAATCTGGCCCTTGCTCATCGATTGTCTGTGTGGGCAATCCCAGCCATCTTGGCTGCCCGTTTTCAATCACGTTAAATTTCAAGGTACCGTAAGGCAAATTGCTTTCACTAGCATAACCAGCACCATCATCTACGGTAACTAAGATACTCTTTTGTCCTAAAGGACATCCTTGTACCTCATCAAATCCAAATTTAACCGTAATTGATGAAGATAATGGATTCCATGAAACAAAATAAGGGCTGTCCGAATCGATGACTAAATCATACAACGGGGTTTCAGGATCGCTAATGTGTGGTGTCATATCGACGTTTGATTCAACATCGCAAGTAACGGTTGGAACTGGCTCGGCAACTACTATTGGAATTCCGTTGGATAGACTGAATGCATTTGGCGTGACCCTCCAGTCGCTTACTTGTCCACGATTGTCTATTGTACGAGAACGTAAGTCATAATCGCCCGATGGCATTGTCAACGTTGGAGTCATGGTATATTCTCTACCTTCATTGGAAGTTCCTTCATTGACAATATTATCGCCACCTGAATCTATACTTCCATCCCAAACATTGGTACCAGCAGGTGATACCTCTAACTCGAATGACATCGATTGAATTGTATCAACATAATCAT
>CALDPP010000191.1 GCA_937911345.1 uncultured euryarchaeote | reverse complement strand
AAAACCGATTCATCTTTGATACTGGTTTCCAAATCAAAGGAGAATACTTTGAACGGTACCTGAAAAGCATCAGTATCAGATAAGTCGTCGATTGTGCAGGCTACCGTAATGTCAACACTGTAACGTCCAGCACCACCAGCAGCCCGCACTTTGGTAGTTTGCTGCATGTCATTATTGGGTGCATCAATGGTATCGATTATCTCACCCTTAGCGTGGATGTGCATACTCAAATCTAAATCCAAGAATAGCCGATTAAGAAACGGAATATCGCCAGAGTAGACACCCCAGCCCTGCTTTTCTAGCGACTTACGCAGGTTTGGTACCACATATGGTTGACGTGTAGTAACTTGCCAAATTGGTCGCATGCCGAGATCGGTGAGTTTCATGGTTGGCCCGTCTATCTTGACGACATCCTCTTTGTCAGCGATGACTTTGACTCGTGCTTTCAGTTGTTCAGGGATTTCCTGACCGGCTTGCCAAGCCGATAAGGGAGTTATTTCGAAACTGGGTTGTAAGCCTTTGATGAGCAGGCAAATCGAGCGCCCGTCTTCACAGCGACCAAATACTTCGAGGATGGTTTGGTGGTCTTTACCACCGTTGGAAGCATCGAGAGAGTGGTACCGTCCACTGATTATCCCGAGTCTGCCGTCGAACTGCATGGCTCTGCCCAAACACAACAGGGCACAGCCCTGTTATTGCCCTTCGTATTAATTCACAACTTTAGGAAGTGCTGCTGCGCTTCCTTGGTTTTAGCATCCGGCTCATATTTGGCTAGTTCTTTTTCTTCTTGCTTTACCTTGTCATGGTTTTGCATCAAGACGGAAAATATCACGATAGGTAGCATTAGAATGAACGTCTTTACTTCAACTGGTTCGAAGGTTGAAACTTGATTACCAGTGAATATTAGTCCTGCAAGGATAAATCCGTAGGCAGCAAATATTGCCGCAAAAATTGCCGGTAAAATCTTGTTGATTCCCATGGTAAAGAACAGCGCACACAGTGCTGCAATACCGCTCCACAACTCGCTTCGCTCAACGTCAAAGCCGTAATTATTCAGGGTTTCAATACCGGTTGAAAAGGTGATGAAAATGAATGCGGAGGTTAGTAATCTAGCTGATAAAGTAACCAAACTAGACAGGATTATACCACAGCCAAAACAAATAATTGCAGTTATTTGTAATGGATCTAAGGCTATGCCGAGATCAGTAGCAATAGGGATAATCTGCGGGGATAAAACATAGCCAACTACAATGCCAACAATCATGGTGACAATCGGTAATAATCGATACCCTGCTAAGAACAAGAGTAGTGATAATCCAGCGATTGGTAGACCTAACAAGAACCCACCATCATCGAGAAACTGGGACAGTTCTTGCGACAAATCCTCAATTTCCATATCTTGTTCTCGAGACGGAGAATAAATCAAATTTACTTGCAAAATGGGGATTTTTCATTCTTCAACTGACAGTAATGATTGAAAGCCGAATTTCTATGGCTAGAATTGCCGAGGGTGTTTCATGAGTGAAGAGATTGACTGGGACAGTTTGACTTTTTCACTAACTCCAACCGACACTATGTACATCACTGATACCGATATGAACGATGCATGGATGCCTGGTGAGTTGATTCCTTATGGTGATATGAAAATCTCACCTGCGGCTGGCGTACTCAACTATGGCCAAGGTCTGTTCGAGGGAATGAAGGCATATCGAACCTCTAAAGATCGTGTGGTTTTCTTTCGACCAGAAGAGAATGCTCGTCGAATGCAAAGAGGCGCTGATAGACTCAAGATGCCGCCAGTACCTGAATCAATCTTCGTCGATGCTGTTGAACAATGTGTTCAAGCAAACCTGCGATGGTTGCCGCCAATGGGTCGAGGAGCAATGTATGTGCGTCCGTTACTGATGGGTTCAGGACCTATTCTTGGTGTTGCACCTGCACCATCTTACCGATTCTTGGTCTATGTGACTCCGGTTGGGCCATACTTCAAAGGTGGAGTGAAAACGATTGATTTACTGATTTCAGATATTTATCACCGAGCAGCACCTGGTGGCTCTGGAGGCGTGAAAGCAATTGGCAACTATGCGCCGGGCATGATGCCAAGCAAGGATGCGAAAGCAAAAGGCTATGCTGAGATAATTTACCTAGACGCTGAGACCCATACATGTATCGAAGAAGTCGGTGCAGCTAATTTCTTCTGCGTTAAGGACGGCGTATTATACACACCTGAATTAACTGGGACAATTCTACCGGGAATTACCCGTGACAGCATAATCCAGTTGGCTCGACATGCTGGAATTGAAGTCCATGAAACCAAAGTAACCGCTGAATTTGCTATGAGTGCTGATGAAGCATTCTGCTGTGGTACTGCGGCCGTCATTTCACCGATTGGCTCGATTACTCAAGGTGATGTCAAGGCAACTTACGGCAACGGCAAACCAGGGCCGATGACTGAAAAATTGTACAATCACCTTGTTGGTATTCAAAACGAAACTGAAGAGGATATCTTCGGTTGGTTGCACGAAGTTCCGCTATGATTAGCGCTTCTTGAAACTTGAACGCTTCTTGAAACTTGAGCGTTGCTTCTGTTGGTTGCCTTGCCCGCGAGATTTACGTTGAGTTCGGCCACGCTTGTCACCGGCTTTTGGACCTTCAGCGACTCTTTGCGCCTCATTTTGCTTAGCATCCTTTTGCATTTGGCGCCACTCAGCACCAATCATCTGTAGTACCTCTTCTTTGTTACTTGCACCGATTGATTGCTTGGCGCCAGAACTTGAAACCCACAATCTGCCTTCCTTACCGTAAGGCCTGTTTGGGTGGGAAACTGCTTCTTCACGCTTGATTTTTCTTAAACCAACTTTACGAGCTGCATAGAACAAGCCTTCGAGATCGGGTTTGATTACCGATGAATCTCTTGGTACTCGACGACCACTACGACGTGAAGTTTTGGCATCAAAATAACCGGGCCAAACACAGATTCGGTCTGGGTTGTGGTCCATTATCTCACCTTGGCGCAAAGAACGCTACTTGCATTCACTCGATTAGCACGCCGTTGATGACACCGTCCTTACCTGGACGAGAAGTTACTCGAACACGACCCTTGTCGGTTTCGATGATTGCACCCTTAACCAGTACGTTTCGACGGACATAGTTAGGGTCTGATTCGTTTTCAACAACATTCTCAATGGTACCCATTGTGGTCTTACCAGTCTTTGGGTCATTGATTGAAACTCTGTTTTCGGATAGAACACGAACTAGAGTGTTACCGCCAGTTCTGCGGTAAATCTTTCTCTTTGGCTCACCAATTTGAGCGATTTGCTTTTCGGTAGAGATTTCAGTAGAGCGCTTACCGCGAGCCTGTACCTTTCGTCCACCACTTGGTTTTCTGCGTGAAATTCCGTGCCATTGAGCCATAGTGTTGCCTCCTTGCAGGACACACCGACTGGCGAGGGATATATGAAATCAACCCTCATACACATACGGCGGATATTTGGGAAATTACTGAACCGTCTTTACCTATTAATACGGCATTAACCTCATCGCCAACCTGTAATTCAGCAACCCCTGAAGGAGTACCAGTAAACAGGTAATCACCTGCAACAACTGGTGCCCAAGTCAGTAGACTGTCCATTTGTTGTTGAGGAGTAATACTCATGCTAGAGAGATTCGCAACTTGACGTGATTCACCATTGACGGTTAACTCGAGCGAATAATCGCCGTTGCAGAGGTCATCAAATTGACCAGTAAAGGCATGGAATCCACCGATTATGCCACTGCCTCGAAAACA
>CALDPP010000190.1 GCA_937911345.1 uncultured euryarchaeote | reverse complement strand
GCTAAGCCGTATTCCCCTGGCCATATTGGAGCAGTTGCTGCAAACTATACTCAAATGAGAATCTCAGGAGCAGTTAAACAACAACTTGTCGAACTTCTCTGCGAGGAATTAGACCGCTTAGTGCCACAGATGGAGTCTGAAACACTTGCCCAGGATCCAGAAAGAAAAACCCTCGATGATCCTAATCGTACTCGGCTAAACTATAATCGCACTAGAGAATTGATGATTGATAGAATCTCCAACATAGAATCAGTGGGTTCAGCTGCCGTTCAAGCTGGTATTGAACACACTGAGCAACACCTTGCTAAGATATTGAAACATGCAGAGGCTGCTGCAGAGAAAGATAGAGTTGGAACCATAAAACCACGTCATCTAGAGATTGCCGTGTCAGGAATGGGTTTAGACAGTGAAGATGATGCAGCGGAATTGGACGTGATTGAGGAAACTGAAACATTAGTAGTTGGCCAAGGCGGCGGCGTTCTTACTCGCTCGTCCTTACTTTCATTAGCGAGAACGCATGCAAAAATGCCGGTAACCGATGATGCTGTTGAGGAACTTATCGATACCTACTACATGGTGGTCGAGAAATTAGAGGGCGATATTAGAGCCCATGCACAGTTAGGTGGGAATCCGGTACAATTCATCGAATCAATAAATCGTATGAAGACCCTAATGTCATTAGGTTGGATGCGTTCAATGTTGATCAGAGCAGCAACTAATGCTCGCGAAAGAGGATACAAGAGAATAGATATTGAGCAAATAGTTCACCTAGATCCTTACTGATTTTGGGTGCATTTGTTAAAATACTTCATACCTAGGCGTAGCAGACAGAGGTTATACTATGATAGGAGAAACAGCCCCAGAGTTTACGTTAAAGAACACAGCAAAAGAATCGATATCATTGTCAAGCTATCGCGGCAAGACAGTTATCTTAGCATTTTATCCAGGCGCATTCACTGGCGTTTGTGATAAGGAAATGTGTGCATTTCAGGACAATATGGGCAAACTAAATGACGCATCTGCAACTGTTATCGGTATTAGCGTGGATTCACCTTGGGCTAACAAAGAGTTTGCCAGTAAATACAATCTCGAGTTCGAATTACTTTCTGATCTAGACCGCGAAGTCGTCGAAGCATATGATGCAAAGTTTGTCGGACTCGGCGGCCTTGAGGGATATGTTAGTGCCAACCGAGTAGTAATTGTAATCGACAAAGAAGGCGTTGTACAACATCGCTGGGTTGCTGAAAATCCAGGTGTTGAGCCTGACTATGAAGCAATAGTCGCTTTAGCAGAATCTCTTTGAGTATGATTCTTCGATTTGCAGAGATGATTGAATGATGAATTCAACCATCATTCTGTATGGGGTTTTCGCGGGATTAGTGGCTATTCTAGTAACTGTGGCAATTGAAAAATTCGGGGGCTTTATTGGTGGAGTTCTAGGCACAGTACCATCCACTATAATCCCAGCAGCGGCAGGAGTTTACGCTCTAGAAGGCGATGAAGCATTGACTGCGAGCATGTCTGTAGTGCCAATTGGTATGCTGATCAATGGTATGTTTCTTGGAGTTTGGATTATACTACCAAAGTATATTGCTCGTGAAAGTTTCAAATTACCCCTTACAGTTGTATCATCATTGCTTACTTGGGCTATTTTAGCGTTCTTTAGCCTGGTTATTGCTAGAGAGGTTACAGATGGCATAATTAGTGAAATGATGTTAGGCGTGATTGGTTTAGTGTTGCTTGCTATTCTGGCAATTATGTTCAATTTAAAGAATCGAGAAGCCCCTAAAGGGATGAATAAGGTTCCAATTAGTATTCTATCAATTAGAGGTATTGCGGCAGGTTTAGCGATTGCTGCTTGTTTGGTTTTAGCAGAGATAGGATTACCTTTCGTCGCTGGACTTGCTAGTGCTTTCCCAGCGATATTCCTTACCAGCATGGTTGCTCTATGGATATCACAAGGCCCTCAAGTGCCTCAAGGTGCAGCGGCTCCAATGATGCTAGGTGGCGCGAGTGTCTCGGTGTATGCTTTACTTGCGATGTGGTCATTACCGTCATTTGGCATACTTGTTGGTTCAGTAATTGCTTGGTTTGGTGCAGTTGGGTTGTGGACTATTCCAGCGTTTTTAATTTTGAGAAAGCATCGTTTAAGCATTGATTGATCGCACCCATCGCTCTTTTCCGGGGATTCCAATCACATCACACAAAACGGATTTAACATCTTTAATCGACAGTAGTTTTTCGCGTAACTGACTCGCATTTAACAGGCAGCAAGGGCAATGGGGATGCTTAGGAGATATGGTGAATACGATATCACCTTCATCACTTATTTCCAATGACTGAAGGATGCCGGACTCCTTGTACGATACTGCTTCATGAGGGTCTTTCCATTTAGAAAACACTTGGATGACCTTCACTTTAAGTGAACGCAAGCGTTTCTCTTTCATGATTCTCGGTAGCATTAACGCCTTATGAGTTATTGCCTTATTTCGTTAATTTTTCTTCAACATCAGACAGGCGCATTTCGTTCAACTTTCCTTCAGCACTGGCTAATTCCTGTTGACAAAATTCCAGCAATTCCGCACCTTCTTCGTATAGCTTGAGGGTTTCATCAAGTGGTATGCCTCCACGTTCCAGGGTTTGGACAATTTCTTCTAAACGTTGCACTGCTTTACTATAATTCATATCTTTACTCATTTCATTCACCTTTTTGTTCAATTTCATCGATAGTGGCTTTTGCTTCACCATCCGATAAGGCCAGGATAACCTGTTGACCTTTTGTTAAATCTTGACTATTACTCACGATTGTCCCATCTTGTTTCGTTATCATACTGTAACCTCTGTCCAAAACATTTCTTGGATGGACTGAGTTTAATGATGATTCCAGAACTGCTAACCTAGTGGTTTCATCCGCTATTGTTTTCTGCATTACTAATTCAATCGTATTATTGAGTGATTGTAATTTTTCTCGAGCGGTAGCAAATTTGCTGGTAACTGCAACTGTCAATCTATTTGACAAATCTGAGACCCTCTGGCTCGCATTGTATATCCCTTTGAGGGGTGCGTTGAGTAATCTAGATTGAATAAATTGTAAATTATGTCGGCAATCTTGTAGCAATCGATTTGTCGACTCATCTAGTCTTTCAAACAGATGATGGATGAGCATTTGGTGATAATCAAATTCTGGAACACAAAGTTCTACGGCATTTGACGGAGTTGATGCACGCAAGTCTGCTACAAGGTCTGAAACCAGCATATCTGATTCATGTCCCACAGCAGATATTACGGGTACCTTTGAAGCAACAATGGCTCGTACAACAGGTTCTAGATTGAAGGCCCACAAATCTTCAGGCGCTCCACCACCTCTGCCGACAATAATCAAATCTACTGGGGTTTGATTTAGTCTAGCGGCTGTGTTCAAATCAGATAATTTTCCAGCGGCCAATATGCCCCGAACAATCTCATTGGAGGCATTCTCGCCTTGAACGGTGACTCCGATAATCGTTCGTCTAAGGCCTGGCCATCGGTTGTCAATCAATCGATTCATGTCAGATAATGCCGCTGAACCTGTGCCAGTAATTATCGCAATGTGTTTGGGAATGGCAGGCAATTCTTGTCTTGTTCTGTCTAGTAGGCCTTCTTTTCTTAGTGATTCAATGAGCAATTTTTTTTGCTCCTCTAACAGACCTAGTTTGTTTACCGGCTCAATTCTATTTACTACCAGCTGAATTTTTCCCGCTTTTGCATACAGATCGAGATTGGCGATTACGACGACTACACTTCCTTCCTCAATTAGTGGGTCAATATTGCATCTACCTTTCCATATCACTGCACTTATCTGACCGTCAGAATCTCTTAGAGTAAAGTAAGTGTGCCCACTTGGATACTGCTTCCATTGAGTTATTTCACCGGTTATTACCTGATTTTGAAATAACTGATCGTGTCTTATTGTATTTCTTACAAGAGTAACAAATTGCCCTACAGGTATTGGACCAGTAGTCACCTCACTGCCGGCCCTCATAGGCTAAAACTATAGTCATGGGTTATTGAACATGTCCAAACTTATTCTTCAGAGGTTTGCTTAGCATGTTCTCGACGTTGTCTAGTTTGGTAGTTTTGGCGTAACTCAACTTCCTGTAACTTCTTTTTGATTTTGTTGCGTAAAAATCGTACAACAATTACTACTGCTAAGATGTCGATGATGAGAATCAACCATTCGACATAAGTCCAATTGTCAAACATTTCAATCACTCACAATGGTGGACGAATGTCGATTTCACAATCGCTAACCGGAATTCCAATACAACCTAATCTAGCATTTTGTTCAATCATATATTCGTCTAAGCCAGGCGGTAAAATCTCAGGTAAGGGTACATCACCTGATAGTAAAGTAATCATGCAAGTACCACAAGTGCCTGATGTACAATTGGTTGGAATATTTACCCCAGCAGATTCAGCATGCTCGACAATCGTATCGCCTGACACAAGTCTAGTTTGTCCAAGTAATTTAGCACCCATGAAAAAGCGCACTAATTCGATTTGTTGTACGTCATTCTCATTTTGAGAATCGCCATTACTCATTCAATCGCCTCAGCGGACATCCTTGTGACGAGTCCATCGGCCAGTTTGTTTGTTGAAGTACAGCCCCGCTTTCTTCATCCACTTGTTGAACTTTGTAGCACCAGCACCGGTTCGCAGGATGAAATCTTCACGATCTTCTTGTGCTTGGATGTAATCCTTGGCCGCAAGGGTTTGGTCAATCCAGTCATTGATATCCATCAAACCGCCGCCTAGAGTGCTCTCTTCGACGACTCTACTCATTTCATCAGCGCTTGCACCAGTTTGCTCAAGGTCTTTCTTAATCATGTCATTTACCGATGAGAAATCCATTGCCGCTGGCTTAGGTGGGACAGGATTACGTGGGCGCTTATCCTCATCGATTAGAATTCGATTACCATTTACCAAGCGCTCTTCGACGTTATCAGCCAGGGCAGGAGAGAAATTTTCCTCACATTCCCAGCAAATGAATGACCATTCGTCTGGCTTATCCATATCTCTTGCTTGACGAGGGTCCATCTCATCGCCACACATTGGGCAAGCGTGGAAGATAAGTGCTGGAACAAACTTGCGTCTAAAATCTACAATATCTTGTGGAGTTCCTTCCAACTCAAGCATCTCGTGATCTCTCGCTGCCTCTAGCCCCCTTGTTTCAAGTTGGTCACGAATCTTTACCTTTTGGTCATCTTTACCTTCATCATACAAATTATTCTCTAATTTGACGATTAATTCAACGGTTTTACCTAACCGATTCATAATTAGTTTCTTAGCCCTAAAGGCTTCAACCTTGGCGATTTTTAGACGTTCTTTCTGCTCAGCAAGTTCAGTTAACACATCTTTTTGCTTACGTTGAAACTTGATTTCTTCGATTTTTGAATCAACTTTCTTTTCAGGAGCCAAAACCGATGCCAAAAATCTCTCTTTGCCGTGTGAAGAATGGCCAGAATTGATAATCGATATTACACCATCTGCAATGTCCGCTTTCAATCCATAATTTTCAATGAGCATGTTTCGGTCAATTTTCTTCAAATCACCGATTTTTAGTCCCGCATCAGCCAATTGTTGAGCGGTTGTGTCATCAATTCCACGTCTTAATAGTGCAAGATATGTGTCCTTCTTTGCCATAGCATCCCCTCCGACAAATGCAGGCCAAGAGCCACTCCTAAGAAAAACCTCTCCCCGCGAATTTTACCATAATTTGTGAATTTTAGCATAGAAACGCATCATTGTAAGCCAATTTACTCTTCTTCACTAAATCCAGCAAAATCTACTGCCAACTCGACCCAGTCGTCAAAATCAAACTCTTCTGGTCGAGCCTCCATTCGCTCATCACCAACTAGGTTTGTATAGGCGAATTTCCATCTTGCCGAATACCAGTTAGGAATGCGGTTTAACCTTCGAGGTGTGGACTTCAAACTGGTTCTCAATTTCTTTCGGCGCTGATTGAATGCTTGATGAATAATCTGTTTGACCAAGCGTTTGTCTACAGCAAATTCCTCATTGCTTGGAATCATTTCAATAAAGCATGAGTTTACCTTTGGGTTAGGGCTAAAATGATGTGGTGGTACTTTGGCTAATATATCACATTGCCAATCGAGCAAGGCTGTCATTCCGAGCGAGCCAACATCTGACTCATATTCCATAACTAGCCTTTCAGCAAACTCTTCCTGTACTAGTAGAATTACTTTGACTAAATGTTGCCATTTAGAGCGAAGATATCGAGTTAATAATTCAATCAATGGAGAGGATATTTGGTACGGAATATTTGCTATGACTTTAGTTATGTCCGACGGCCAGTTTACTTGTAATGCATCACCTTGGTGAATGGTTAACTGTTGACTCTCTAATTCAGTTGAGAATACACTGTTGAGGTGTTCAACGGCACCACTATCAATTTCGATGGCGGTTACGGTGCAACCCGTACTAAGTAATGCCTCAGTAAGGACCCCAGGGCCAGGACCGATTTCTAACACATGATCATCTTTGGTTACTCTACCAAATTCAATAGATTTAGCAATTAATTCATCGTTAATCAAGAAGTGTTGTCCAAGGGATTTGTCGTTATCTTGTTTGGCACGCAGCAAATCGACTAGTTGTCTAGCTGTTCTCATGCCGACACCGGTAACAGGAGTTCACACAGGCGGGGTTGTAGGTTTTTGTCTTCAATTTCAGCGACAAATCGCTTTGATAGAAGTTCAGCTGCATCGATGGAACATGATTCATTCAATTGTTCAAGGGAAGAGAATCCGCTTGAGCCGCGGATTTCAACCATTTGAAGTGCTTTCTTCTTGCCGATTCCCGGAAGGAGTTCAAAGGCATGCTGTTTAAGCGATAGAGGTCCAGCAATATTGAAAAATGATTTAATGAAATGTGCTTCATTCTCTTCAATAAACATTTGAGTGACTAATGGTAAGTCACTAACTGCACTGTTGGATAGACGGTCAAGTTTCGCCATCCCAAGAATTTCGCCAACTTCGGTACGTTTGTTTGAATCGACACCGACATAGACTCTCTCGCCTACTGTAGTTGTAGGATTCTTCGCGGCATAGCGCCCAAGCATCATCTTGCTTTCACCTAGAGCGACTATAACATTGGTTTTTGGATCGTTTTCAATCACTCTTGCCCATACTTCATCATCAAGTGGTGTCGGACGTCGTTGCTTTTGCTGTCGTGGTCGGCCGTTGCCTCTATTTCCAGTGTTGCGACGATTGTTTCCACCTCGACGCTGTTGATTGTTTCTTGGCCGTGATTGAGCCGGTTTGGCGACCTTTTTTGGGACTTCAACCCGTCCTTCTGCAGGTCTTGAGGGGAGATAATTTGACGAACTAGTCGCGGGTTTTTTATCTACCTTTTTTGGAATTTTGATGTTGCGGTCACGATTGAAACCGCTCATACCAATCACCTTGTTAGCATCACTCAAAGCCAACATGCTGCCTTACGATGTCAAGGATTTGGTTGATTTCTGAATCATCAATAGCGATTCTCTTTGAAACCAAAACGGTCTTTACATCATCGGGGTACATAGGAATTAGTTCAGCTATTTTGGCTGCTAAATCAGGGTATTGAGCGAGTTTATCCATTTCGCACAAAGCGGCTTTCAAAGTCTCGAAAACTTCTGGGTTGGTTTTGTAACCATTCCTGTTGTCACTAGCAGCCCACTGTGCGTGCTGAAGTGCAGCAACTTGTTCGTAAGTTAAGTCGCCTCTTCTGTCCTGTGCGCTTTCTAGCATGTCTCTAACAGTTGCGAAATCAACAAACTTGTCTTCTTCACTCATCTTAATCACTCCAATGGTCGAAGGTGTTCAGGTCTAGCAATTACGGTCTTTTGCATGTTTCCGTCTTTGACAGATACAACCCATGCAACACCTTGGCGCTTTTCGATAAAACCGGTTCTACCGTGGAATCTTCTGTGGGGCATACCCATCTGTTGACCGCCATCTAGGACAATCGCAACTCTGTCGCCTGCTTCATAATCATGCATTACTCTGCTGATATTCAAGCGACTGCGCTCGCTTTTTCTTCTTCTTAGAATGCTTCGAGTTCTTACTCTCTGACCCTTGGAACGCTTCATGGTTTTCGCCTCCTTAACATCCGATTCAGCATATTGCCATCTTCGGAGCAAATTGCCGACCTACCGATTGCATATAAGCACCGCGACGAAGAAGACGATAAATTTGGAGCGAAATCAATCAGCGTGAATGTCTCCCACATCAAGCCACAAGACCTCACATTTTGCTTTTAGTAGCGATGCAACACTGGGCTGAGTTCTACCATTATCGCCGTGTACAGTCTCTTTGACATAAGTCCCAGATTCACACCGCAAAGTGAACTCTACTTCGACATCTCCATCGTCGTTAATTTCAATCATCGGTTCATGGACTGTAACAACATCTCTTCTTCGGATTAAATCGGCTCGACGATGAGCGACTCGATCTGGTGTTCTCTGAGCTAATTTTGTCCCTTGAAGAGCCATAATTGTTGATTTTATGGTTTCTGCATCAGGTAGTTCAAAGCAAACACTTCCAGGTGCTGGCATAGCCAGTATGCGTTCAATTAGGTCAGATTTTTTGCCGGTTTTTGCTAAGTTGTTTTCAACGCAAATAGCCTCTAATTCAGCCTTCTTCATTTTGGCTAAATCCTCCTCTTGGTGACCAGTTTGTTCAGTTACAATCTCGGTTGGCAATGGCGTTTTGTTGTCCTTCCTTCTGTCACCGCGCTTCGGTCTTCTCTTGCGTGATTTATTATCCTCCTTAGTCAGGTCTAGGGGGGCGGTTAAAACTCCATATTCCAATTCATTCATTGGTTGCAATCTAAATCGAATGGTGTAAGATTTGTCAGCAGGAGTATCCTTGATTCTGACAACTTCGCTCCTATTCGAGCTTCTCAAATCCGAAACTTCGATTGAACCATTTGCTTTTTCATTGATTAGATTCTCAAGTTCTTGATAGTTACAAGACCTAAGTTTTGGTTCTTTTAATTCTATGACAAATGGTCTACCGCGGCCCATACATCGAACATCGATATCCTCTCTACCCATTCCGTGAAATGAGTGCTCCGGTGCTTGTAGAACGTCTAAGATTGGGTTGCCAATCAAGTCTTGGACACTTGATTCATATTGCAGACCAGTGTTGTTACACTTTTCACAACCTCTTCCCTTGCACGCTCTGCATGGCCATTTAGTCTGCGGAATCCCGCGCTCGAGTTTTCGATATCTGCCATAGATGTAGTGAGCGCGCACATCTAGTTCAACAGTGAGGGTCAAAACATCAATCAAAGCGAGTACATGCGGTTTTTCGTTGACTAGAGTGACACCTTCTAGGCGTTTGTTCAAATTACGCGCTATTTCAGCCACTAATCCAGTTTTCAACCCATCAGAACCAGTAGCAGCGTAACGTTTTCGCTCAGCATCTTCTTCTTCAATTTGGTCTTTAGGGAACCTTGTGCCGAGTTGTAAGCGCTTGATTTCAAACGGTTCAATTCGATCAAAAATTATGTCAGCAAGCAAATCGGCTTCTTCGAAGAGATTTTCACAAAATGGACAAAGTGGGATTTCCTCTCGAGTATTTGCCAAATGACTATTCCCCTCTACGACGCTCTGCCTAATCTCTTTACCAGAGTCTTCAATCGTCTGTTCATATCGCTTTTTCCCGCCAAGCCTACCCAAGCAAAAGTCACAGCATCCACTTCTAACCAAGTGCTTCAATCCCGCAGGGTTAGGTGCACGAGGAATCTCTTCCATGTGCGTGCCAAGTTGCTCAGGCAAGTCGAGGTCTAACTGTTCAGGTTCTTCTTCTACCTCTACCTCTTCCGATTCCTCATCCCAAAGGGAATAGTCGGTTTGGCCAAAGCCTGCGCTGGCATATTTCATCCAATCTTCTTCGTTATCTTCAGGCATTAACATCACCACTGCCATGGGGCCAACCCCGGTGGAAGCATGCAATCCTCAAAGCATCTATTCAAGAAGATGACGGCCGATATTGTATCATTCTCGCTTGTCAAGCATGTCCAATACGCCAGCAGTGATAGCAAGAATTCCTGCAATCATGGCCAAGTAGAATGAAAATCCAGTGTTGTAATCGTCCAGTCCACTATCGGTTGGCTTCATAATCATCCAAATGATTGCACCCAAGATAATCAAGCCGCCGGAAACCCAACTTGTTAGTTTTCCATAGCGCTCAGCGTTTGATGGCAATGCTTTGCCAATTTGATTCATGACCAGCATCAGAGTTCCAGCTAACGCACCTAATGCTCCGAGCCAAATAACCAACCCGCCGGTATTCCCAGCGCTATTCATATCAAGACATTCTTGCTTGCTTTCTTCTGCATCTTGGATGACTTGTTGTGTAGGATCTCCAAACTCGTCGGTTTCATATGGATTTTTTAGCATGAATTTTGCAGCATTTTCGCAAAAAACCTTTGTTGAGCCACTCAAGGAATCTTTCTCTGGAAAGTCATAGTCATATCCGTCATTCGGATTGTCACTCTTGAGTGGAATTCCTTCATCAAAACCATCACGTAGAAGGAGGTAAGGAAGGGTACAATCTGTATCTCCGTTTATCTCTTGACAATCCAAAGAAATAGAGTTAAGCCCCCAAGAATTTCCAACGTCTTCTTCTGGATGAACGAGCCAGGAATTGGTAAACTGAACAGAAATGGCCAGTAAGAGGGCAACAGCAAGGCATCCAACAGCGGCCCACGCCATGATTGGTTTCTTCTCTCCAATTGGTGCCATTGCCATAGGAGCCATACCCATTGGTGCCATGCCTACCGGTGCTGTATTCATCATTGGTTGTGGCATCGGAATTGTTTGTGCCATCGGTTGAGCCATTGGTTGTGGTTGCGGAATGGCTTGTGGCTGGACTGCTGGCTGTGCTGGCATAGGTGCTGGTGCTGGCATTGGCGCTGGAGCCGCAGCAGCAGGAGTGAATCCTGGATAATATTGTTGAGTGTATCCAAGTGCTTGCTCGGCAGGGTAGCCCTGAGCAATCAATCCATCATAGTAGGTCTGGCCATCAGTCATGTGCTGCCTGTTTTTGTTACGATAAATAACATTATTCGTGTTCGAAAATAACTGAGGTAGATGGCTGATTATCCTTCATTAGCATCGCTAATATGCCTAGAGCGGCGGTGGTCAACACTAAGCTAGCGACCAGCGATAGTGCGATCATAGCCGCCGAATAAATACCAAAATTACTGAACAATCCCATCGGAGATAATGCAATGACGCTAAATCCGGCAATGTCGGATGCAGCACTGCCGATTAGTGCAAGACTACAAGCGCCACCAACAGCAACAAGCGCATCATGATGCGACTCGCCCTTTTCCCGACTCTCCCGATATCTTTCGGTGACGTGAATACAATAATCAATCCCGACTCCTAATGATATCGTAGCAATTGTTACTGTTACGATATTCAGTGATGAACCTGCGGCATACATTAGCCCATACAGCCAAACCACAACCAAGAGAATTGGAATCAGCGTTATGCTGGCTTGTTTTACAGATTTGAAACCGATTGACAACGTAATGAAGACAAATAATGAGCCAAGAATCAATGAAGATTGCATCTCGTTTTGCATGGCATCAGAGGCGACATATCTCGTTACAGGTCGCCCAGTGACCATGACCCAAGTCAGCGGTTTGTCTTCACTTTCCTCCCCTGCAGATTCTTGAGTACCAGTTGATAGATTGGTGAATACCGTCAAATCTCGCCATAGTTCTTCCAAACCTTCACCCATGCCGGGGAAGTCTTCGGGAGAAGTCATGCCAAAACGGATGAGCATCCTATCATATTCAGCTGCATCGCCATTGACGTCAAGCCACGGTTTTTGTGGATCTAATTCGACGTTTGGCTTAATGTATAATTCAACTATACTAGGCGGAATGTCAGGGATTGGGCCGACACCAGGCACGCCATGGAGAACTAGGAAGCCATAGAAGTATGACAAACAGTCTCTATCTGTCAAATCAAGTAATGGGCCTGCTCCTTCATCTGAACAATTCATTCCGTGTCCTTCAACATCTGATAACCAGCCAGCCGCTTCGAAAGGTGTCGGATCTAAAGCCAGTGAACCCATTGCAGCAAATACCATCTCATCTAGCGCCAAAATGTCAATATCGCCATTAGGTAATTTGGTAATTTTATCGGCAACACCTTCGGGTAGTATTCCCATTTCTGTCCGAAATTCATCTATCGCGGCATAAACATCAGGGTCGAGCACATCCCCCTCAATCAGCAGATAAGCAGGCTCACCCTCATCAGCAAATCTGTCGGTTACAATTTCAACACCACGGGCGAAATCCGAGCGTTCATCAAGGAAATCTTCTACCCTAAAGTCACCCTCTAATTGAGCCATACCTACTGCTGCGGGTATGGTGATTAATGCGGCAATTAGCCCGACAATCAATGCAGGCTTGGCCTTACCACAGGTAGTAGTAATCTTCCGTAACAGATCTTCTGAGACTAGATGTGTCATCTGTTTTTCTGAGATGTTCTTCTTGCGTTTATCCATCCATTCATCGACGCTGAGGCGGATTAGTGGAACCCACAAACCAGTCAACAAGAAGGCGGCTAGGATTCCCAAAGCAGCCTCTACACCAAATGAGCGAAGCGCTGCAACATCGCTGAATAAGTTAGCCGCAAATGCCGACATAGTGGTAAGCGAGGTCAGCATAATTGCTCGACCAACTCTGGTTAGGGTCACTTCAGTTGCTGCAGTGGTCGTAGCACCATTTTTGCGCTCCTCTTTGTAGCGATGCAGCGCGTGCAATGAATCGTCTATGCCTAAGGCTAACACTAAAATCGGTAACAGATTAGAGAATTGAGAACGAGCAATTATAGTAAATCCTAGCCATCCCGATAGATTGGCTACATGGCCAATCATCCCTTGCATCCATAGCAGAGCAGCACCTAACGCAACTAGTACGATTGCTACGTCAGTCCATCGCCTCAGACTAATGTATAGCAAGCCAACAATAACCAGGCCCATAAGTAAAATGAGCCCAGCACTAGATTGCAATTCACGATTGACTTCGACGTTGACACCTTGGCCGACTAGTAAGGTGATGGTTGTACGGTCGTTTGAGCGGAGCTTACCTTCGAGGTCCATGTATGACCATTCGCTTGAACAACCGCCACTCTCCTCTTGCAATTCTTGACAAACAGCCTCATCGTATCTTGGTGGATGAACTACTAACTCTCCATCATCTAATCGGTAACCACCAACAATGAGGCCATCATCGGAAAATTTGACATCTTTTTCTTGATGGGCATCCTTCCAAATTACTTCCCAACCCATTTCTTCGAGTTTTGCACTATCATATTGCACAAGGAACCATGTTGATGATGCAGACCAACGCCCGAGTCCTTGAATCGCATTTTCCCAAGAGCCATCTAGTTGTAATTCACCACCAATAGGTCCTGTTTGTAGAGAATTAATATCGGGAAAGAATCCCCTGTCAAGAGATAGCCAACGCAGGAAATTGTTTTCAGGCGCATCAGCCATCCTCAAGGCTGCTAAATCGATGTGATCTTGAGTGATGTTTGGGTCATCAAATTCGAGACATTCTAGGACTCCACAATCAGTCCAATTGGTTGGCGCTGGAGTTGGAATTCCCAGCGAATTGAGTCCGGGTTGAGTAAGAATTGAGGTTCCGTTCATGAATCCTCTAAAAATATCTGATAGGGTCATTACACCGTTGTATTGATGGCCTGTGACGTCATTCACTAATGGCTTCAATGCTGGAGCAAGAACATGGTCGTAGACAATTTGCTTCTTTGCATCTATTTCTTGGAGAACGGTTAGATTGACGATACCTCCTTTTGGCGCTGAAATACCTTGCCAAGGCTCGCCAGCCTCGACCATTTCTCCTACATCGGGCAGTGAAGAATAGTCTGGTGCTCCATCACTCATGGGAGGCACAGGAGACCAGTTCTCCATACTAGGAACGAATTCGGGATCTCTTGCCGATATAACGAATCCAAGTATAATCTCAGAATTAGAAAATTCATCGTTAATTATGGTTTGAGCTGTTAACTCAGGAGACTCCATTTCATATGATTCCATATCTATTGGTTGGAGGGCCGTTAATGCGCCTGGAATCATGAACAAAGAGAGAATAAACACGGCGATATGCACTCTTTTTTTGTGGGGAACGAACCACTTGGAGAACCTGTGGAAACCTTTTCCCATGAAATCTGCCTATTGTTTTAACATTTGAAACCATGTATATATCACATCAAGTATTGCCTTTGTCATGGCAACCCTCCTGATACTCAATCAGCAGCCCTATGATGGCACAGATGTGACTTGGAATACACTAAGGTTAGCAAGGCAATTACACAATGATGGTGTTGAAGTTAGAATATTTTTGATGAATGACAGCGTCGATTTGGCGAGGGATGGAATAAATCCGCCTAAGGGAGTTGAAGACATGGTTGCAATGACCAAAGAGTTGATTGAAAGTGGCATACCGGTCAAAGTTTGTGGCACATGTCAACAAAGATGTGGCGTTTTGAAAGGCCAAGGTTTCTACAAAGGTGCACAATATTCCACAATGGCAGAACTTTCACAATGGATTCAAGATAGTGAAAGAGTACTGACGTTCTAAATCAAAATGTGTTAAAAACGTGGTGCGGGGGGCAGGATTCGAACCTGCGAACCGATAAGGAATGGGACCTAAACCCACCGCCGTTGACCAAGCTGGGCGACCCCCGCGC
>CALDPP010000189.1 GCA_937911345.1 uncultured euryarchaeote | reverse complement strand
ATGAATATGCTAAGGTTGCTGGAGCCTACAAACTTCATGCTAACCATTTATCTGATGTAAAAGCGGGAATGATAATTATGCATCCGCTACCTAGGGTAGATGAAATACATCCATCGGTAGATGCTACAAGACATGCTAGGTATTTCGAACAAGCGTTCAATGGGGTCGTTGCTCGTATGGCACTTTTGTGTAAATTACTTGATGTTAAGGTTCCCGCAGACGTCATGAAAGCAGGAGGTGCATTGTAATGTCAAATGAACACAGCATGAGGAGAGTAACAGCAATTCGCAATGGAACTGTGATTGATCATATTCCACAAGGTCATGCGTTAACGGTTCTAGACATGCTTGGAATCGATGATAAAACATCAGTACCGGTTTCATTGGTGATGAATGTACCATCTAAGAAAATGGGCTCAAAAGACATCATAAAAGTAGAGGATAGAGAATTGACCCAGGCAGAATTAGATCGCCTTGCATTAGTCGCTCCTGACGCCCATGTGGCGATTATTAGAGCATATACTGTAGCAGAGAAAATGACCATCAATTTCGGTGATGAAATAGTCAATGTAGTTCAGTGTACCATGTCTAATTGCATCACTTCGAATCTGCGAGAGCCACTACCTCATCGATTGAAAGTAGTCTCAAGAGATCCGCTGGAACTTCGCTGCCATTATTGTGGACGACCACAAGACTTGGATGAACTGGTCAATAATGTCCTTTAATTCGCCGCAGACTTCTATTAGTGCTCAAACTGCCAGTTTGAGGAAAATTCCGGGGTAAACTTTAGATTAACATTAACAAAAAACTTTGCATGGAAGAGTTGTCAAAGGTCGGCATAGATTCTAAGCGAACAACGGCTGCTAGTGTTGCTATCGTTGGTTTAGTGGTGTATTTAGCGCTTATTCACCTGAAATCAATTTTGATGCCGCTGGCGATTGCTATTCTGTTATATTTCATGATTAAGCCGCCAGAGCAATATATTTACCGAAAATCTGGTAATCGTTTTGTTTCATATGGTTCAGTTATTTTGACATTCATTATAACGATGTACTTTATTTCGATATTCTTGTATGACAACCTTTCACAATTCATCGATGAAGTGCCAGAAATTACCGCAGCATTTGAGGAAAAGCGGGCTAAGTACGCCGATTCAAACCTTTATGGCTTGGAGGCGATTTTTTCGGATGCTGACTTGATTAATGAAGCAGCATCACCCAGCAACATAGAAGCTTTCGTATTGGCGATTCTTGGCTCCCTCGGTGGTTTCTTTACCACTATGATCACTGTGCTAATTTTCCTACTGTTCATCGTTTTAGAAGAGCATACGATTGCCCAGAGATTTGGGGCAGCATTTCCAAATTCCTATGATAGAGCTAAAAAAATCGTTAATGAATCTACAGAATCAATCACTGCTTATGTTGTCTCAAAAGTGACCTGTAGTGCCGGCCAGGCATTGGTAATGACGATTATCATCTCACCAATTGGCTTTGATTTACCAGGTTGGTTCCTGTTTGGAATACTGTGTTTCTTACTTGATTTCATACCAATTCTTGGTGCACTATTTGCGACAATTCCTCCAGTATTGATTGGTTTCATTATGCTTGAGCCAACCTCGGCAATAGTTATGCTGGCTCTGTTGATTGGTAATCAGCAAGTGTTTGGGTCATTTGTTGAACCTAATCTGTCAGGTGCAAAAATTGGTATTTCACCATTCGTGTTATTGCTTACAGTTATGCTATTCTCCCAGGTATGGGGTATTGCAGGCGCCATAATCGGTGCGCCCATGATTATCATCGCAAGGCTAATTCTAGACGAAAATGAGCGCACTAGACCAGTTGCAATGATGATGTCAAATGATGTCGAAGAAGAGTAAGAACATGGTACTTGCCGACAATACTCACCATTAGTTGTTTGATGGTAAACAAAGAAATGGTTCTCTTCATCAAAGATTTGAAATACATCTTTCCACTGTCAATGTATCATGTCTCAATATGATAAAAGTGCAGGTACAGAGTACGTGCTTTTAATCTCTGAAAGTCACCTTCAAAAAGTCCCACAATCTATTCGAGAAGATGGCAATGACTCCGTAGATGAACACTTGATGAAGGCTCTAGAGATTGGATTAATTGCAATGGATAGTGCAACAGCAGGACTCAACATGGCGGATTTAGAAGACAAGATGAATAGTATTCTTGATGATTTTGCTAAAGGGTTGACAGCTTCTACTGATGAGGTGAACAAACTGATAGAGGAAAAGTTGGTAGGCGAACATTCTGCATTAAAAACCGACTTGAATGCAGTGCTTGGGGACAATGGGAGTATCTCAAATTTATTCAACAATATGGCTAGGGGACTTACTGATCCGCAATTGAAAAATTCTGTACCCAACGAAATTCTCGATACTTTTGGTAAGGCTCTAGGAAGCGAACTTGATAAAATAAAGTCCGTTCTTGACCCGACCAAAGACGGGCCATTCGGCCAAGGAATACGAACGATTCAGAAAGCACAAAAAGATGCTGAGACTCAACTTGAAGCCATTCTAACAGAGATGGCGAAAGAACAAACCAAGCGATTT
>CALDPP010000188.1 GCA_937911345.1 uncultured euryarchaeote | reverse complement strand
GCGGTTGAATTGATTCAAACTGGGTAACTCCAAAGACAAATACTGGGGTTTCCACAGATGATTCGAGATAATACAATGAAGAGCCTTCAACAATTGAAATTACCAGTGTCTTTGCGCCACGGATTGTACCGTTATTCAGTGTGTCAGTAGGTACTGACATGTTGAATGAACCATTTGTTGTTGTTGTAAACGAACTAACTAGTGTCTCATTGGCGTTGTTGAGCCAATTTGCTTTCAACTTGACCGAGTCAATTAGTAATCTACTATTATCATCAGCATCGATTACTTGGCCAACCACATTAAAATCGACTCCTGCTATAACACTAGTTGGAACTGAATCAATTCTGATATCAGTATTGCCTTGGATAGTGATATTCAATTTAGTGCTATTGCCGAAGTGCCTGGAATTACCTTTTGCTAGCGGGTCTGTCAAATCATCAGCAACAAAGACAAGAATCTCATACGAACCAGGCGCTACACCAGTTGCAGGCCATGTTAGGTTAGCAGTACCATTCTCATCTGTTACTGAGTTACCCATCGAAACGTTTGAGGAATTATAATCAAAGTAAAATTCAACATTAACACCATCAAGTAAGCTTAGGTCTGCCAAATCAGCAACGGTAACCGATAGTTCAACATCTGAGTTTGTCAAAGTGATGATTTCCCTATCTTCTAGTAAACTCACAACAAACTCTGATTCAATACCAACTAGAACTGTCGGCGTAGGAAGGAAAGAAGGAGTACCTGTCAACTCATCTATAATCGCCTCTTCCGATGCGTAATAGGGTCCGCCCTCTGGTTGTTGAGTGTAGAAATCAAACCTGATTTCCACGTCATAAGCATCAGATGGAAGAGTTGATGGAATTGTAATATTTTCACTGAATGAGGATGTTTGATTATTTACGACGCCCTGTGCTAAGTCTATATTTCTGCCATCTTCTGCAACTAAGACAATTATGTATTGAGATATATTATCACCAAGAATAGGAGTTTGGTAAACACCATCAAAAATTGTGCCATTTATCCATAGTTGATCACCTAGATGAGTCCATTCTTGACTAATTGAGATATTCCAACCAATTTCTGCTTTGACTCTCAATAAACCGCTTCCTGACGATGGTGCGTAATCGTCGCTACCATTGTATGAAATCGCAATGATATAATCATCAGCGGCCAGATTTGCATCTAGATTGATAATTTGCTGATGTTGCCCTGTGAGGTTAGAAGTAGTGTTAAACCAACTATTGTTGAATAAGAAATCGAAATCACCTATTGTCGAGATTACTTTTTCACCTCTGTGGTCTGATATGGATACGCCAAACACGCCGTCAAACCCTCGTAATTGTGGGGTCGATTCGAATTCAAACTGTAGGAAACTCTGCAATCTGTAAGGCGCACCTGTTGATAAATTAGCATCATCAGTGGCCGAAATTGTAGATGGTATAAATCGCAATCTTACTTCAACCACACCTGCTCCGAAGGATGCC
>CALDPP010000187.1 GCA_937911345.1 uncultured euryarchaeote | reverse complement strand
GTATTCGATGATTCTTGGGCAACACCTAAACTTCTCCAAGACTTTAGGCTAACAATTAGCGATGTACCTAATGCTCCAGAATCGGCCGTTCTTCATGTATGGGTTGAGTACGATCACGACTCAAATTCTAACGGTTTAGCAGAAGAGTCAGAGTACATACAAATTCCAACTACTAGTAACGGGGCGTCACCGAATGCAACCTTTGTAGGGACATACAACGACTTTGCTAATTCAGGATTAAAGGGCAAGGTTAGTGCTTGGATCGAGTGTTATGACTTAGCTGGAAATCCAGTCGATGGTGGTGGCCCTGGGTTTGACAACGACTATGTCACATATGTCAGTATGGATTTGGAATATCCTACGATCAAGTCTCTCAATATCGAAGATTCTTATGGTGTCAGAATGCTCAGCGACATTCCAGCAAATGCACCAGATGGAGTCGGTATTTGGAACCAAACCATGTTTGCTGGTAATGAGTATAACTTAATCCTAGAAGCAGAAGATGGAAACGGTTGGAAAGATGTCGAAATGGTCGAAATTGTACTAGCACCACAAGAAACAAACTACGACTCCAGGATTGTTTACTATCCGAGAAATCAATCGGTCTGGACAACAAGTGATTTGTTCGAAATCTCGGTGGACGCCTCCGGAGAATCTGAAGCCACAATGAGAACCCTAGATGGCAATGTACTCATCGACCCGTTCGAGCCAGATTTCGTTATTAACATCCCAATAAGTTTCCAATGGGGTCTACCTTTAAGCGGTCAGTACACTCCTTCATTCCAAATAAAAGATTTAGATAATTCGCCTGTTTTCTCAGAAAGTTCATTCCGCCAATCATGGATTTACCAAAATGATATGCGATTGGACTTTAGATCTAATTTGGATGACAAGCAAATGATTTCTCCTACATTAACCGACCAAGATATACCAATATCCGAGAATCTATATCACGAAATCGGGCAAGAAACATTCATAGGTTCTGTCACCGGTGGAGACACAGTAATGTTTTCTGGACAATACTCCTTTACTTCGGGGATTTTAGAAAATGTGTTCATCACTCCTGAAGTGGAATTGACTATGGAGATTACAAGAAAAGAAGTTTTCAGAGATTCTGAAAAGGATTACGACCCAGTTGATGAAGAAGTGACCACACACACATTCACGGGTGGTAAGTTCGATATCCCTATCAAGATGCCTTCTTATCAAAACGAATTTGAGTATGAGTTTAAGTTAATCAATTTGCCAGTTGGCGCGGAAGATTTGACCACAGCATATTGTTTTGGTTCAGTGATAAATGGTTGTGGTAAGTTCGTGATAAAGGTTGATGATGAGCCTCCGAAACTTGTATTTGGCTCTTGGTCAGCATCAAGAGGTGAAACAGCTTCAAATGGATTAGAGCCAGAGTTGTATGACACCATGCCGACCTCAACATATCATTGTGTTGATGTATCAACTCAAATCGAAGAGCGTGGTAGCCTGGCTGAAGGCGCAACTACCCTAAACTGGATTTATTACAACGGAAATCCAGAAGATGGTAATGTCTGGAATGTCTATCAAAATAATTATGGCACAAACCCACTTTCTTCGCAAATGGATCTATCTGCTGGTAGCCTCGGATACATCCGAGCTTCAGCAGATTGTGTTGACTTATGGCCTACAGGATTTGGACAATTCGATGTTACAGAATCTAATTTGAATCAACCTGGATTGGAAGTAAATCTAGTTGTCTGGATAGAGACTGTAGATGGAGCAGGTTCTCCAATCATTGGTGCAGGCCGTTACTTTGAAGATGGCTCAGCAGTGGGAATTGAAGGAAATGATAACGATGGTCAAGATAGTTCAACATACACTTTGGAGTTTGAAGGTAGTAAATTTGAAGTGAGAAACACGCGAACTATACCAGATTCACCAACTGTTGGGGACAAAATAACCCTTGAAGTCGAACTAATCAATTCCGGAATTCCCGGAGTAGCAAACTTAGAAATTAAGTCTGTAACCAATAATCAACCACCGGTTTTCGAAGGTTACATTACTAGCGAAATCATTGGAAAAGATCAAGCACAATGGGTTTCAATTGAGCTAGAAGAGTTTACTGATGCAACGACTGGTATGTACTACATCGTATATGACAACGAAACCAAAGATATTCTATTCAATGGTAAAGATGAAGGAAAAACGTTCAACGTGAAAGTTTCTAGTGGGTCAGATGGCGGAATTTCAACTAGTTTGATTGTCATTATACTCATTGGCGTGATTGCTATCCTAGCCGTTGTAGTCGTAGTTATCTCCCGTAGAGACCGTGGGGATGATTTTGATGATGAGTTTGAAACTGACTATGAAGAAGACAAATCATATGCCTCTATTCCGCCACAGACTCAGACATACACAGCACCAGCAGCTGCAGTAAGCCCAGAAATGGCCGAGGCATTAGAGAAGTTTAATTTCTGGACACAAGAAGAGATTCAAGGCTATTTCGACCAAGGATGGAGCATCCAGCAACTGGAAGAATGGCTAGAGAATCAATGAGTGAGTGACCATGTCGAGGATTGGTTGGGATGATCTCGTATGGGATGATCCCGACGGTGGGAAAATTGTTCTTCACGGTACAATCCCTACGGTAGT
>CALDPP010000186.1 GCA_937911345.1 uncultured euryarchaeote | reverse complement strand
CGTACCGACACCAATCACTCATGATTTGAAACCTGATTTATCGTATGTTGAAGCAGCTGGCAGAGACGTTTTCAAAGCGATTCCAAAAGGTTCGAACACCATTGTTGTACTGGAATCAACCGTTTACCCGGGCGTTACCGCACAAACTTGGCTGCCAATAATTGACGAGCTTGGATTGGTAATCGGTGAAGATGTAGAAATTGCCTACTGTCCTGAAAGATTCAATCCTGGAGACCCTGCTCACGGCGTTAGACAAGTTGCCCGAGTCATTGGTTGCACAAATCCAAAAGTTGGTGAAAGTCTAGTCGCACTATACAGCAAATTGACTACCGAAGATGTGCGCTATGTCGGTAAATTAGAGGTTGCCGAGGCTGCTAAAGTAATCGAAAATGTCCAAAGAGACATCAATATCGCATTAGTCAATGAGTTAGCAAGAATCTTCCCTGCTCTTGATGTTGATGTTGAAGATGTATTATCTGCCGCAGCAACAAAGTGGAATTTCCATCGCTACACACCGGGTGTCGGGGTTGGCGGTCACTGTATTCCAGTCGATCCCTATTACATGATTCAAAGAGCGGCTGATGTTGGAGTTCCAGCCGGCCTAATTACTGCAGCTAGAGCGGTGAACCGCTCAATGCCGAGTCACGTTGCTGGTGTGCTAAGTGACTTGATGTGGAATGCTGGAGTTCCGGCTGGTGAGGCCAAGGTTCTCTTACTTGGATGGTCTTACAAAGCAGAGGTTGGTGACCCAAGGGAAACCCCTGCTGAACCATTAGCAGAGACTTTGATTGCTAAAGGCGTGAAAGTTGGAACTTGGGACCCACACATTGACTTTGGCGAATATCCGGAAGGTGTTGAGGTGATTTCTGACATTGCTGACGCAAAGGGTTACGATATCGCCGTTTTGGTTACCGCTCACAAAGCCTGTTTGAGTCTCGACTGGGATAAGTTGCATACTCAAATGAGAACTCCACTAATCTACGATGGAAGAAGAGTTCTTGACCTAGATTCGCTCGAGAAAGCGGGTTGGCAAACTTACGCAGTTGGTAAACCGGTTTGATTATTGACGACCAGCATCAAACATTTCTCTTAGACTACCATCTTGTAGCATCTCAAGAGCAATATCAGAGCCACCAATCAATTCACCGTGAACGAATATTTGTGGCATAGTTGGGAAGTCAGACCAAGCGCAAACAGATGGTATCGCTCTTGGGTCTGTCAAAATATTGACTGCCGCGAATGGCTCGCCCAGTTGCTGTAGTGCTTGTGCAGCACGATTAGAAAATCCACACTGTGCATTGTTAGGTGTTCCTTTCATAAACAATACCAAGGCATGTTCGTCTACTATTGCTTGCAATTCTTTTTCTGTCCAATCCATATTTTTCACTCCTTATTTTTCATGATTCTTTTGATGTGGACGCCTCGTCCACCACCGTGAGGGTCAAATGCAGTATCGCCTGCAGTTTCAGCTTGCTTTGGAGTCATGCACTTTAGGTCAAGTGCGTGAACTGGGTGCGGAATATGTTGCTTCATTACCGCAAGAACTTGTTTTTGGCGTTGTAATGGTCTGACACCTTCGAATTCTTCCGAAATAACTCGAACGTGAAAATGGTCACCTGAGCCGTGTAAATCAATCACTTCCACAACTGCATTAGGAACTGCCTTCAAGACTTCTGCTTCTACCCAACTAGCGTCTACCATCGTCGCACCTCGACAACGCCTTACAAAACCATCATTTGAACATGTGGTATAGAGTATCTTTCAAATGAAACAGGTCAAGGCATGAATATGTCCGAGCCAGTGGCTAATGAAACTGGCCGTGACCTAAACATGGGCCGGGATTCAAGTTGGTTGATAGGTGCAGACATCTTAGCCGTATTTTTAGCCCTCATCGGGCAAGTTGTACTAACGCGTGCCTTAATCACCGAAGATTATGGAATATTCATTATTGCACTTGATGTATTTGCAACAACATTTCTCATTATCGATTTGGGGCTACCTACCATACTGACTCGCGATGGGGCAAATTGTGTCAATAAGATCTGGGAGGCAATTTGGCGAATTTACCGAATTCAATTCATTTGCATGATTCCATTCGTCGTTATCGCATTATTTGGAGTAACCATTATTCTTGATGATTGGACTTCGTATTTCCCGGTAATTGTAACATGTATGCTGGTAGCACTTGCCCACATTTTCTCCTATGCACCGCGTTCTGGTTTGCGGGCTGCTGGTTATGCATGGATGGAAGCATGCACAAAAGTCATTGAAAGATTGATTGCAGTTGCTGGTTACTTAGCCCTGTATTACTTGGGCAGTAGTTCAGTCGAAAGTTATGCTATTGCATTCTTGATTGGCGCATTATTAGGGCTTCTCTCGGCGATTCTATTAGCTAGATTTACACTGAAACCAGCCTCAAATAATTATCAATGGCGAGACCTTGATGAGTGTTGGATAGATAACAAATCACTGATTTTGCAATCGCTCCCGTTTGCCATAACACTTGGAATTCTACCTTATGTGATTAGAATTGAGAAATTCATCGTTGCTGGGACCATGGGGGTAGATTCGGCAGCATTATTCCACGTTGCCCAGATTGCCTGGCTGGCAGGATTAGTTGTTCCGCAGGCTTTACGCGCAGCATTATTACCTATTCTAGGACAAAACAGAAGTGATGAAAAGAAATTCTTTAATTCAATTGAAAAGTCACTCGACTTGTGCTTTGGAATATTACCGATAGGTTTGTTTGGTGGCGCATTGTTGATTCGATTTCTACTTCCTATCGCCTTTCCTGAGCAATATACCGACGGTAGTATAGGTCCTTCAGCTGTTGGATTATTCATGATTTTATTGATTGGATGGTGCCTAACTCTGCTCGCTACGCCAAGTTATACCGCTTTACAGGCTGGTGAAAAGCCGTGGAAATTTACGCTGTTCATCGGATTTGTCGTCGTTTTTGGCACAATAATCGGGTTCCTATTAATTGGTTCAATGGCAAATTCGCCGACTTGGGGACTTTATGCTGCAGCAATTGCATCAACCCTATCCTCTGCTTTCTTACTGCTGTCATCAATTCACCTAGCCAAACTATGGGTAATCGTTCGGCAACGAAAAACTGATTTTTTCGCCGCTGTAACTCTTGCTTCAATAACCTGTTTTGGGTTTGCCGCAAACTCATTATTAGCATTGAGTGGCCTAGTTTTATTCATGTTTGTGCCACGTGGTTGGAGAGCAATTCTTGCCACTGACTACTGACATAATCTAGTGAATAATTATCCGGCATGTCGAATTTCTTTTGCCAATCTTGTTGTAATGTTAATTCGATAGCATCGGCTAATTTCACAGGATCGTAATCTTCCACAAGACAAAATTCCTGCAAATAATCCTTGACATCTCCGACATTTACTGATACTACAGGAGTACCGCAGGCTAACGATTCTCTAGCAACTAACGGACCTGATTCGCGTAGTGAAGTAATCAAAGTCACATTTGCTACTAGCATCCTATCCCAAACTATTGTCCGCGGCTGTTGACGCAATGTAGTGATGCCAACAATCCATCCCCTGCTTTCTAACTCCTCGCCTGTTTGCAGAGCAAGATAGTGATTTTTCTCGGGCCTTCTTGGGTCTGCAGGGAACAAGATGTCCAGTTTTTCTTTTCGCCAACGACCCCGCCAATTCTTAGGCTCTGTAAGCCATTCATCCTCTACTGCTGTATGGCATCTAATTACGCTGTGATTAGTGATTTGCTCTCGCTTGGCAATATCTGCAAGACGCTGTGAAACTGTCACAATTTGATTGGCTTGTTTGGCCAAGCGAGAGATGTGATGGCCGATGTTGGAATCTTGGAGTCCAACATCAAAGTCGTGTCCGTGAACTACAGCAATCCAAGGAATACTCAGTTGTTTTGCAAGTCTACCAGCCAATTCTGCAGCTGGCCAAATAGTATGACAGATGATTATCTGTGGTTGCCAATCATTGAGCCAGTTGGATACTTTTTTTGTCATCCGTTTCATACTGCCAATGGTAATCGATGGGTATGGATGACCAGGCAAACCCCAAAACCTTGGAGCTAATACTTCGACTTCTCCATGCTCAAATTTCACAGGTGCTTTAGCAACACCCGTAAGCGTTGAGCGCCTTGATTCTTGATATTTGAGCATCCTTGGCAATGGATTGACAACTTTTACTTCGTGACCTTGCGCCCTCAATAATTCCACATTATCGCTGACGAAAGTGCCCCTTGCTACATTCGTTGGTAGAGGGTACATAAGTGAAACAACGAGAATTCGCACATTGTCACCTTAACTGAATCATACTTCAAGGGCTGTTTGTAATATTGCTAGATTTTCTTTTACAGTACCTCGGTCATTAAACAGTCCAGATCCAACTACACAATTCGACACGCCCCATTCTCCTACCATGGCGATGTTGTGGGATTTTATTCCACCATCAATCTGAATTTGGACTGGCCTGCCGCCGGTTTTCACTTGCTCGTCAATCATTGACTTTAGGCGTCTAATTTTACCCTCTACTGACGAAATAAATGATTGGCCGCCAAAACCTGGATTGACGCTCATTACTAGCACTAAATCAATTTCAGGCAATATTTCGGTAATCGCATCTAATGATGTTGCTGGGTTGAGAACTACTCCTACTGTAGCGCCTGCATCTCTAATTGCGGTAACTAGTCTATGAAGGTGAGTTGCTGCTTCAACATGTACTGAAAGATGATTACAACCTGCATCGATATAATCCATGTAACAATCTTCAGCATTGGTTATCATAAGATGTGCATCGAAAATAACATGCTCTGGTAGAGATTTGCGTAACGACTTGATTACTGGTGGGCCAAAGGTCATATTTGGCACAAAGTTACCGTCCATAACGTCCAAATGAAGTCTGTCGAGGCCTGCATCAACTGCCTCTTTGCAAGATTCAGCCAAATTTGAGAGGTCTGCAGTTAGAATACTCGGTGCGATTATCATGTGAACAGTCTCGGCCAAATGTTGGATTCTCAAGAGCATTGTGCTAAAAACTGTATTTTCAGCCGCACAAAGTCTCTTAATGCTCCTGTCCTAGGGTGACTTAGTGAGAACATGGGTGAAGTAAGGTCAGTAACCGATTCTGAGTATGAAAATTCAATCAAAGATAGTGAATGGGTGCTCGTAGATTTCTGGGCTCCATGGTGCGGACCTTGTAAAGCATTAGCCCCAGTTCTTGAACAAGTTGCAAGTGAGAGAGAAATCCTAATTGCGAAAGTAGATACCGATTCGAATCCTGCTAATGCCGGCAAGTTGGGCGTCAGAGGAATCCCTGCATTATTCCTGTACCACAATGGTAACCTTGTGGCAAAACAAAGCGGTGCTATGCCAAAGCCTGCATTGCTCAATTGGATTGATCAGCACATGACTGCTGATGATTTCTAATTTGGATTAATATCTCTCAGTAACCGCTCTCTGAGTGCTTCATGAAGCCACATTCCATCTTCTAGTTCGATTAGAATACCATACGAAATTAACCCTCTTGGAGGTGGGCCGTCCCAATCTGATTGCTTTGCTAATTCTTCCCAAGTTAGCGGTTTGTCATAATTCGCTAGGATGGTTAGTAATCGTTTTTCATCATCTGGTAATTTGAACAAAATCTCATCGTCAAGGAACTGTAGCCAATCTATGTGGACAGATTGACCATACAGTTCAAACAATTCCAATGCTAATGGGTGACCACCTGTTTTTTGAAAAACAGCCTCTAAATCTTCAGAAATCTCAAGCTCTTTCATCCAGTCTTCCATTTCATTTATCGATAGACCTTTCAGCGCTAGCTCTGAAACTAAGTCTCTGGTATGAACATCTCTGCGGTCATAAACTGAAGGGCGACTTCGAGAAATCATCATTATTCGCAAAGGAGATTGTTGCGAAATCTGCAACATAGCACCGAGTAATTTTGCTGAATTTTCTTCGATGTGATGAACATCATCCAGCACAATTAACCAGTATGGAGGAGGTCCTCCAGGTTCGTCTTTGAAACGCTCACGGATTGTTCTGGCATCGGTCAAATAAGCCAATAGCCTCCTCCTAAGCATGTCTACATCTACTTGACCACCTGGATTGAGTGGCAGGGTTTCAATCAAGTTGTATGGATCATGCGATTCATCAATACCAAATCTGTGAAGTAAACTGGTTGCTAACCCGAGAGATGTGTCCCAAGGTTGGCAAGGGTACCAGCAGACCGACAAATTAGGAGCTTTTTCCATTTGTTGATTAAGCCAGTGAGCCACTAATGTGGACTTCCCTATACCTGCAATTCCATGAACTACCATGCACGGCTTGCGCTCTTTGAACCACAGATCTAGTTCGGTAAATTGTTCATTTCGACCATGAACTACCCGGGTTTCTGGTGGCTGATTGTTGTACGTCGCATGGACACCTGTTAGTGCTTTCAGTCGTCCTGGCGAATTTGAGTTCTCATCATCACTCCGATTAGTTATCGCACCAAATCTAATGTCACCGTATGTCAAGACCCCTTCATGCTGAGCGTGCATTAAAACTTGAAGCAGTGAAATGTTAGCATCAAGTCTATCTGGTACTGTTGCCGCTTCGAGTTCTAACAGATCTCCGTTACCATCACGAATCACAATCATTGTCGAAGACAGTTTTTCCTTTATCTGGATGACTTTTTCTCTACCCTCGTCCGTGAGTTGCCAAGTCTTTTGCCTTCTGTCATCGCCTTTGATGTTTCTTGTATGTTCTGATACCATGTTTTTTTTCAAGAGTTCTCTCATGGTTCTGCTGACATTTGGCGGATGTAGCGCGCATGATTCTGCAATTCCAGGTCTAGTTAACTCAGGGCCGACAAAGTATCTATCTGCCTGTACATCATTTTCCAATAAGTGGAGCATTACGCGGTCTTGAACTGGTACATTCACCTTCGAGATACCTGCGCTCACAAACTTCCGAGATTTTCATATAACTAAGCAATTGTGATTTATTGCTGATTTGTTGTAAGAGCAATTTAACCATAATACCTTTATTTACCCATCAATCCGGATACCATGGAAACCAAGGGTAAGGTTTTTGCAACCCTTCTCTTATTCCTTATCGCAACACTCCCAATGACTGCTTCAGCAGATTCAGATGGCGACGGAGTAAGCGATTCTACCGATGATTGCATATGGGCATCTGGCACTTCTTCGGTAGACAGAATTGGTTGTCCTGACCGAGACGGAGACGGTATCTCCGATTACAATGACGGATGGGTAGCAAATAACCCGAACTTCCAAAATGAGTTTACCATATCATCAAGTCAAAATTACAACGATGTTGATTTCTCTAGCGACGACGAATTTGTGGTAACTGGTGATGAGGACGGATGGGTAAGAGTTTGGAACTCCAGTACTCATGTCAACGTTCGTTCTGCGCAAGCGATAAACGGCGAGGTTACCTCTGTAGCTTATTCACCAGATAATACAATGATTGCTGCTGGCCTAGACGATGATACAATCGAATTATATTATCCATCTAGCATGACTTCAATTCACGGGAAAATTAGTGTCGATGTTGGAGGTGGTGATTACGTATATGATGTTGAGTTTTCACCTGATAGTTCCCTAGTCGCTGTTTCGATAGGTAGGTCTGGTAGCGGTGGAACCAATGGCCAGGTAATCATTATTCAAACAAGTAATGGACAACAACTTGGCAACGGAATCAACCCTAACGGAGAGGACAGATTTTACGCATCAGCTTTCTCCCCTGATGGGACAAAGATTGCTGTTGCTGCGAATGGTGATTTCTACATTGTAGACTTAGCGACAAGGGCAACGGATTACTCGATAAGTAGCCCGCCGTCCGGTATAAACGACATTGATTGGTCGCCCGATGGCAACTACATCTCAATGTGCGGTGCTTGGGAAGGCGCTGGAGCCAGTTTTGACATGTACAAATATGTCAACTCTGCATGGACTAGAATTTGGGAAAATCCCACGACTTCGTCCTGTTTATCTGCCGATTTTTCAAGTGATTCAAAGCAAATCGCCAATGGACATTCATACTACCAAGGCGATGGTGGTTCAGTAAAGATTCACACCACAGATTCAGGCCAACTTGTCGACTTTTTCGGAGCTCCTGCACCAAACGGCTGTGGAGGAAACAACTGCGGACAAGTAAATGGTCTAACTTGGTCATCCGATGGGACCAAGATTGTCACGACTTACGGAAGAGATGACGAGGGTATCCACTATTGGATTGCTGACCTTGACGAAGATAATGACGGCTACAATTCCTCTGACCAAGGAGATGGCGTTGTTGATGCATTTCCCTATGATGGAACGCAATGGAATGACACTGATAGCGATGGATATGGAGACAATCCTGACCCTGCGACTACACCCGACGCTTGCATTAACCAATTTGGGACATCGACACAAGATCGATTCGGATGCCCAGATAGTGATGGTGATGGATGGTCAGACGATGGGGATTGGGCGCCAAATGATGCTGAGCAATGGAAAGACACTGATGGCGACGGCTACGGCGATGAGTACTACTTCGAGGTCGTTAACACCTTCTTCCACATCAACCAACGAGGCGATGCATTCCCAAACAACCCGACCCAATGGAATGATACGGACAGCGATGGATGGGGTGATAATTACGTCGACCAATCATGGGATGAATTTAGGGAATCGGCCTGGCCAGGAGAAATTGTCACTGGTGCTACAGAAGTTGACCAATTCCCTCTAAACCACTACCAATGGGTTGATACTGACGGTGATTGGTGGGGCGATAACCAAGTTGGCGATGATGCTGATGCATGTCCTACCGTTTATGGCAACTCAACTGCCGATAGATATGGATGCATAGATACCGATGGTGATTCGTACTCTGATCCAACTGCTAACTGGGGTCCGGTCTCGTCAACTGGATACTGTCAAGCAGACGGAGTGCCGCTTGACCCTACTCAGTGGTGTGACAGAGATGGTGATGGCTATGGTGACAATCAAGACGGTAATAGTCCAGACGAATGTCCAGACGAATCTGGTTCATCGACAATAGACAGAATTGGCTGTCTTGATAGTGATGGTGACGGATATTCCGACCAGGGAGACCCGTTTCCAAATGATGACACTCAGTGGTCAAATCGAGACGGAGACTCTCTAGATTGTGGCGGAGATAACCAATCCGGTAACAATCCTGACATCTTCCCAGATGATCCCACTCAGTGCAAAGATACTGACGGAGATGGGTATGGTGATAATGCAGCAGGAAACAACGGCGATGCGTTCAAATTTGACCCAACACAATGGTCGGACTTTGATGGGGATGGTTTTGGAGACAACAACGGAACTGGCTCGATAAACGGCGACATTTGCCCAACTCAAGCAGGTAACTCGGCGAATCCAATCTCTAGGGGCTGTCCTGATAGTGATGGTGACGGTTTTGTTGACCCCGAAGATGCCTTTCCGCAAAACCCACTGCAATGGTCTGACCGAGATGGTGATGGATATGGCGATGAAATAAACAAGCCAGGAGGGGATGATTGCCCTGATACGTTTGGTACATCAAGCGAAAATAATCGCTACGGATGCGTCGATACTGATAATGATGGGTGGGCTGACGTTGATGACGAATTCCCGGAGGATGGCGAGCAATGGAAAGATACTGATGGTGATGGCTATGGAGACAATTACCTATGGACAGTAACCTACGTCCAAGATGAAGATGATGAGCAAAAAATCATCGAGTTGCGCGACCAAAGAGGCGATGCATTCCCAACAGTACCGGATGAATGGAGTGATCAAGACGGTGATGGTTACGGCGATAATATCAGTGATGATTTCCCTCTAGAGGCCACACAATGGAGTGATTTTGATGGTGATGGTTATGGGGATAATTTCACTAGTGGCGCATATCAACCTGACGATTGTATTGAAGACCCTGGTACCTCATACCGCGATGTGTTTGGCTGCATTGATTCAGACAGTGACGGAACAAGCGATACATCCGACCCTTGCCCATATGACCCTGACATCTTTGAAGGAAGGATTGGATCTGTTGTTTGCAAAATAACCGAACCGCAACAAGGTGGAGAATCAGATTCCGAATCGGCTAGCAGCAGTACAGAACCTACGCTTGTTTTCATGGGGATAGCAATAATGATTCTACTTTCCGTGATTATTGTTGCTCAGTTTTCCAAAACCTTGGCTAAGAATAAATCTCGCAAGGAAAGAATCGATGAAGCAATGGTTAACTCAGCATTTTCTGAAGAGGATGAAAGACGAACTGCTTGGATTGATTACTACGTAGCAAATGGTCAATTAGACGAGGCTAGGGCATTAGGTTGGGTTGGAGAAGAACCTACTGAAATGCCGCAATGGAAGCAATTTGAGATTCAACAGCAACAAGCTCAAGATGAAGCCATTCCCAATATGGTCAATCTTGATGATATTCTATGAATTACGAGCTCTTTGACGTCTAGCTTTTTCTGCAAGGCTGTCATCAAATGATAGAAATGGTAAATTATTCCAATCATCCTCATTATCTATCGAATTTAATGCTTCATTGTTGGCCATGAAATCAACTAGATGTAGGACTGTGGGATTACTACCGTCAGACAACTCATACTGATGTCCAGGTAAAACAACATAATTGGCATCGAGTTCCAAAAGAAACTCTCGCAAGTATAACAGTGATTTACGCTGTTTATTTTGATCGCCACCGAATAAATCTGTTCTGCCACAGCGGCCTAAAAATAGACAATCGCCGGTAACAACCACTCCATTTCCAACAATAGTTACGTGGCCGGGCGTATGGCCTGGAGTGCAGTGAATTGAGAAAGAAAGTGAACCTAATTGTTGATTTATTGAAGTGAATTCTTCATGTTGCCACCATAAAATTCCATCAAGTTGATAACCTCGTTCTTGTTCTAAATTATGACATCTAACCGCCACATGATTTGATGAAAGTTGTATCAACTCTTCTACTCCTTTGGTGTGATCCCAATGGCTATGAGTGAGCCATATCTCAGTTAAATTATAATTTTCAGTTTGGCAAAATTCATACCAATAATGGCCATCGAATGGGTCAACAATACAGGCATTGTTACTTATCTTACAGACTAATAAGTGGTTTAGGTTATCCCATTCACCCAGTTGTTGTTGATATACAGATAACTTATCCGTTTCAAAAACTAGTATTGGTCTAGCCATATTTGTAGCCCCAAACCCGCCGACGACCGCTGCCCTTTCAAATGATGAGTCATACTGTGTACCATGGCCGAGGCGCAGAGGTTTGCAATTGCCTTGGTCGCGGGACTGATGATTTTTTCACTAATCCCGCACTCTAGCGCCGATACAGAGGATGTCTCATCCATTGCCATAGAGATAAATGACATCGAATTTAATGAATACTACATCACCGGAGATTATATCACTATTTCCGCAAATTTGTTCAATCCATCCTCGACTACTGAGATTCAAAATAACCCGTCTTGTGATTTTTTATTCAATGTCTATGACGAAAGTAACGCAATGATTTTCTCCTCTGAAAATAGATGCAGAAATCAAATCCAGTCGTTGCAAATTGAAAATGGTGAAACTATAGCATTGATGAGCCATGAGTGGAATTTTAAAGACAATGAAGGATATGACATTCCTACCGGGGCATACCGCATCATTGTCACGCACAGTGTCCTGGAAATCGCTGACAGTAGTGTTGTGAAATTTTACGGCAACAGTACTCTTCCCCAAGAAATAGAACTAAATTATAACATGATTGATTTGCTAAGCGAATCAAGCAACGCCCACTTGTTGCAATTATTCCTTTACAATCCCAGTTCAGTTAACCTACAGGTAAGCGATACTGAATGTACTCTTTTGGTCCAAAATAATGTGAAAAGAGCAGTTTATGATGATTGCTTCAAGGGAACAACTATTCTACATCCGAGTGAGAACATATACTCTGCAAACCTCATATTAGACGATTCTTGGTTCGAATCGAGTGACGACATATCGGTGCAAATTCTTGGCGACTATGACAAACTGGTTATTAGTTCGCCGACATTACAAGCAGAGTCCAGTGAATCTTTTGATCAAAATTTGCCACCAACCTTGATTAATCTTGATTACCAAATGATGGAAACTAGACAAAACCCCTCGTTACTAATTCAAGGAAAAATGGCACATAAAGAGGACATACACTCCTGTAAGTTGGACCTATTTATTGTCAATGACCTTGGTCGGGTGGTGGTTGATAATCATGTAGATAGTTGCGCTCAGAATGAAGAACAAGCATCAACCAATGGTAACATGTTCGACATCTTTGATTGGCAATTAACCAATGAAGAGGGTTGTATGATTGATTCTGGAAAGTACACCATCATTGTCGAAGAAAACAACCGGTTTCTAAGTTTCGATTTTTTCCAACAAGTGCCAAATAACTTGGCAAAGTGTGTTGGAAATGAGATTGAACTAGCTCTTGATAATACAATTGCTGAATCTTCGCTTTACACAACGTTAGATATTTCCAGTGAAGAACACATAAGAATTATTGCAAAATGTATGCTTGTTATCGATGTTATTGTTCATTCGACAACAGACTATAACCACAATTCAGAATTTTGTGAATACAACAGCGGCAACTTCATCACACCAACAAATGATGTGTATCGATTACAACAAAAAATTACTTTGCCAAACCTAGAATCTGCTGATAAGGTTTCAATCAATTACAAAGTAAACTTTGAGCACACTTTTACTGCATTTGATGAACTACACCTTGAATCAGGAGCTACAACGATAGATCCAAGTCTATTCCACTCTATTTCTGGCACATGGGATAAAATTGAGTATAACAATAATCACTGTTGGCTGATAAGCGCACCAAATTCAGCATATGTCTTACAACCAAATACCATTCAGAGTAATTGGATTCCAAAAGAAGGGTGGTTTGGCGAATATACGGCATTAGAACACCCATTTGATTCAAGTTTCTGCTCCCAATTCGGGCTTCCAGTCATCACCATCGATGAGATTTTCACCGAAGAAAACCCGGTAAAACCAAACCTTGAATTAAACGCAGCGGAAAATGTTGAAGATGACTCGATAGAAATTGCTGAAATTGCTGTCTATGGAGTTGCCAGCTCATCTATTCTTGTTGGACTTTTAGTGTTCATATCAAACACTGAGGGCATAAGAATTCCAGTGACATCTGCCGGCCTATGGATGTTAGCACTGGTAGGCAAAACCCATGAAACGTCTGACGGAAGATTCCAGAGAGGGCGCCTAATTGGTTACCTAACCGCTAATCCCGGTTGTCACTTTAGGGCCTTGATGGCCGCACTAAACATGAGTAATGGACAAATTACCCACCACCTGAGGCTATTAGAAAATCAGGAACTCATATGGCGAATTAATGATGGAAGATTCGTTAGATACTATCCATTGAACAATTCTCTATACCCTGGAATGAACCCTGATGACTTACCTGTGCCGCCTTTATCTCCTGATCCAAAAAGTCTGCAGGGCAAGATTCTGACATTGCTAGATGATGAACACCAAATTGGCGAATTCCCTACCCAGTCTGAACTTGCAAAAAAGCTGGAAAAGAGTCAGCAACTTATCTCCCACCACCTGAGAACCTTGCAAAAGTATGGCCTGGTTGAGAAGCGAAAGATGGGCATCAAGAATAGGTACAAATTAACCAAAGAAGCGTTGTTTTTACTTGAAACAGATATAGATTATAACAAGATTAGAGATTGAACTCTTGTCTAGTCACACCATCAATATCAATCTTCCAAGGAATATTGGTCCAACCTTTAACATTAAATTGGTCAATAATCTCATCCCTTAGATGTTCTGATGAAATAATTAATCCGACTACTCCTCCACCACCAGCACCCATAGCCTTCCAAGCACTAACCTTATTTTGTTCAGTAAGTTTAGATAATTCTTCTCTAAATGGTTGATGTAATTCCCGACCTAGAGTATCTACACCGGCTGAATTTAGGTTCATTGCATCAATGACATCACTCTTAGATTCTGTTTTCAAACCCCTAGCCATCAATAATCCAGCATCTCGTATCATATCTAGACCCTTGGTAATCTCCTCGTCACCAACCTCAAAACGTTGCCAAACACTCTTGTGTAAATCACCTGAAACATGAGTTATGTGACTGTTAAACAACATTAGATTATTTTCAAGCCATCTGCAAAACTCATTAGATGGAGTAATCGTTTCACAAGTTACAGATTCGTCGACAAAAGTGAGATGATTGATGCCGCCAAGCGCACTTGCCCATTGATCTTGACGGCCCCCTTGGTTACCAAGTAAGGCTTCGAATTGGTAGGCAAGTTCTGCAGTTGAAATCGCATTTTGTCCGGCACTCATTATTGTGGTGATAAATCCCACATTCATCGCTCCACTAGTTCCTAAACCAGAGCCTGTAGGCATATCTGTCGAATATGATACAGATAATCTTCTATCGTCATCTATTACCATTTCAGACCTAACATATTGGTTGATGGCAATATTTACCACCTCGCCTGATTTTTTGCTACAGTAGATTGGGACATCCGTCCAACCTCCTGCTAAATCAATTCTAGATGGGGCTCGAACCTCGATTCTTCGGGCCATAGAAATCCTACATAGATTGGGTTCTTGAATAGTGGGTTTGAAATGGCAACCTAATGTGGACAGCCTGTAGCGGATAGGAGGTGATGTTTTGAGTTACAGCATCGAAAGTGTTGATGAAAATTATTGGCAAAAGAGATGGGATGATGAGAAAGTATTCGTTGCTAGTGTAAATGAGAACAAGCCGCCGTTTTACTGCCTTGAGATGTATCCTTATCCGTCTGGGAAAATGCATATGGGCCACGTAAGGAACTATTCTATCGGTGATGCTGTTGCGCGCTACAAGAGAATGATGGGATTCGAAGTTTTGTACCCAATGGGATTTGATTCGTTTGGTATGCCGGCAGAAAATGCTGCGATAAAAGAAGGTGGTCACCCTCATGATATTACTGAAAAAAACATGGCCTCTATCACCAAACAAATCAAGCGAATGGGGTTTTCGTATGACTGGAACCGTATGGTAAAAAGCCACGATCCAAATTATTACAAATGGAATCAGTGGTTCTTCACAAAATTCTATGAAAATGGGCTTGCGTTTCAAGAATTTGCTCCGGTAAACTGGTGCAATCCATGTAATACTGTACTCGCTAACGAACAGGTGAAGGCGGGTAGATGCTGGAGATGTAATGGCCCTGTTATTCAGAAAGAAATGAGTCAATGGTTCTTGGATATTCCAAAATATGCCCAAGAACTTGTAGATGGATTAGAACAGATTCAGTTCCCGGAAAATGTTGCAGCAATGCAAAGAGATTGGCTTGGACGTTCTGAAGGGGCTGAGATTACCTTTGAAATCGAAGACTCTAATGACACTATTACCGTATTTACTACAAGGCCAGACACTCTATTTGGAGTAACGTTTGTCACCCTTGCCCCTGAACACGAGTTGGCAAAGAAATTAGTTTCTGGAACAGAATATGAGGCTGATTGGCAGGCGTTACATGACGAAGTCTCTGTAATGGCAGAATTTGATAGAATCAAAAATATGAACAAGAAAAAGGGCGTTCCACTGGGGAAAAATGCCATACATCCCTTAACTGGAGAAAAAATCCCTATTTGGAGTGGTAATTTTGTTATCGCCTCTTACGGAACCGGTGCAGTAATGGCGGTTCCAGCACACGATGAGCGAGATTTTGATTTTGCCAAGAAATTCTCTATTCCAATCAGACGAGCTCTAGTGATGTCTGAAAACGGTGATGCATCTCAAGAACTATCCAAGGCTGAAACAGAATATGGCTGGATGGTGAATACTGGAAGGGATGATTTTGACGGCCTTTATGGAAATGAAGCAATTACAGCAGTGATTGATGAATTAATTAGAATTAACAGAGGTAAGAGAAAGCTAAATTGGAAAATCAGGCCTTGGTTAATCTCAAGGCAGAGATATTGGGGGACGCCAATTCCAATTATCCATTGTGATGAATGTGGTACAGTCCCCGTTCCAGAAAAGGATTTGCCTGTTGAACTACCTAGAGATATTGTGTTTGGCAAAGGTAATCCGCTCGAAACCTCATCAGAATTTATGCAGGTAAAGTGCCCAACCTGTGGTAAAGATGCGCGCAGAGAAACTGATACTATGGACACCTTTGTGGACTCCTCGTGGTATTTCTTGAGATTCACCGATGCTACGAATAACGAACAATGTTTCTCTAGAGATTCAGCAAATCATTGGATGAATGTTGACTTTTATTGTGGAGGTATTGAACATGCTCAAATGCACCTTATCTACGCTAGATTTTGGACCAAGGCCCTCAGAGATCTAGGCCTTCACTCGATTGACGAGCCGTTCAATGAGTTATTGTGTCAAGGCATGGTGAATAAAGCAGCGCCGTATTGTGAATCATGTTCAATTACACTTAATGTCGACCATATGGGGATGCCCTGCCCACAGTGCGGCGATGCCCTATCGATGCGTTCGGCAAAGATGAGTAAGTCGCTTGGCAATACCGTATCACCAGAAGAAATGATTGAGAAATATGGTGCTGATACAGTACGTCTTTTCATCCTATTTGCAGCCAATCCGACGGCAGGCATGGATTGGTCAGATACTGCATTAGAAGCTAATTATCGAGTCATGTTGCAACTCCGAACAATGCCTGAAACTATACTTAATTGGGATAACAAACCAAATGCCATTGATGATTGGTTAATCGCTAGACTCAAGCAAAGGGTTGCAGAATTCAATGAAGCAATGACCAACTATGACTTGCGCAGAGCAGTCGAAATTTCTCATTATGAACTAATAAAAGATATCAATTGGTACACTAGAAGGGGTGGAAATAACGCTAAAGTAGGCCGCACAGTGCTTGAATCATGGACCTATTTAATCTCCGTCTCAACTCCTCACTTAGCAGAGGAATGGGGCAGATGCATATCATTGGAAAATTTGGTCTCAGCATCACAGATGAAAGACATCGGCTCGGTTTCAACCACGGAAGCAAGTATCTTGGATTACGAGTTCATTATGCGTGGGGTTTTAGAAAGTTCTCGCAAGGTAAAGACCATTGCTGAAAAGCATTTGCAGGGCGAAGCAGACAAATTAACACTGATTGTTTCGCCGGAATGGAAGAATACTCTGTCTAGAGAAGCGATTTCATACTTACAGAACGGTGGAAATGTTAAGCAATTTATTCAAGAATTGAAGCAAATGGATTTTGTTAATGAGGGAAATATGGGCGAAATATTGTCTTACTGGAATAAGAAAATGCTCTCTCAGGTATTCAAGTGGGATGATAAGGCAAAAGGATTAATCCTTGACAATATTGATGAAGCAAAGATTCTATCAGACAGAGCATCATTCATTGCTGAAGAACTTGGATTGAGTGATGTTGAGATTGTCAACGCAGAAAATTACCAAGGAACGGATGGTAGAGAAAACGCTGCGATACCACTAAGCCCAAGTATAATTTTTGCATAAGTGTGGTAATTATGCCGCGACCCAATATGGTGCTGAGAAAGTCAATACCGGTAAACCAGTTGCAAACCATAGAGCATAATATCATGGATTTGGATAACTGGCCAATGTGGAATAAGTTTGCAAATCGGATATTATCTGAATCGCATGGTAAACTAAAGTTAGGACAGCGGATTGATCTGCATAGAGTTGTCGCGCAACAATTAATTGAAGACATGTGGATAATTGCTGAAATCAACGAAGGAGTCGACCCTAGATTCTGTCAAATAATCATTAATTGGCAAGGTCAGAAGGTAAACGGTAGAACCTCTGCCCTAGCGATTAAAACTCTAACTCTCGATATTACTTTGTTACATAATGAGGATGGCGGAGTTGAGTTCACGGCATGGTGGGAAATTTCGCGACTAAGCCGTATTCTTGGCTTCGGTAACCGTATCGCAAGAAGAATTGTAAAGCAAATCTTTGATGATTTGACAACCCATGGAGTAATTGACTATCATCTAGAACATGATGTTAAAATAAAACAAACTGAATAACCGATAGTTCAAATGATGTCGCCGGTAAGGCATTATTGTGACAACAGACAAACCACGTAAAAAATCTCGGTCACAACGGCACCAAAGGCCTAAACGTTATGGTACAACCAAGAAATCAGTACTACTTGAGAGAAGTAAAGACTACATCGAAGAAGTGGAAACTAGAGCTAATGAAAGATTTGACCGAGAAGAGCGAGTAATGGGTTTTCCAGATGAATTACCCTCACCTAAAAATCACAAATTCGAATGGCAAACAAATCCTGTTCCGCTAAAAGATGAGGAAGCATTAGCAAAATTTGTAGTAAAAAAAGGAGAGTTTGGTTGGCTTGAGGATAGCCGAGTAGATGAAATCGGCCAATTTGTTAATGGTAAAAATATGAATCTAGACCAAGCCTTATCATTGCGCTCAGCGTTACTTCAACAAAAAACGGTTTACAGTCACGGTAGATTAAAATCCAAGGCAAAATCATTGTTTAGATTATACAACGAAGGGGTTAGTGTAGTTGACCTTTCAAAGAGATTTGACTTTCCACCAATGAATATTTTTCGCATTATTCTTGCAGAGAAGAGATGGTCAAAATCCCGAATCAAGGAGTGCTTGAGGGAACCAAGTAAAATGAAAAAGCGAGAGCAGGAAGAGTTTGAAAAGGCTGAGGCTGCTGATAGGGTTTCGAATGTTGATCAATCTGAGACTCATTCAAGAGCCGATTTATTCGAGGAGGTCCTTGCTGATTGGTTTGAATCTAGAGGAGTCAACTTGAGACGTCAAAACGAGATGGTTTCTGAACAAAGATTAGAGCATGGTAGACCAATAAATACCCCCGACATTCTATTTCTCGACCATGTTGAAATAAACGGACAACCCGTTGCATGGATTGATGCAAAGCACTTCTATGGAGCTGATGTGTCATTTCAAAGAAAGAAGATGACTAAACAGATGTCAAGATACATCGAAGAATGGGGGAGTGGTGCTGTAGTGTATCGGCATGGGTTTAGTGAAAATCTGTTCATTCCAGGTTGTCTAATGCTTGACGCTGAAAATCTAGACCTCTCAAAAATGGCTTGATTTCACGAATCTATTGCTGAAATTAATGACTCCAAGTCGTTTTCACTAATTTTTGTGTGCAATAAATCTAATTCATCCGGGGAAAGCATACGGTCTAATCTCCGTGGCAGAATTACGCAAGATGTACCCAACATACAAAGCCGGATGCTAACATATGATTGTAAGTCCAAGGAACGGACTATTTTTCTCACATTATCTAACAAACGCTTTCGCTCAGTTTCAAAAATTAATTCTGACTCATGGCAAAAGTTACTCGACTGGTCTAAAATGTCCTTCCAGCGAGAATGATTCCATGGACCATTTTTTATGTTATTCAATGCCTTATGCCCTGCTTTAGTGATTTTCGTTTGCCAATTTTCGTCATTGATGTACTTTGATGTGTGACGGGATTCTTTTGGTTGCCAAACCAAAATTATTGGTTGTTTACACTTGAATCCGAGACTGGTCCCAGATGCTCCGGGCGCGCCAGGTTGTAGTCTTATCTCGACACCGCCAGCATAGATGCCCAACACATCCCCTAAACCAGATCCGTTTTGTCGCTCAATTCTATGGCATATACGATAATATTGGTCAAGATTGCCTCGCTTAGTGTATTCGCGGAAAGCCAAAGCTACGGCAATAAGTCCAGCAGCTGACATGCCGAAACCTTGACTAGTTGGCAGTTCAAGAGAAACTGCAATGTCAAATGAGGTGTTATCATCCAACAATTTTGCGTGGACTAAATCATCAATTAAACCCCGATAAAATATATCTGAATTAATCATCTGATCGCCTTTCAAGTCAGTAACAGAAATTGTAGTATCGTTGATATTGGCGTTCTTTTGTTTGATTGCTAATTTGACCTTTACTCCGTGTTGAATATTTAATCCAACTCCGCGACTACCTTGATTACGTAGTAAACGACCTTCCTTTTCAACTGTGAAAAATAGAGTAATATGGCCACCTATATGTGAAATATACTCTTTCTCCATAGTATTCCCACCTGTTCAATTGATTTGAAATATTTTATCAAATTACTACAAACGATTGGAAAAATAAGGGTGTAATTGAAAATCAAGTAATAGTTAGGCGAATCATGGCCGGAGGTGCGATGATACCACATGACAGGGGGCATTTACTTTGGACAGCGGAAGATGGCGTAAGTAGGATGCTGTTGTCGAGTATGGATAGGTGGGTTACTGCAATTCTTGCTGATGACGATATCGACAACCCTATGTTTGGCTCTAGTGAAACAATTGATGCAACAATCATAGCCAAAGGTGATGGAATTGTTGCAGGTACTGCAATGGTTGATCATTTGATTCAAATTTGGGCACCGTCTATCCAAGTTAATTGGCGTGCTTCCGACGGAAAGAAAGTATCTAATGGTGAAGAAATCGCTAACTTAACCGGATGTCGTGAAACGATTCTATTGATTGAAAGAAGTATTTTGAATATCCTCGGACACTTATCGGGAATTGCAACAGAAACAAAGAAGTGGGCAAGTAAGGCAGCAAAGCAAATTGCATGTACCAGAAAAACCACTTGGGGGCTGCTAGATAAGTGGGCCGTTCATTTGGGAGGAGGATTGACTCATAGGTTAACGAGAAATGATGCTTTGATGATTAAAGAGAATGACTTGGCATCGATGGGAGATTCAGATGATGGAAATGAGAAAAAAATTGCTGAACTTATACAGTCGCTGGACCTAAGCCAACTTGAATCATTCATTGAGATTGAGGTGAGAAATGAAAAGGAAGCGATTACTGCTGCTGCTATGTGGCAACAGTCACACCAAGGAATTGATGGAAAACTAGTTGTGATGTTAGATAATTTCGGACCAGAACGATGTAAAGAAATGGTCGCTCAATTAGAGGACATGGGACTTAGAAATGCTGTTTTGTTAGAAGCAAGTGGAAACATTACTTTCGAAACATTAGATGAATGGTTTGAATGTGGCGTCGATGTAATCTCGACAAGTGCAATAAATAGAGGCGTCAAACCACTTGACATCTCGATGATTGTTGGTGATTGAATGGGGGAGTTTACCGCCGACAAAAGTCACCCTAGATACGAGTCATTGCTAAAAAGGCATAACTTAGAAATTGCAGCCAGCAGGGGGATGTTGGCAGATAGTGCATTAATTGCTCATGGTCGGGGCGAAGCTTTCGATTACCTGCTCGGCGAGAAGACTTCTGAAAACGCCTTTCTTGCTACAAAAAATGCTCTAGCCCATCTAAGCGCTGCGAAACGCCCAATCATCACAATCAATGGCAATACTGCAGCGCTTGCTGGTAAGGAGTTGATGCAGATTGCAAATTACCTTAATTGCCCTGTTGAAATCAATATATTTTATCGAACAGATGACAGAATTTCAGCCATGCTCAAACATCTTGAGGACATCAAGCAGGAGCACGGCATTACTACCACTATTTTGGGTGAAAGTCCTGATGCAAAAATTCCTGGCCTCGAGGGGCCGCGAGCAAAATGTTGCCATGAGGGCATATTTTCGAGTGATGTAATTCTAGTTCCGCTGGAAGATGGTGATAGATGTGAAGCCTTGGTCAATATGGGTAAAACTGTGATTGTTGTAGACCTAAATCCGCTTTCTAGGTCAGCAAAAATGGCGTCAATAACAATAGTTGACGAAATATCTAGAGTTGCAGATAATATGCTAAAAATTATTGAAAATGAAGATAATTTAGAGATTGACATCGGTTTTATCAACAATCATAACCTTCAACAAAGCTTGAACATAATCGCCTCGAATTATTCATGATTGTCTACAATAACGCTCAAACTGAGTTTTGTCGGCATAAATGTTTTATTTTCAAACGTTGAGTATATTTTGAAAATGATGGGAAGAGAACTAGGTAATAGTCCAAGGAAAGGAACATTTGGAACGAACATCTCATTCGACATTGATGACACATCTGCACCAGTAAGAAGAAGAACCAAGGAAGATAAATATCAACCAACAGATAATATCGAAGTGGATGATTCATTGACTGGTTGTCCCGGGTGTGGTTCAGAAATAAGTCACGATGAATGGTTGGATTGTCTTGTTGGTTTTGTTTCTGGAGCGCATGAATTCGAAATTGGCAACCCAGTGAGAGCGAGGATTGTACAAAATCTAAGAAATCAAACCGCAAAATTAAACCTACCACAACCAAAAGAAAATTGGGAATTGGCTGTTGTTGGTAAACTGATGTCAGAAATTGAAAAAATCGTCGTAGCTGAGGTTAACCGCAATCAACAAAAACAGGTAGCATCAGCAGGTCTGAGTGAAATTGAACGTAATGAACTGATTGCAGAAACGGAAACGAGAACAATCAATTCTATGGCAATTGAAATTCAAGAAGCCCTGATAGCTGAACTAACCCCTAGGCTTGAGCAAGAAATCAGGGCTCAGGTTGAGCAAGAATTATGGCAACAATTTGAGCAGGAATGGAAGAATAGAACAACGGGTAAACTTGCTGAATCATAGTTGAATTACCATTATTGCCATACTATTTTGATGATATTCTTCATAGGCTGTCAAGAGTACAGTCAAGTTATGAGGGACAACAGGCTCCATGTTGATACAATGCCAGCAGAGGTTCAGAAACTGTGTGAGGTTATGGCCGGAATTGACCCTCACTGGAACTTAGAAGACTGGTTACGAAATCAAGCAAATTCAAGTTTAGAATTAATTTCAAGTGAATTGGAAGTTGAGTTAAAATCCGCTGAGCAGAGACTAAAACGCATAACTGACATAAAAAATCGCATCTCAACCCCGGAGAAAGAAAACCTACCAGCAAACCAAACTAACTTGTTTGATTGCTTTAGCATTGAATATGACAAAAGTATTGTCGGACTTGGTTCACGAGCCGTAAGCAATGATGAAGAGTTCTCCGAAACTCACCCAGTAAGCGCATTCCTTGACTTATTACCCAATGACCAAGGTGATGATCCTCTACTTGCGGTTGCCTGCCAAAATCTAATGATAGTAATTGATGAAGAATTAGCAAAAGGTAAAGATTCTGCAACCTTAGAAGTAATTGTTACAGAACTAGATAAAGCCGGTATTTCTTTTGAAGAAATTGATGAAGCAATTGAGCATTTACTAATGAGTGGAGCAATAATTGAAATCGAGGATGATTGTTTCATTACTATCTAATCGAGGATTTGCAATGACCTTAACCAAAAAACAAGCGGCTCAACTATGTATTGATGCAATCGACTCTGAGCGAAAATTAAAGCAAAAAGTGGTCATAGTTGTTGTCAATATAGTGTTAATTTCGATTGCTATATCGCTAATCACATCCTGGTATTTTGGATTAGCATGCTTGCTAATTTGTGGTTTACTGGGCCAATTTGCTCATGAGCGAATGGATAATTCAATTCAAGCAAGAAAAATATTGGCGATGAAATCTTTGAATTGGCAACAATCTGAATTAGATAATCCAGATTTAATCAACAAATTGAATAAAATTATTGGCTAAGTGGCAAATATGAACAATGGTCTTGACGTTTCACGGCTAGAGTCTCAGGCAAAAATCGTTAAAGGATTGGCCAAGATTGCTATCTTGAGTTCTACAACATCGATTCTCTTGATACTATATGGCTTCATTATTCCTGATCCGGTAATTTTCCTAGCAATAGTTCTGATTCCAGTTATCATGATGATTGCCGATAACTCAATTGAGAGAATCTATCAAAAAAAGACTGAATTTTTACTCAACGATTTGCAAACGAAGGAGTTTGCTGATGATGGGTTTGCTAACAATCAAACAGGAACCAAACAATCTAATTATCCCAATTCTGCTTACCTTAGAATTAGAGGAGGAGATGAAAAAGGCCCAGCTTTTGATAAAGATAACAAGGACTTCTCCACTCATGGTACGCGCATTGATGCAATGGCAAACCGGGATTTTGACAATGTGGAAACGATTAGTACAGATAACGAGAAAATGATCAGAATTGCCGACAAGATTCAATCAGAAATTGCTGCTGAACAATGGTCCAAATCAGAATCGATGGACAAGGATTTAATCGAAGCAGGCGTTGAAAACCTAGGTGATTTAATTAAAACTGGTTGGTTTGAAAAAAATAAACAAGATGATGCTGTTGAACGCCTGTATGAAAAAAAGGAAGGAAACCAAATATAGGACTCCTACTTAGACTAAGACATGAAGGTAAAGGCAATCTTGGTGGCTGGTGGCCACGGGAGTAGATTGTACCCCTTTACCAAAATAACCCAAAAAACACTGTTACCAATCTACGATAGGCCGGTAATCGATTATGCTTTAGGAACAATTAGACGGGCAGGAATAAAAAATATCACAATTATCTCAAACCAATTTATCGGGCAAATTGCCAAACATGTTGGCTCTGGATTAGCAGGAGAACAAATTCACTACGTGCTCGAGGAAACCCCGGAGGGGGTTGCCAAGGCACTTAATTTAGCAAGACCGCATAATGAAGCATGTCGGCTTTTAGTCTACTTTTCAGACAATATCACCACAATAGAACTAGCAGAGCATGTTGAGAAGTTTACTAAACATGATTCAAATCCAGGTTGCTTGCTATTATCGAGAGATGAAGAACAACCGCAAGCATTTGGAGTAGCAAAATTTGATCGAGATGGAAAAATTATTGACATCGTCGAAAAACCAGAACACCCTCCTTCCAATGTTGCAATAGGTGGCATCTATCTATTTGATGAACAATTTTGGTCATTAGTAGATGAATGTCAAATTGAATATGATGGCAACTTTTCAATTACAGATGTAAATCGAAAGTACGTCGAAAAAGGACAAGCTGAATTGCTTAACATAGGCAAAGAAACATGGGTTGATTGTGGCACTCCTGAGTCTCTTCTTGCTGCCTCTATTATGGCTAAAGACGGTAAATTGAACCCAAATCCGTTCAAGTGAAGTTAACAAAATCTACAGAATTCAAACAATAATGGTGTTGACATGAAAATCGGGATAATCGGAGCAGGTATGGTGGGTGGAGCCATCGAGCACTGTTTTGGCGAAACACATGATCTATACATTCACGATCCTGCTAGAGGAACTAATCTAAGTGACGTAATCGACAATGTCGATTTTGCGTATATCGCAGTTCCAACACCGCCTCATCCAGTTCACGGAGGCTGTGACACAAGCATTGTTGAAGAAATACTAGATTCATTACCCGAAGGATTCACAGCAGTAATCAAGAGTACTGTCATTCCAGGAACTACTGAACAGTTCCACCATCGATATCCTGATTTAAAGATTGCATATTCACCAGAATTCTTGGTTGAGCGAAGAAGATTGGAAGATTTTGCTAACCAAGATATCCTAGTTTGCGGAACACATCATAAAGAGGTTGCAGAAATGGTCTTTAAACAACACAAAGATGCTGGGGTATTGCGTAATGAGAACCTGTTTCATGTCACCCCAACACAGGCTGAGTTAGTCAAATACACAAAGAATACTTTCTACGCGATGAAAGTAATATTTGCCAATCAAATGTATGATATCTGCCAAGCTTTGGATGAGGATTGGTACAAAATTAGGGAGATAATTACTACCCCTCAAGAACAACCTATTGGTGAATCGCATCTAGATCCAATTTTTGGACTGAATCGAGGATTTGGTGGCAAGTGCTTGCCCAAAGATTCACAGGCATTAGCAGTACTTGCAGAATCACTAGATTGTAAGTATGAATTGCTCGAAGCAATTCAAAATGATAACGGCAAATTACGAGAAATCCTAACTGGTAAACCTAGTGATGTGACAACCAATGATGATTAATTACCTATGATGTGATATTGTGGATAAAGAACAATTTTCCGCAATAGCACCAAGAGGTACAATTCGAAGGTTTGCCGCCGCTGGCGCAGTAAACACATTACTATTCTGGATTTTTTGGGAAATATTACGGATTTCTCCTGCATTAGAAATATTATCTGAGACTGGAATATGGGCTGTTGCTTGGGTGATTTCCTGTACTATTGCACACTTTACCCACAGATACTTTACTTTCGATGGAAGAAAAGATGTGAAAACAACAATGCTTGGAGCGTTTACAGTCTATGCGATAGGTGGGGCATTATCAACAATCTCATACGAATTGTTAGTGTCCAATTTAGATTTGCAGATTCGAATTATATTCGTAATAAATATGCTAATTTGGGGATTATTTACTTGGGCTAGCATGCGCTGGTTTGTGTTTGGATATGATGATTAAATCGGCATATTGAAACTATCTCTAAAATCGAATTTTTCGAGTTATTTCATGCGAGAAGTTATTGGCTAATGAGCGACACGGAGTATCATGCTGCCAGATACAATTCACAAGTTGTCTCGAGAAGAGAGATTCTCATATGCTCGATTATTAGCCTTCATGGCTAGAGTGGATAATGAATTAACAGTCGATGAAATGGCAATGTTTGAACAACGACTGGGTACTGCATTGTTGTCGCCAAAACAGCGTGAATTAATTCGTCAAGCCTTGAAAACCCCTCCTCCTTTGGATGAATGTCTAGCCGGTCTTAGCGATGAAGCTGGTCGATTAGCATTGAGAGATGCTGTCTTAATGGCGGCAGCAGATGGTACGGTTGACGATGACGAAAAGGAAGTATTAACTGAAATCATTGCCCACCTTGGTCTTCCTGATGACTCTTTAGAACGGTTGTTGAAATGGACTGTTGAAGGTTATAATTGGATGCAGTCTGGCTATGATATTTTGAATGATCTAGCGGAGTGAAACCTTTGTTCCCGGACATGGTTAATGGTTTGACCATCGAAGAGCGATTAGCACATGCACAATTAATGGTAGCAGTCGCATCTGTCGATGGCGAGTTGGTTCAAGAAGAACTTGTCATGATTGAATCATTAATGGGTAAATCAATGCTCCATCCAGAAATGAGAGTCGATGTACGGAATACATTAAATCACCCTTTAGAGATAGAGAAATGCATGGAAATACTATCAAATTCAGGTCAAAAAATGGCATTGCGAGATGCTGTCTTGGTTTCAGCTTGTGATGGAGAATATGATAAAAAAGAAATTCGAATTATCAAAAAAATTGCTGAAATCGCAGAAGTTGATACCGAAACACTCTCCAAAATTTATCAGTGGGTAGAAGATTACTGGAGTGTTTACAACAAGTCGACTAATTTCCTAACATAAAAACGGGTTTATTCCCTTTTTCGGTAATTTATTTTCTAAAATAGGCGTTTTTTGAGATATTTTTACTATATCACAAATTCATTCTCCTATCCTTAGGTAAGACGATGCTTTATTACTGATAAGTGATTCGATAATAATCGAGCGTTGGTGAAATAGATGGGAATTCATCCAAAGATTGGGATTACAGGACTACCGAGAAGTGGTAAATCCGCAGTTATGGAAAAAGTTCTAGAAATGCTAACAGAAGAAAGAAGTCAAGAAATCAAACTTAGAGGTAATCCAAGTGGCAAACCAATTATTGCTGGACTACGTACAGAACCAATTATTGAAAGTGGAGAGAGACTAGGCTACAAAGTCATTGATATTATTTCTGGGGAAGAAGGAGTAATTGCTCACAAAGAGTTTGATTCTAGGCTAAGAGTGCTTGGCTATGGACTAGATTTAGAGGCGTTAGAAAGGGTCGCAATACCAGCAATTGAATATGCTAAGAATGAAAGCGAAGTTCTGGTCATTGATGAAATTGGAAAATTCACCGTAGAAAGTGAGAAGTTCGTTAATTGTGTTAGAGGTGCATTAGAAATTGATAAACCAACATTACTTACACTGCACAAAAAGAGTAGACATCCGCTACTTCAAGATATTCGCCGTAGAGATGATGGCAGAATCTTAGAAGTTACACCAGTTAATAGAGCATTGTTACCATACAAGATTCATAAACTGATGAGAGAAACTTACTGATAGCCGTTTAGTTCATCACTAATATACTTCTAGCGGTACCATGGACGAACCAAGTAAGGCTGCTAATCGCATCCTGCTTGGCACTGGATTTGGTTTAATTTTGATTTGTGGTTTTGCCATTATTGAAGAACGCATGATTGTCAATCAGCCAAGTTTTGGTCACCTCTTTTTCCTGATTGGCTTGTTATGTTTGGTGATGTCAAGACTACTTAATTATGAGACATCATTTCTAACTAGCATATTTCCCAACGAAACCGAATCACAATTAGAGCAAAGAGTCAGTGATGAATTAAACCAAATTACTCAAGATAACCGTGTAGGAGACGCATGGGCAGAATTAGAAAGTAAGGTTTTAGCTGAAGAAATCATTGATCAAGAAGAGTAGTATTGTTGCGAATATTCAAGAATCCTCTTCATTTACATTGGTTTAGGCGATAATATGAGTGATGTTCCAGAAGGTCTGTACTATACAAAAGAACACGAATGGCTAAGAGTTGAAGGTGATACAGTAACCATTGGGATTACTGACCATGCCCAAAATGCCCTTACTGACATTGTTTACATTGAGCTACCAGAAAGTGGAATGGTCGTCGATGATATGGGTGAGTTTGCAGTAGTTGAATCTGTCAAATCTGCCTCTCCAATATTTGCGCCCTTAGCCGGAGAAATCACTGAAGTCAATGAGGAGTTAGAGGATACACCTGAACTTATGAATACGAGCCCATATGGCGAGGGATGGATTATCAAGATGACCGTCAATAATATTGATCAAATTACTACTCTAATGGATGCTGCAGGATATAGAGCTGAAATTGGCGAGTGACCAATTTGACATCTACTGATGAACATCTCGCGTTTTACATTGATGGTTCGTGCCTTGAAAATCAAAATGTAACTGCTGATACTCCTGCTGCATGGGGTATGGCAGTTGTCATTGGAGATAACGGGCTAGGAAAAGGCAGTGGTGAAATAATAGAAGAATCGTGGGGCCATGTTGTTTGTAACCCAACAGATGAGGATTTCATTGGGGCCGAAGTTGGCTCAAATAATACTGCAGAATTAACCGCCTTTGCTATGGCGTTGCGCTGGTTGTTAATCGATGGTGATGATAAAAGTGCGATAATCTATACAGATTCTCAATATGCTGGAAACTTAGCAACTGGTGCTTGGCGAGCAAAAGCCAACAAAAGTTTAGTCAAATCTGTTCAAAATTTATGGAACGAGGTCAGCCAAATCCGACCCATTGAGTGGCGTCATGTAAGAGCGCATCGAGGCCATAGGTGGAATGAGCGAGCAGACCATCTGGCAAATCGTTGTGTACACAATCAATTACCAATACCGTTGACATTTTGGAAACCTGGTCAACGTTAGTCTAGCCTTCTACTGAGCCAATGCCTTAGTTGGTTGGAATAGTCAGGATTGCGCAGACCATAGTCAATTTGAGCCTTTAACCAAGATAGGGGGTTGCCAGAATCATACCATTGATATTCACTCAAATCAACTGCAATCAATCCATTTCCATTCATCCAATACTTCTGCAACTCGATGGTTTGGAACTCACCAAATTGACTCACAGGGAATTTTGTCATGAGTAAATCTTTGCTGTCGCTGGTGAATACATACCTACCGCACAATACTTTATCTGATGGTGCATCATCAATATTGGGTTTTTCAATTATTTGTGAAATTTTTTCTCCATCAAGTTCAATCACTCCATAATTGCTTACTTCCTCCCTTGAAACTGAATAAACTCCTGCACAAGGTAACCCGGTTTTGTTGAAAACCGAAATTAATTCTCGAGAAGCATTAGATGGTTCAAATTTCTTGACACTAGAAAATTTATCGGTAATTATGTTGTCTCCTAGTAATACAAGATAAGCGCCATCTATATGCCCAAGTGATTGTAAAATAGCGTGACCTAGTCCTAATGGTTCATGTTGTGTATGGACAAAGAATTTTATTGATTCATCCAAGGAGAAAAGTGTTTTACTGATCTCTGGCTTGAGTTGATGATAATCTTCTTTACTCTCTAAAAAAGTGGAAAAATCCTTGCTTGGTGAAGTGATTATGTGAATCCTAGTAATCTCTGCTCTTACTGCTTCTCTAATCAAATGCAAAAATGCCGGCACATCGACAAGCGGTAGTGACTCCTTGGGCAAATAGGCGCTAGTTGGTAGCATCCTACTACCTAATCCTGCAGCAACAATTACTGCATCGTTAACGACTGTCATTAATAATCCCAAAGGGTACAACCTTTCAAGCATAACCCATCATGGCGTTATCATGGCAACGGTTCCAGAGTGGCGGTGGGTTACTGTTGCTGGCTTGGTTATGGTCGCACAAACCATGGTAGACCTTGCGCCAGAAGGGCCTTGGGGTGCCAGTTCATTCACCAGAGGATTAATCGGTTTATGCGGTCTTTGTTGTTTGTATATTGGTTGGTTTAGATTTACCTTTAGGCAATCCGGAATTATTCCATCAATAAATCGATGGCGTCAACCAGAGAAAAGTTGGAAGCTGGTGTTTGGCTTCTCATTAGTTTGCATAATGTTAGTGTATGGAATAAATAATTCTGATTTAAAAGATACTCTGCCAGAGACTTCAGGCATGATTCTGTTGCTAATTGCATCGCTTTCAATGCTGAACGCAATCTATGTTGGTTTGGTTGTATCTGGGCCATTGAGTAAAATTACTGAAGAAGAGTAATTAATCAAGAAATCCTAATTCTTGGTCTAGAGTTTCTAATGCATCAGTCAACTCGGGCAAGCCTTCAGGCTCTTCCATCGTACTCACATGCTGTTTTCTTTGAGTCGATTCTGGCATAGCCCCATTGCCATCTAACCAATCTTTCCATTGGTTGGATGAGTCTGTTCTTCTAGCTTCCATCAATTGCCATAGGGGTGCTAAGTCACACTCCCGAGATTGTAAATCAGTAAGTCTCGAAGCAAATTGTTCTGCAGAAACATCTGACATTTTTATCAGTAGTTCACGCATTCTTGTTCTAACTACCTCGTCTCCATCTTGCCACAAAATTGGTAATAATTTCCTTGTGTCATCTGGAAACGTCTCAAAATAATCCCGCAAGGAGGGTACTAGATTCCTACGCACAATTGGTAAACTATGCTTACTTAATTCTAGCAGATTGTCAGCCCACATTTCCATGTCCAAGAATCTTAAATCAGAGGATGTGGTGCTCACTGCAGCAAGAACATCAGGGTCCTCGTCAGCCTTTAGTTGGTGGTAAAATGGTAATGCGTCTTCTGATAATCTTCTAAACAATCTTGTTAACACATCCGCCATTGCTCGGCGCACCATTAAATCGTCTCTAGCCATCAATAATTTTGCTAAATTATGCCCAACCGTTCTATCGTGATCGATAGCTTTTGCAAGACACCGAGCAATTTGGACAGCAACCTGTGAATCTGTATCCGAACTCATCCGAGTAAGAATCTCAAACAATCCAAGTGGTTCAATTAATTCTGGCCTCTCCATCAACAACCTAATCCACTCAATGAGTAACCTACGTCTGTCGACATTGCCAACCTCTAATTCATTGAGCATCCATCTGGCTGCTAAAATTCCAAACTCATGAGCAATAACTCCAGTCATTCTGGGTACAATCGCATCCGGATTCCAATCGACATTTTGAGGCCCAGCCTCAGGTTGAGTGTGCCATGTGCCTGGCCTTTCACCAATAGCAATCGACTCGAGTAAGTGATATCCTTGGTGAATCGGTTGGCCCAAAGGTCCTACAGAGAGGCCGTTCAACAACGCGATACTCAACCACCATCTCACACTATCAGGAGCCTGAGGGTCGAGTGCCTGAGCAAGCCAATCATTGTTTATTGAGAAAATCAATCGTTCAGCAACCATGTCAGCGCGCTTTTCTAACCATTTCTTGTGAACCTCGTACGGATCATCGGTCAAATTCATACGGTGGGGAACCACTAAATCAACTACCGTGTTTAGTTTGTATTCGAACAAACCCCTGTCAACATTTAACAAGCCAAGACCTTGTTCTATCAGTTCTTGTGCCGAATTTGGTTCTATTACTGGGAAATCTGCATCTTTTATTGGAGGATGGGGAAGAGGCCACGATTGTGTTCCTCGTTCTAGTGCCTCGACTAGCAAGGTTGCGACTTTCTCAAAAACAATCTGAGAAATCTCAGATCGGCTCTTACTCATTTAAATCAACCTAAATACAAACTTAGATGTCAAGTTCAATATTCAAGTTTTGAATAAGTTCCTTGTATCTGTTTCTAATAGTGACTTCAGTAACACCAGCAACTTCGGCTACTTCTCTTTGGGTTCTTCGCTTACCGCAAAGCACAGATGCGATGTAAATAATCGATGCTGCAATACCTGTTGGTCCTCTACCACTGGTCAATTCTTTTTCTTGAGCAGCCTTGATCAATTCGTATGCCTTAGCTTCTACTTCGGCATCAAGACCAAGTCCTGAACAGAATCTAGAAATATAATCTTCAGGACCTGTCGGCATAATCTTCATCTTCAATTCCCTTACCATGAAACGGTATGTTCTACCAATTTCCTTTCGTCCAGTACGGGATGCTTGGCCGATTTCATCGAGTGTTCTAGGGACTCCACATTGACGGCATGCTGCATACAGTGATGCTGCAGCAACACCTTCGATTGAACGCCCTCTAATCAAACGCTTGTCAACTGCTTTCTTGTAATTTACCGCAGCAGCTTCACGCACAGATTTAGGTAACTCTAGCCTACTAGCCATTCGGTCTAACTCTGCTAGCGCCATTGCTAGATTTCTTTCTGTTGCATTTGAGACACGACTTCTTTTCTGCCACTTCCTCATTCGGTAGAATTGTGAACGGTATCTTGAATTGATGGTTTTTCCAGAATAGTCTTTGTTTTGCCAATCGATGTCTGTTGAGAGACCTTTATCGTGTAGCATGACCGTCATTGGAGCACCAGTTCTCGCTCTTTGGTCACCTTGTTCTGGTGAGAATACTCGCCATTCTGCGCCTTGATCAATTACATTATCTTCTAACACAAGACCACAATCGTCACAGACGACCTCACCTCGAGTTTCATCTCGAGTTAAATTTCTACTTCCGCAATCACTGCACTTTACAATATCTTCAACTTGTTGTTCATCCATTTGTCATTCCCCCCCTACAGAAAAATAGGGCAACACTCTTAACCCCTTATGCGAGGTTATATCAAACTTATGGCAGAATTAAGCAATTAACTAAATTGGAAAATTTGACCTGGCGAGAGTTTTATTTTAATCCCCGTCATATACTTTATGACAAATTAGGGTGAATGGTTATACACATAACAAGCCTGCCCGAAATGATTGCCATGGGTGTTAGCGGAGGGGAACAAAAAATCAGCCTAACGCCGGGAAAGCGAGTTTTATTCTTGACCAAGAATTTAGATTTGATCAAACAACAATTGTATGATGGTCTGAATCTAGAAATGAGTGATATCAAACCTGATGACCTTCTAGACGATATCAACACGGACGTAATGACTCCAGCATGGGTTTGTTTTGACCACGAGCCAGCAGAAATTGCAAAAAACGCCTATGCCGGATTAAAGCATAATGGGCTTAGAGTATTCAATGAAAATGCCCTAATCAACGGCAATTTTGAAGTCATAGTTTCAGGCCAAAGAAAGGGTACTGGTTCTAGTCGAGAAACTGCAGCACAATGTGAGAGATGGGCTGGTATACGTATTGTAATCGCCGCATCCTTCGCTCCAATCCATGAAAGAAATAACATAAATCTAGGGCAGTTGATGGGAGATTATGCAATGTTAGAGAGATTGCAAAATGGTGAGGAGTTGTTATTGTCTGAGTTCACCGATAAGTATGATGAAGTTACAAAAATAATTGTCGAAAAGGGAGGACTGTTTCCATTTGCTAAGGCACTAAAAAATGGCGATATTAGCTTGCCTCCAATTGATACTGAAACAAAACCCATGACCATGGCTGAGAAAATTATTGCTAGAAATCTCGTTGGTCAAGCAAAAGGGCAATGCGTTAAGCCTGATGACCCAGTAATTGCTCAGGTCCAAGGTGGTTATTCACACGAATTTACTACTGCCCAAGTTCATACATTCTTAGGCCAAGAATATGGTCATGATTACCAACTACCAAATCCAAGTAAGTTTGCCGTTTTTGAGGATCATTTGCTGTATGCGCACCACAATCCTAAGTTTGTTCCATTCATGGACAAGGTCCAAACTCTCAGAGATTTACAAAAGGCATTTCAAAAACACACCAATGTTAGAGACTACTCGGCAATTGATGGCGTCTCACCCGGGATTTGTCATCAAGTTGCTCGTGAGGAATTTATCGAGATAGGTGATTTTGTACAAGCAACCGACTCTCATACTTGCATGGGTGGAGCCTCGAACGCCTTAACTTGGGGGGTTGGTGCAACTGAGTACTCAAACCTAATCAGTGCAGGTTTTACTTTCGTAAAAGTTCCCGAATCAATTAGATTTGAATTGATTGGCCAACTCAATCCCGGCTGCACTGCGAAAGATGTAATACTCTACATTTTAGCAGACCATGCTCGTAAAGAACTCACTTTGAACCGTTCAATGGAATTTGGCGGCAGTGGACTATCTAGTCTTTCAGTTGATGAACGAGCCACCCTATGTAATATGGCAACAGAGTGCTCGGCAAGAACCGGTATTTGTGAACCAGATGATGCTCTGTACGATTGGATGAAAAATGCTATGCCAAATTTATCCATGGAGGAAATGAAGGAAAATTCAGTATCACCTGATGAGGGCGCTCACTATGACGGTGGAATACACGTAATCGACCTTTCAGCGATTGAGCCGATGGTAGCTCATCCGGGAAATCCCGATGAGGGTATTCCTAGTGACCCGACAAATGGCGCCTTGATTATGGAAATTGGTGATGTTAGAATTGATATTGCCTATGGTGGTTCTTGCACTGCTGGAAAAGAAGATGATATCGCATATTATGCCCAAGTTTGCCAAGCCGCTGATGATGCCGGACTCACCGTCGCAGATGGGGTTGAGTTCTACATTCAATATGGCTCTGGACAGGTCAAAGATTTGGCTGTAAGAAAAGGTTGGCATGAGTTATTCTCCAAAGTAGGTGTAAAGCTGATTGATCCCGGCTGCGGAGCTTGTATTGGTGCTGGCCCTGGAGTTTCAATTACTCCTGAGCAAGTTACGGTTTCCGCAATTAATCGTAATTTCCAAGGAAGATCAGGTCCGGGGAAACTCTACCTTGCAAGCCCATTGACAGTGGCGGCGTCTGCATTTACTGGAAAGATTTCATCATGGCAAAACAGCTTATTTGAATGATAATCATGAAGAAGCGTACTGGTTTGATTGCGGCAATTATCGTCGTAGTTGGTATTGGCATCACAATTTCATTAACTCAAGTTATGATCAATTTATTCGTCGATTATCTAAACTGGTTTGGAGATAATGAAACATTCGGCATTACAATCTTCATATCGTTGTACATTGTTTTTGGAATTGTGGCACTACCTGCAAGTTTCCATAAATACTTGGCCGGTGTAATTTATGGATTTGGTCCAGGCATAATTATTGCTTGGTTCGGCTCAATGATTGGGGCAGTAGCGCCTTTTTTTCTTGGGAAAAAATGGATGAACCCATATGCCAGGAGGGCTTTGGAAAATTATCCTAGTTTGAAAGGATTAGAAGATGAAATGACCAAGCAAGGGACCAAAGTTGTCGCACTAACAAGAGTGAGTTTGGTCATACCTTATGGAGTACTAAACTATGCTTATGGCGCCACTAAAATCAGATTCAAAGATTTCATTATTGGTAACTTCGCTATGATTGTTCCATCAATAATGTACGCGTGGTGGGGCTCTCAGACCATAGTTACAAGCAAAGGCATCGAAACTGCAGCAAGAACTCCATTTGATTTTTTCATTATTGGACTGTCAATAATAATCACTATTTTGTTGATAGTGAAAGGAAAACAAATAATTGACAATCCTGAGCGAACTGTTGAAACAAGGTAATAACCAGTGCTTATGATTGATTTTCTATGTTAGTTATTATGAACCGTCGGTAATCGAAACTATGTGTTGCTGGCCCGAGGTCATTCGGACCGAGGAGGACCAGAGACGGAGTGACAAAGATGTCAGGCATAGCACAAAAACTAGCATCCAACCAAAAACAAGTAGCGATTTCTGAATTTTTTGAAAAAAATAAACACTTTCTAGGCTTTGACTCTCCAGTTCGTTCATTGATAACTGCCGTTAAAGAGGCAGTAGACAATTCCTTGGACGCTTGTGAAGAAGCGAGGATATTACCTTCAATCAAGGTCAAGGTCTCTAAAATAGACACAAAAAAGGACATAATCGAATTAGTTGTAGAAGATAATGGTCCTGGAATACCGCAAAAGAGCATTGAGAAGGTTTTCGGCCAACTATTGTTTGGCTCAAGATTTCATGCAATTCGCCAATCTAGAGGACAACAGGGTATCGGAATTACCGGGGTTGTAATGTACAGTCAACTGACCACTGGTAAACCAACTCATGTTAAATCCAAAATTGCCACTGAGTCTACTGCTGCTGTGGTCGATATCGGCCTTGATACGAGGAAAAATAAAGCGACAAAAAGCAATTCTGGCAGAGAAATATGGCTTTTAGATGACGGTGAAATGAAAAAGCATGGTTTGGAAGTTACAACCCGAATGAAAGCAAAATATCAGAAAGGACGTCAAAGTGTTTGGCAGTATTTACGAATGACAAGTATTGTTAATCCTCATGCAGAAATTACCTTCACCGATCCCGATGGCGAAACTCATCACTGGCCAAGGGTAACCGAAAGATTACCTGGTAAAGTTGAATCTATCAAACCCCATCCACATGGAATAGAATTGGGACAATTGCAAAGAATGTTAACGGAGTCTACCGATTCCCGATTATCAGTATTTTTGCGAACCAACTTTTCGGGCGTATCAACAAGAGCTGCCAAAGAGCTATGCTCTGCTGCTGAATTAGATGTAAAAGTCAAGCCTAAACAGATGAATCCTGACCAAATACGCGCTCTGCTTGAATCATTCCAAGGCGAGAGAATGTTCAATGGGAAGCCAGTGAAATTACTCAATCCGCCGACTAACTGTCTTTCACCGATTGAGGAAATGCTAATCAAAAAGGGTCTTTCAAAAACCATTGATTCTAGGTATGCAATTACCATGACAAGAGCTCCTAATGTTTCTCAAGGCAACCCCTACCAAGTCGAAGTAGGCTTAATTTTCGGCGGCAATATGGCTGCAGATAAACCGGTTGAGGTTTTACGATTTGCCAATAGAGTACCACTAATGTATCAACAAGGAGGTTGCTTATTGACTAAAGCGATTGAATCTGTTGATTGGCGACAGTATGGTCTTGACCAAGCGGGAGGAAAAGGTGTGCCAAAGGGTCCTGCAGCGATTTTAGTGCACCTTGCTAGCACAAATGTTCAGTTCACATCAGAAGCGAAAGAGGCGCTAGCAGACAACGCCGAGGTTATGGAAGAAGTTAGAAAAGCTATGCTAGAGATGGGCCGAGGGCTAAGGAAGCATTTGGAGAAGAAGAAGAAGATGGCCAAAACCAAGGAGAAGTTTGAGTTAATCAATGACATCTTGCCGGCAATTGCTGCAAAATCTGCCCAAATTTTAGAAAAACCTATTCCGAACCTTGCTGGTTCAATAACCAAAATAATGTCTGCAGTAATTTGTGAAAGCACTACTGAGTGGAATAAAGAAACTAAATCTGTTGATGTAGCAATCAAAATTTACAATTACACCGCCCGTTCAAGAGCTTACACCATTCTAGCAACTTGGCCAGAAAAGTCAGGCGGCTTAATGACCAATAATGAGCACGGAGGTAGAAAAGAAGCAACAGGAGTCTGGGCATGGAAATTAGAAACATTACAACCTGGTGAAAACATTACCATCTCATATTCGCTCCAAGGTTTGGAGAAAGGTGACTGGACAGAAACCGATGTCTTCTTCCGAGGTAGTCAAGAAATTATTGGGGCAATGAAAATGGATGAGAAATACCTCGAGGAAATTCGTAATCAAGAGAAAATAATGAACGAGTTGAATTCTTCAAATGACATTGGTGATGAAAAAATCAACGATGAAGAAAATGTTGATCAAACTGTTGAGGCGATGCCTGAATCAATTCCAGAACCGGCCATTAAACCTCCCTCAGGACAATCAACTCTGTTTGGAGGTGAACAATAATGGCAGTAAGAATGAGTGCTGAGGAGACAAAATCTGCAATGCAGACTGTAGTATCAGAGATGTATGATAAAATTGTCAAGGGTGAGCCTCCAACAATGACTTTGCCAGTCAGAACAAAAAATAATATTGGCTTTGATAGAAAACTTGGAGTTTACAAGTATGGCAAAAAGAAGTCGATTAGAGATGCAACAAGTTTGGGTTCGGCAAAACAATTACTCAGAGCTCTTCACGTTATTGAGTTCATTGAGGATATGATTGATTCTGGTAAATCATCAACCTTGAGAGAGATGTATTACATCTCAGAGAGTTGGGGTCTTGGTAAATTTGGTAGCCAAAATGAATCAAATAACTTAGCCGAGGATTTAGAGATAGTTACAAAATGTCTCCGAGAAGATTTCAAACTTAGACCTGAAGAAGACGGTGCTAGAATTATCGGCAATCTAACCTTGCAGGAAAGAAACCGTCGTGGAGAATGGATGAGAATAAATGCTAGGGACGATGTTGGTGATTCCGGATATGGGGTTCCTTACAATGTCGAACTAGAAAAGATTGAATTTCTTGAACATGATATTAACTTCCTCATGGCAATTGAAACTGGTGGTATGTTTGACAGGTTGGTTGAAAATGGTTTTGACGAGGATTACAAATGTGGCTTATTACACCTAAAAGGACAGCCTGCAAGGTCTACTAGGAGAATTATCAAGCGCATGAGTGAAGAATGGGATTTACCAGTAGTTGTATTCCTTGACGGAGATCCATGGTCATTCAGAATCTTTGCTTCTATTGCATACGGTGCAATTAAAACCGCTCATATTTCTGAATATTTGGCCACTCCAAGCGCAACATATCTAGGAATTACCTCTGACGATATTGTCGCTTATGACTTACCCAGTGATGACCTTTCGAAGAAAGACATTGAGGCACTGAACGCTGAATTATCTGACCCAAGATTTGCTGATTCATGGTGGCAAGACCAGATAAACATGATGTTAGAACTTAACAAAAAAGCTGAGCAGCAATCGTTAGCGAAATATGGTTTGGATTTCGTTACAGACACATATTTACCGGAAAAATTAGCAGAACTCGGTCTTGCATAGTCGTACAAGCATTGATGGAGGACTTCAGTCGAGGTATGTCTATGGCGCAGAATAATCCTAACCCATGGCCAATGCGTGTTGCGGTACTTGGGTTAGTGTGTTTGATGGTCGGTGCGATAGCCATTTTCTCAAACATGGACCAAATCGATGAGGCATCGAGTCCGAAAAAAATCAATGAAGCATCGATAACAGGTGGCGGTGCTGAAACCATTGAATTGAGAGAAAGCTGTTACTCGGCAGTGGTTATTTCAGATGATATTTCCAATGTTAGTATACTGAAGATGAGTGGCTCAGATATTTCTGGTGATCCGATTGAGTCAAGCAGTTGCAAAACCGATTGGACTCCAATGGATTCAGACGGTAGTAGATTCACCATCATCAAAGAGTGGGACATCGCTGAAAAAGGTGAATATGTTCTAGAGGTAGAATGTGAATCAAACTGTGACAATTCGACTCTATGGCTAGTTGATGCGACTGGAGCACAGTGGAAGATGTTAGAGCAACCTGCGCTCGTTTTTGGTGGTGCAGCATGCTGTATTGGTTTGGTAATATTGCCATTGGCATTCATCCTATACTTGACAAACAAGAACTCTGGTGGTCCAAAAGTAATGATGGTGGGGGCAGATGGTCAAGTAATGCCAATCACAGATTTAACCCCTGAAAACATTGCAAAATTACAATCCCAAAAAGTCGAGAAAGTTGACAACCCATTCGCCGATACAGGAATATCGGATTCTGAAGAATTTGTTGATGGCCGAGAAGATGTACAAAAGGGTACTTTGCTAACTACTGAGCAAGTATTTGCCTTGATGAAAGGCGATGTTGATGAAGCTCAAAGCAGGGTCGCAGATCCATTTGCCGATTACAACGATATTCGCCAACCTGAAATCGAAAAGAAAGCATCCAATACGAAAGAAATTGCGTCTTGGGATGAAGGGGGAAGTTTTGCCTCAGAACAATCAAGCAAAACCAAACCAATCAAGAGCGGTATCAGTAAGGATAACCCCAAACAACCTGAAACAAAACCTAATGCATGGAAAGAATGGGATGAAGATTAGGGTGATGTTGTGAAGAAATTTTTCTCTATTGGAATGATAATTTTTGGAGTTTTATTAGTTATTTTTTCTTCACTTGGAATCACTCAAGACCTAAGTGACGCAGATACTGTTGATGCGATGCTGCCACCTTGTACTGTTGAAGACGGTCTACCATTCGTCGGTGAAGACGAAATAACATGCTATTGGGGAATGTCGGGAGAAGTTCTCGAGATACCTAGCGAAGCTATTGCTGCAGATGTCGACGTTGAAATTACATGGGAAAAAGCAGGCGTGTGGATAGGTATAGCAGAGGCGAGTGAAGCAAGTAAATGTGAACTGAAGGGAGATTATTACGAATGTGAGAAAGATTCGGTCAATATGATTGCTGGTGGCCCATCCTCAGATGGAAAGATTACTTGGCAACCTGTCCCAGGAGAGTATCGCTTTGTTGCAGGGGGAGACGACTCACAAACCCTACAACAATTTGATGTTGATTGGAGTTATCAAGCGTCCTTGAAATCCACCCTAGCGATATCATTGTTATTCACTGGGTTAACTTTAGCGATAATTGGTGCAGTAATGTGGTATAAAATGAGAATCCGTTGAATTGAAAAAGGTTCATCAATTAGGTAACCTTAGGTTGAGCAATATGGCTGATATTGACCTTGCACTCAGGCTTTTACAGAACAAAGTTCGCAGACAAATTCTAGAGAGGTTGGTAAGAGAACCTCACTATCCAATGCAGTTAGCAGATTTGATTGGAGTAAGTCAGCAAGCTATCAAAAAACATCTGAGAGAATTAGAGAATGGTAATTTTGTTGCTAAATTGAAAGTTCCTAGTGAAAAGGGTGGACCGCCCAGGACAATCTATACTGTGCAAGAAGCGATTTCAATTCGGATTGACCTAGGGCCTGATTTGTTCAATTGTGAACAAAGAAAACTCCCTTCCGGAGGCCCCATGAGGCTTTCAAGTAAACTGCCAGAAGTTACTCATCCTGTTGCTGAAATGGTTAGTGGCAGGAAAAGAATCTCAGTAAGTGAAGGTGTTGGCCACCTTGCAGAACTTAACCAAGTTATTGAGCGATTAGATTCTGAAAGGGATGCGTTAATTTCACTGCACCAACATATTCGTAATCGTATATCGCAAGGCGTCGATAGTGACTTTGAACAGTATGAAGAAAGAGCAATGATTCATTCGATAATAGAGGCGCCTGAAAAACGTCTTGATCTAAACTTATTGAGCAAAGAACTGCAATTGGGACAACGTCAAGTCTCCGAACTTTTAGAAGAGGTTCGGTCTAAGTTACAAAGGCAGATTTCACAAAAGGCTGGTCACGTGATAGCAACCCCAGAAAACTCAGACCTATACTGGTGGCTAGGCGATTACAAAAAGTAATCGCGAGCAGCTCAGTCGCCTGATTCTAAGACACTAACCAATGAAGATTGCTCTGCGATTCGCTTCTTTACTTCCTCTCTTCTAGCCTTACCGACAAAGTAAACTACGCCGAGTAATGATAGAGTTAGTACAATTACAACAAACGGTAGTGCTGCTTTACCAACAACTTGTCCTGCAACATCAAAGAATGGACTTGGGGATTCAAGTGGTTCTGAGACTGCCATAATGTTGTTACTTTCACTACCTTCAACAATCTCATTCATTGGATCAACTACAACATAAACGCCCTTGCTACCTGCAACAACCGGATATAGCAGGTAAATTTCAATTTCCTTAGCATCCTCTGAAGCATCTGGCGCTAACAATGCGCCGACAACTTGTCGCATTACCACACTGTCTTCATCACATCCATTGCGCTTAATATCATTAACAATAGACTGACTGTTTACATCATCATATTGACACAAAACAATCTCAATGTCTGTAGCATGAGTATTTCCAACATTTTGCAGGGTGATACCAATTGGGATTGTTGAATCAATCTCTGCACTGTATTGTGAAACTCTAATGTCTTTGATTACCAAATCTGGTGCTTTTAGGCTTAGTGTCACAATGAACTCATTGCTGTCAAGATCCTCTCCTTGCCATGACGGTGAGGAATCATAGTCTCCTCCTTCTGTCATATCTCCTGCCATTGATACAACCTTGAGACCAACGTTACGAGTATCTAATTTCGCAGTGGTTGATATTTTTACTACAGCAATCATCTCGATTGTTTGATATGGTGCTAGTTTTGGCGCCATGTATATGTTATCTACTTCTAGGTAAGCACATCTATTCGAGTCTTGCATTTCTTCAATCATTGAGTAATATGCATCGATTTCAAGTTGGTTAGCATCTGCAGCTGGCATTGGATCTGTGATAACAACACACTCTTCATCAACGCTCAAATCATTGCTGATCTTCTTGATTGTACGCCATTCTACCGACCATCCGCTCAATGCGCCCATTCCTGGTAGTTCATTCCATACCAAGTCATTGCCTTGTGATTGAGCTGTGTGATTGTCCAGTGAGGGCCAATCTTGTACATTGCCGTTGTTGGTGATGTTTAATGCAAAACTAACTATTTTACCTGGAGCTGAAACTTTCACTGGATTATCCACTGTTGGGTCCATACTGATTTCCATGTCGTAGAATTCGTTAACATAGACATACAAGAAATCTACATCGCGCTCTCTTGTAATCCTATTTTGCTCATTTGGATATGCTTCTTCGGAAAGAGTCTTGAACTCAACGACATATAATCCTGCACCAATATCAAATTCAGGAATGTTCATTAGAACATCAAATGTTTGATCTGAGTCACGGTCTAATTCTTCTAGACTTTCTCTAGGAATAATGATATCCCAGTGTCCTGTTCTTACTGGTACTCCAGTAGGATCAATCACGGTAGTCAAACGGAAATCGAACCTATCTGGTCCGTTACCATTGTTCATTGTAGTTACTGGAAGTACCAAATTTTCACCCGGATTTACCGCTATTGCTGATATTGGGTTGCCATTAGAATCTGTTACAGATACTATTCTATCCGCCTCTAACTCAATCTGAGAGTCAAGGCTGTACTCATGAATGACGTTGACGGTATATCTTCCAGAGTCGGATACTTTCTGATAACCCTCTAGATTGGCTTGCAGTGTGAAACTCTTTGAGCCGATGCTTGCATCATCTGGCACACATACATTGACTCTAACCATCCATGTTCTGAAGGTAGTTCCTGCATCAAGTTTCCACTCAATTGGCTCACCTAGTGTCGCATCAGCGCCTCCTGGAGTTTGTGAGAAATCAATGTCTAGAACCCAGTTGGACTGACGCCATGTTGCTTCGTCTATGTCATCTGGTTGGGCTTCAGGCGCTCCGGGTGTGCTGAATATAAGGTTGCCCGATTCGAAGTTCTTAGTGACATCTTGCTCGAAGGTGTGACAATCGCCAGCCATTACTTCGACCTCTCTTTCGTCGGCCAGTAACTCCTCAAACACTATGTTTCCTTCCGATTGTATGGACACGAATATTCCCAATTCTAGAATATCGTAAGTCCCCTTGTCTACAGACTTAATCGGTTCACCCTCAGACCAGCCTTTAAGATAAATTACGAATGCTCCTGGGTCTTCAGTTGATGGAACCTTTACAGTTAGTATCTTGGTTGTAGATTTACCTGGGTCAAGCTCAACACGGAGTGGGAAGGTTATCTCCCAACCAAACGGTAGTAGCCATTCTTGCTGCCCCTCAAGGGTATTTGGATCCCAGAACAGGAAACTATCTTGCACGTTACCTGTATTGGTAATTGTAATTGAGAAAGTCGCCTGACTACCTTGTTCTATGTCCTGTACACTAAGCGATGTATCCAGGCTTATGCCGTGAACGACATCCATTAGGGTTAGAGTGGTAAGGTCTGACCGTATTGCTGGGTCTTTGTAGGACTTGGCAGTTACGACAATTTGAGCTAACTCATCTTCATTGGCCTGATAGATAGTCGGAGCTTGTACTCTAAGATAGAAATTGATGAATTCTCCACCCTTTAGATAGATTGGAGTTGTTGGGGTGATCTGTGTTTGGTTCTCCGAGAAGAATATCTGTGCAGTCCAATTCTGTGGCACGCCAGTAACATTGAGCCCGTAGGTGTCAGCAACGAGTTCAATGTCTCCGGGTGTTGAGTTATTCATAGTCAAATTGTACATTGTTTGCTCTCCAGGTTCTATCACATGATAGAACGTTTCTCCGAGTTCTAATTCAACATCAACTTGCCCAGTGAGAACATGAGAATAACAAATTGTGAAGGCGCCGTTCTGTTCATCATTACACTTATTTCGATCTGACCAGCCAACGTGAGCACCACTACCTAAATCGTTAGCAAATGCAGGCGGCATACCAATTTCTGGCCTGCCTCCGGTGTCTGTACCAAGTTTATTGCTGGCCCAACTGGTAATCGAAACTATTTCCCATGGGTCCAAAGCAAATTCGCCCAAACCTGTAAGATCTGTTTGATTTAATCGAGTATACTGAATTTCTTCACCAGCAGTTACGTTAGCAGAATCGACCCAAGCGATGTGCACATTGTTTTGCTCGTCGGTTAGCAAGGCTGGGAAAATCGAATGTCCAGACCAAGGTCGGCTCGGTGTCAAACCGCCTAAACCTTCGACATTAGAGATGGCAGTATCTTGAATTTTCTTTATCGCATAAGTCGAGAGACCTTCCTCAGCACCATCGAACGCTCCTGCACCTTGTAGTCTGAGTTTAGTATAGTACACTTCATAGTTGGCAGATTTTTCGAAACCATAATCTCTAGCATCCATCCAAGCAATGTGGGTATTGCCTTGCATATCGACACCTATTGATGGGTGGAAAGAATAAGCATCATCTATAGTGACTCGAGTATCATTTACTACGACTAAATGACCTGTTTCTGCGGGGCCTGTGTCTTCGACATAACCGCCGTTAGCGACCGTATGACCTGATGCACCTGGTGTCCATGAAGGGTCATTTTCCATCTTTGCATATGGATCTAATACTGTCATGTAGATTTCTCGAGAGTTGTTTGTTGCAACGTAAACCATCGCTTCGACAAGTAAAGCCATAGCGCCTGCACCACCGCTTCCGGATGGGAACTCGTATGCTTGGCCACCAGCATTGACATTGCTTGGATTATTTGCTGGATCGGCACCCGGGCAATTTCTTGGTTGGGTAGATACTACTCCGTTTGGACATTTTGCTAAATCAAGGAAATGCGATTGGATATTTCCTGCTCCACCATAACCTTGGCCGTACAGACCAATTGGAATAACTCCTGCTCTGACACAACTGTCGTGAGCTTCGTTGATTGAGCTGATATCATCGGCCTGTTGTGATGGGTCACCGTCTTTTGGCCCTTCGTCAGATACTGGAAGTACAATTTTTGTTGCGTTTGGGTTCCACTTGTGATTAGGCCCTCCCGCTAATGGAATTCCTGGAACATTGTCGTTTGCATCTCTCCAAGACAAGCATGCCCAGTTTGTACCAGGACCCCAATCTTCACCAGAGTTGCCCGAGTATGGGTTGCCATTGTACACAGTTGTTGACAGGGTTCTGATACCTCCAGAATCGTCACCATCTCCTAATGGAGTTGAACGAGGCCCTGCATTTTGATTATATCCTGCACAATCGCCACTGTCTGCAGCCGATGGTAATCCAAAACCACCATCAAGGCCGTAAATTGTCTCATATACGGTCATGTTGGCAACTTCAAGAAGTGGTTTTATCCCTTCGAATGCTGAGCCATCAGAGAAAGTACCGCCATAAATTACTGTGCACACATCTGCCCATTCTGAATACATAGATCCTGATGTATCGATAACGAATACTAATTCTACCTTACCACCACGGGTATCATCCCAAGCAATTTGCACTTGATCATTAGCATCGACCACGATATCAGGATGACCTTTGTGACCGATAATTGGCGTTAGTAGTGTATCATCAAATAGAGTGATCACATCTTGGGTAACAAAATCAGGTTCAATCATCGAATAGTAAATTTGTGGCTGATTAAAGAATTTTTCAAGTTCATCATACTCATCTTCCCAAGCGATGTGAACATTACCTTGAGAATCGATATCGAGTGATGGCCAATCACGGTCTTGAGCACGTTGCGAGATTACTGTGTCGTCGATACCAGTTATGGCTCCATCTGTTGATGGTTGTCCGTTGAATGGTTGTATTTTGTACGGGCTTAGAGCAGTGTACATGATTTTGTGAGTTCCGGATTTGTCCGTCCAAACAATGTGGATGTTATCATCTTCGTCGACTGCTGCATCAGGGTGCCAAACTTTGTGAATTCCCGGATTGGTTATTTGAGTAGCATCAATAAGAATTTCACCGTTACTTGCAACCATTGAATAGTACAAATGTAGACTATTTCTAGCCCAGATAATGTGCACATTTCCTTGGCTGTCACCTACTATCGCAGTCTGAGTATCCGATGCTGAGCCACCGTCAACAATTTGTTGTGGCTCAGTAATAACCACAGTATTTGCTTCGGCATAATCGCTAGCAACGACCATTCCGGACAATACAGATAACAGCATAATTGATACTAAACTCACGGATTTGAATGTTTGACTCATAGACTATCCCTCTTACAACACATAAACCATGTTTTCATGGTACTTAATAACGACCCTTTCAGGTCATATTTTCAAAATTGGGTTAAGCCCATTCTGATGGATCAAAACTTGTCCCAAAAGACATCTTTTCATCGAATTCCACCTCGATGCTTTCTTGCTGATTAGACTTTGATTTTGGTGGCTCGATATTGGTTGGATTACTGTTTTGCCAATCATCGACTGGCCCCGGTTTTCCAACACCCGGGCCGTATGAATATTTTATTTCGTGAATGATTCCAAGTTTTGCTAGCCAAAGCCTTCGCAGAGAATGCATGAATTCATTCTTTGTCACTCCATCAAACCAAATTGGTAGACTGACATTAAATGCTTGCAATGGACCTGGCTTTTTGTTACCTTGGTGGCCCATGTGTATTCCCCAGTCAACAGATGAACCAATTAATTGCAATCTCGCTTCATGTATCCATTCAGACCAACCATCTTTGTCATCTTTCATATGATTGCTCATTTCATCTTGCTGCCCTTTGTCTACTCGGGTCATACTTGAGATTGCTACAAGGTCCCTATTCTTGGGAACTACCACTGCGAACATATGTCCTTGCTTACCTTGGGGGTACTTGATTAAGAAGTGGGCATGGGCTCTTGGATCGTTCTGCTCTTTGACAAATAATCTCTCTTCATCAAGCCATTTTCTAACTAAAGATACCGCGTCACTGGGTGTCACGTTAACCCCGAACCACTCATCCCGTTTGAATCAAACCCAAGATTTACTTTGAACTGGACAAATCCTGCTTTATTTCGGCAATAATTTGGAACAATTCTTTTCGGTCAGCCTTTGGCAATTTTATTTTCCGGATGTACCCTCTTAAATCGACATAATCGTCCCATACGAGAGAGAACAATCGACCTGTGATAAGTGAAATCGGGAACATCGCAAGCCACAACATACAAATCGATAGTGCCACACTAAATTCTGAGGTGCCAAAAGCTTCTGTCCATCTAATGTCTAGAATGTTCTCGATAGTACCAGTTTGCCAATATAGTATCCCAACCATTAGCGTAGAGGACAACGGCCAGATAATGATAGAGCCAAACATCGCAGCTAAAAATTGGTAAGAAGTTCGTGCATCAATACCCTCATCAGTAGAGTCCCCTAATACTCTGCCCAAGATCATTTGTGGCAATAGTGAAATCAAAAACACTGGCAGCAGTAGTGTAAATAGGCTAATTCTAATTGCAGAAAATGGTAGTTTACTCAATTTTGGCTTGGCTAGGTTAGTGGAGTTGGTGTTCAAATCCCTTCCATCCAATCCATTTTTATGGAGTAATTCGGCCGCTTTTTCTGATTTAGATACTAAATCGTCAGTTATTTTCTCGGGTTGTAAATTATCAATATCTGTGGATTTAGATTCAATGCTGTATTTGTTCCTAAAAAATCTAGCCTGTTCCACTTCCTCACGCCAAGATTTTGGCGCATTATTTTCCAGTCTTCCATTGAGATGGCCGAGTAGTAAAAGTCCTCGATACTCTTCCCATGAGTAAGCATTTGGACTTAGTGGAACTAAATCTTCTCTCAGTTTGTCTCTCAGTTTAAACACTGAATCCGCTGGAGGTTCAGACCATGTACCAGTAGATACTGCATCGACTAGGTTTTGCGGCACATCATTATCCTCGACTTGTATTGGGTCACCATATTCGACCCAAACATCAGTACGGAAATACTCTCTTGTTCTAAAATGAAGTCCCATGGGAATCAAGACTGGCAATTTCTTGTCCGAAGCCTTTGCGAGGGCGCTTGCCGCAAGAACCGTTCGCATTGGACCTGTTCTAAATCTCAGCATGTATGAGTTATTGTGGCTAGTTCCCTCGGGGAACAAAACGCATCCATACCCATGTGAAATTCCTGATGCAAGAGTCATTAGAGAACGGCCGTTGAGGAAGTTCGCCTCTTCTTCAGTACAACCGCCACGGAGTAATTCAGCCTTTCTAACCACTGGCTGAACCGCCATCTTTCTAGTCCACCAGCCCAATATTGGTCGAGTAACTAAGTCGTGCCTTGCACCTAATACAAAGTACTCAGGATGATTCAATGTTATTTGCAATGCGTCTAATATCCCATTGGTATGCCAAGCACAACATAGAGACCCACGGTCTCTTGGAATCTTTTCCATTCCTGAGGCCTCTATTGAGCGATATTGTACTTTGCTAATCCGGTGGCAAATCCAATAGATTACTTTTGTCCAGAAGTAAGACCCAGGGGTTTCCCCTTCATAGGTCGGCAATGGTGTTTCAAGCAGCATATCCATTTTCATATTCTTAGCAGATTTTGACAGATAAGGCAAAACTTCTCCTCGGTGATCAAGTACTCCATCATTCATCTCTTCTGGATCTGGATGTTTCATAATTCCACCCCGGTCAGTTTTTCGGCAATAGCAGATAATTGCTCATGGTTTACCTCCCCGCTATGTTTGGTATTTGGCCACATAGCCATAAGAGTCATTCCTCCGTCATCGATTGTCCTAGGAATCACATGAACATGGACATGGGGGACCTCTTGTCCAGCAAGTGGACCATCATGTAGACAAATAGTGAAATCTGTTGTGTCAAAAACTTTTGATAACCTTCTCTGCACTTGTTTTACTCCTAAAAATAAACTTGCTACCTCCTCATCACTTAATTGTTGAAGATTGCCAACTTGTTTGTGCGGAATTACCAGTGTGTGACCATCACGACGAGGGAAGATATCCAAGAATGCATACCAATCATTACCGCTCGCAACCTTGTGTGATGGTATATCTCCAGCAATGATTTTGCTGAATAATGTCTGGTCGCTCATAGCCTCTGCTAGAGCATTCAAGTTATTGTCTTTCACTGAGGAGTTAGTATCCAATTATCTTTCTGCCCTTTTCTTACAGCCAGTGTGCCGATGTTTGCGTCATTATCAACTGTAATATGGTGAAGTAATTCTGAATTTTCTTCTAAAAAGTCGCTTCTTTGATGCACTCCTCGAGATTCATTGCGTGCGAGTGAGGCTCTAACTGAAGCTGTTAACAGTCGAATTCCGGCTTGAATTCTCAATAAACCAGCAAAGTTAGTATTAGCAATCAAAGATTGTTGATCAATGTGTATTGATTCCGCTGAGAGTTCCGCCTGCTCCAACTCTTGTAGCAACCCTGAGAGGTCGTCGGAGCTGTTTGGCGCAGCGGTAAATTTAGCGGCAATTGACAGTAATTTGAGATTTAATGCGCCAACTCTCTGTACAGTATCCGACGATTCTTCAGAAAATCTTGCCGTAAAGTTTGCTTCGCATGATTCTAGAGAAGAAATCAAATTTTCAGTATTGGAAAATGTTTGTCCTTTTACCCACTCAGAAGCATGGTTACCCGAACTACTACCGCCTGATAATGCATCTAGTAATCGATTACCTGGTAGAGTGCCTGCACCGTTTAGCCCAGAACACGCTGCATCTCCTGCAGCATATAAGCCAGTAAACCACCGAGACCAGCTACCTATTACTGCTCTTCCGCATTCATCGGTTGCAATTCCTCCAAGGGTTTGATTTACTCGATTCTCTAAGCCAACTGTATACTTGTTCATGTCTACGCCTGTAGAACTCTTGACAGCCCTAAATGCAGATTGCCACCAAACTTTGTCATCACCCATATCTCTGCCATCAATTACTGCACCTGATGATTGTGAAATAGTCTCACAAAGCTCAACAAGATTGTCAGCAGAAATTGAATTTCCCGATGTGTCACATAGGTTTGCTCCGTATCCCAACATATTTGATGATAGAGTCAATTTACTATCAGTTACCCCAAATGGGGTTTTACTGATGAATTCCATGTCCCTCAATGGTATGCCACTTTGAAGGGCCAAATCCATTCCATATCCGATGTCTGTGCCATTGAATATCCCTTCAAAACCACCATCAGCAAGAATAACTGCTTTAGTTTGGATTGCGACAAATCTACCATTTACCATATCCAGAGTGATTACTCCGTCTACTTTCTGCTTGGTGCTGACTAACATTATCGGTAGTTGATCGCCCCTCCTAACAACACCATTTTTCATACATTGCTCCTCTAAGACTTGTTGAACATCTCTGACTGAAGCATCACCAGCATCAACAATTCTAGAACTCGAATGGCCGATTCCTTTCTTTGTCATAGGGAGGCCTTTGGCATCTCTGCTAAACACTACCCCGGCTTTTTCTAGGTGATTCATCTCATCAATTGCCATATTGGTTTTTGTCGTGACAATATCTTGATCACACAAAAAATAACCAGACTTTATGGTATCTTCACGATGTCCTCGATTGTTCATTTCATGAATCGGTGCTGCCAGTCCTTCAAGTGCTGAAGTTCCTCCATTGCCCAAAGCCTTTGAAGATATTAGCAGAGTTTTTGCTCCGTTTTTTGCTGAAACTGCAGCAGAGCGCAATGCTGCGGGGCCATCGCCGATAACCAGTATATCCCATGCTTCCATTGTAAGTCACCCGACAAAACCACCGAAGGGAGAGGGGGAAATAAGCCAACCGCATACAAAGACAAAGTTGGCTAAACCGTCATCCCGCAATTGGTATGTCCATTTCACCGATTTCTCGGGCTTTTTCGAGACGCAGCATACGCTTTCTAAGCGCATTGGAGGTTTTTCTGCTGACCTCTGTGGTCAAAACCTTTGATTCTAGAACGATCCCTGACTCATCTCTGAGTACAACCTGAATGTTGGTTCTACCGTAGAAGTTTCTGTTCCATGCGATATTCATCCACAATACTACCCCCTTGTGCAAGTATCTCGGAATCCAATCTAGGCAATCCTCGTCATTTGTTGCAGATAATTTAAGGGCATTGCGAGGAGGGGGGCAAGCATCTAATTCAAAACGGTGAGTTCGTGTTTCCGGCTCTCCATTAGGAACCAATACCTCGACTGTGACATTCCGCTTCTCAAAAGTTTGATTATTCAACACAATAAACAGATTTGTTGCCCCACCCACGCACAAGTCATCAAGGGCTACATCCATACGCCATTTCGCTCTAGAAATTTCTGGCTTGCCACTTAACAAATCAATCTGCAACCTATCTAATAAATTGAAGGCGCTTGGTTGCCATGCATTAGCATGAGAAATTAACCGCTGTAATGTACGCCAATTAAAATCGCTATCTTGATTGTAGAGGATTGATTCTAGCTTTCCTTTGATGATAAATGTAGAAAACTCTTTTCTTACGTCGGCATCGGTAATTTCTCCTAAATTGTGTAAGTAGAGTAAATACAATAGCCTCTCAAGTGCTTGTTTCTTATCATTACCTGGCATCAATGAGTTATGTAATTCTGTCTTCCAATTATTCCACTCCAACTCCAAATCAGGGTCCAAATGAGCCGATAATAAGTCACTCAATATACTTCCCAATTGTGTCTGGTGATGTGTTGGTGCATGGAATACTAAGTTAGGGAATCTGTCGCCCAATTGTTTGACATTTAGGTTCGTATATTGGGCGTGGAATGTATAGATGAAACCTGTGCTTGCGGACACTAATAAGGCTAGATTCCACGCAACTGTCCCTGACTTTGTTGCAGTGGCCAATAGTATCATTGAGAATGCAATACTAATAAGAACTGTACTTACTAAATTTGACCGACGATGATCTCTCAGGCCATCGATTATTCGATCTATGCCTGGCTGCACTCTAAGTGTATGTCTAACGCCATCGCTCAAACCACCCTGCTCTCGTAAAGACAGTTTTGCTTGCATTGCATGCCATGCTGATTCAACGGCTATTATGTTGGGGATTACAGCGAATAGAACTGGTAAAGGTAACAAAATAATCAGCCAGTTCTTATCAGAAATTTGATCTGGAAACAATATTCCGAGCATTGCTGTAAAAGCCAACACTAAACCAACAATGGAGCGCCAGTAAATTAACATCCAATTTCTTGCAATGTTACCGAATAGTTTCCTTCTTGTTTCCAAATGGTTCCACTGTATTCGAGTTTTCTCCAACGGATCCTCAATTCTCTCAAACCCATGGCCGTATGGATCAGGCAATTCTATTGCCGAATCCGGGGTTTTGGGGTTGTTGCGAGCCATCGTATCATGGCAACCAATAGGTCTCTCTTTTTACTCATTGCCCAATTTTGCCCTTTTTTGAGTTGGTTAAGCGGGCGCGGCAGGATTCGAACCCGCGATCTTCGGCTTAGGAGGCCGACGCATTATCCAGCTGTGCTACGCGCCCGGCCTTGCCAATGGTCGTGCTATCAAGAGTATTCCGATTGACTCATACTGCAGAGTGTTTGGCAACATCAAGTAGAAACCGCTCTAATTCAATTCTCGGTTGTGAAGTCCTAAATACAGAAACTTCGCACTTTGCTAGACTAATCATGACCTTAGATAACAACATCTCGTCGAGATTCATCCTACCTTCTGTTAGAAGTTTGTGAAATTGATTAACGATGTCTTCTGCTTCGAAATTTTGCTTTTCCATGAGCTGATCCAACAAACCCATGGCTCCTTTCAATGTTCTAACATTACGGCCATTGGTTTTTTCCCACCGCCAATCATGAACTCTACCGCGCATCGCCTCTTCTAATACCTGTTGAATTTCTCTTACTTTTATTGATGAGATGAGGTTTTGCAAGTTTCTTCGATTACCAAGTAAATCACGCTTGCCCATGAGTTCTAGAATGAAAATCGCTTTGCGTATATTTCCCTCGCTTACATGTGCAATATCTCCAATAACTCCGCGGGCTGGCTCAAGAAGTTCTTGTTGCGAAATTTCTGTCAGCCGATTTTCGATGGTTTTTCGGTCGTATCGTGAAAAACGAATGTGTTGAACCCTACTTCGTAATGCTTCAATAAGTCTAGAAGGAGTAGTTGTGGTAAAAATAAATCTTGAGGTTAAACTGCTTTGTTCCATCATACGTCGTAAATATGCTTGCCGTAAATTTCCAAGATAGTCAGCATCCTCAATGACAATAATTCTTGAAAGTTTTATTCTCCCGTCTGAATTATTGTTAAAGGTTTCATGTCCGCTAGGCGGGCCTGGATCATTAGGCACCTCTGCAAGTGAATCCGTGAATATATCTAAGCTAGTAAGCCCAGCAAGGCTATTGCTTGAGCCGCTTGGCCGAATGAATTCTTCAAAAATCTTCATTGCTCCGGGCATTCGCGACAGATCTTTCGCATTCAATATGTGAGTTGTAGACTGCCAACCGGGGCCCAATAGCTGTCTCGCTAACATTCGCATTACTGCAGTTTTTCCAACACCGCTTGGCCCTGACAATAACAGGTGAGGAGGATTAGTACCAGTCGATGCCGTGCTAAGTGTATCCTTAATTGAACTTGAAGTAAGTAGATGTTCGAATCTCGTCGGGGCTTTAGACTCTAACCACGACGTCATGAACTAGCAAAATACCCGGCGGTTTTTGAACTATCCGTGGGGCAATCACTCGGCTTTGAGTTTCTTTGTGCCGGTTCTTCTGAGTTTCATGAATACTCGTGAACCACAGGCCTTGCAGCTTATTCCATTACGCTCTCTGTGGAATGATTCTATACTTCCACATGTGGCACATTTGTAATCGATTAGTTCAACCATATCTCCCAACTCAACCTATCCGAATAGTCTTCCTTTCTTAATCTGTTTGTCGCGCCTGAGGAACTGCGCTACTACAGAGTTTGGCGTTTGGCGCCCGCTCCGGGAATTGAACCCGGGTCGCAGGAATGACAATCCTGCATGATAACCTCTACACCAAGCGGGC
>CALDPP010000185.1 GCA_937911345.1 uncultured euryarchaeote | reverse complement strand
GCATTAGATATCGAATCGATTAACCTATCCGGGGCACCAGCAATAGATTTTGATTCTTCATCAGGTGTTTTGTCAAATGTCAAACTTACAGGCAGTGGTTTTGGTACCGCACTAATTAGCCACCATGGGCGTTTTTCTGATTCTTTAGCTATTGACGGCCTTGAAATATCAAGTTATACCATTGGCATTGATTTACACGCTGATGGGCCTGATACAACCGCTCCGCTAATTGTTGGCAATGCGGTTATATCAGCATCAACCTCACTATCTGCCGAGGATTATCCAATAATCATGAACAATGCAGTAGTAACTGGGAATGTAGAAGTTAGTGGTGCAGTAACTGCCAGCTTCACCGACTCACAAATAGATCAACCAGTTTCAATATACGATGGTGCGAGTGCTAGTTTTTACCAGACAGTTGAACTTACAGCAAAGTATTTTGATATTGCAAAACCTACAAGTTTTGAAATTTCGTTAGTATATTCCAATGGAACTACAGAGAACCTCATAATTGAGGGCATTGCAGCACAATTAGCCATAAAGTTAGAATTAAAATATGCTCAATTATATTTTGATGTTATACTTCAATCTCTCGAAATAGTTGCCAATTCAGTTGGACACCCGCCAGAAACCCAGACTCTAACCTCCAGCGAACTAACCCAATTAGAATCAGCAATAATATTCTCTCTCAGAGATAACCAACCCCCTCAAGTTAGTTCCGTATCTCCGACAGAACTTGACCTAATTATGCAGTCCATACCGTTTGAATCAACAATTGATGCTACGGATGATTACGATTCTGCACTAGAAATGAATTATCAATGGTTCATTACTGATGGCACTGGTAGTGAAGTATACTCTGCCTCATCAGACAATAATACCAAACTGATTACTATTGCACTACCTGGTAGTTATTTGTTGAAAGTAGTGGTTACTGATTCATTCCAAGCACAATCAGAGAAAATAGTTCCAATTGAAGTAAAATTACTTGATTCCGATGGTGACTTTACTTCCACCTGTAACGATGCTACTTGGTTTGATTTGTCGGCAAGTCGATCTTGTGGTCCAGATGTGTATGACAACGATGATGATAATGATGGAATTATTGATTCTCGAGACGAATGGTCGTTAGACCCGTGTGCTTGGCAAGATACTGATGGAGATGGGCAGCCTGACAATCTAAATTGCCCAGATGGCGTGACTTCTGATTTATTTGAAGACCAAGACGATGATGGCGATGGCATTCCGGATACCTTGGAGGGGTCTTCGAACAATTCAGACAATTCATTCAATTCTCTAACTTTGATTCTATTGATAGTTGGGATAATAGTTGTGGTACTATTTTTGCGACGCACACGTCAAGGATTGCAGGAGTGATTTACTTGGCAGTAATCGATTTACCATCTTCAGAATCATTTGCTTTATTCGTGATTATCATTCTTGCCTCGATTGTGCTATGGGATGCATTCTGGCTTACTAAACAAAATCGTGATGTTCCCAATTTTGGAGATCTACCAAATGGCGGTTTCGCTTGGGCTAGTGAGGGTGCTCACGAAGTAATTCGACAATGGGGTAATTTGTTCTCTATGGCAGCAATGATGAGTCTTCCATGGGCCCTTATTTCTCTATCTAAAACACCAATTATCTATGGCATAGTTTGGGATGCTTTACTTGCTTTACACATAATCTATCTCTTAGTTCCAAAAAGATATGCAGTTACTTCCACCCACTTATTTGCTGATGGACAAAGGTATGAATGGACTAAATTGCGATTGGCAAAAAAACAACCAAAACGCAGAATTATGCTACTTCGCAAAGGTTGGGGGGTGTTTGGTCCATTACCACTTGGCGGAAGTTACCACGATTTAGAGCAAGCCAAACATGCTATTGCACGCTTTTATGAAGAAGAAAAAGAGTCAGAGTGACCGTTATGACCAATAGGCGAATTCTATTGGAAGCATCATGGAATGGACTAGAAGCGACGAAGATTTACTCGTGAGAATTGATCCAGGAGAAGAAATCCATGCATCATTGCAGAAACTTGCTGATGAAGTGGGGTTTAATGCAGCAGCCATCACAAGCGGCATTGGTAGAACCTGCAACAATGTCTACGGTTACATGAATAATGATGGAATTTATATCAAGAGAGAACTCGAAAACCCATCAGAACTTGTTAGTCTATCAGGTAATATTGCTAGAACACAAGAAGGCAACGCTTTCACTCACATTCATTGTTGTTGGTCTGATGACGACAATAATGTTCATGCAGGCCATATGTTTTCTTCCACAGTTGCAGTTGTTGCAGAGATTCATCTAAGAATCATGTCTCAAGCGATTATGACGCGCTGTCCTTTGGCCGATGTTCAATTACTTGGTCTACAATTTTCGTGATATTCAAAGCCTATGACTTCGGTGGTTGACCATGGCCGAAAAGAGTAGAATTGAGGAACTCTCATCGGCGATTCGCTATCATCGCGAGTTGTACTACAACCACTCGGCTCCAGAGATTTCAGATGCAGATTTTGACAAATTATGGGATGAATTGAAAACATTAGACCCGGATAACTCAGTACTTCATGAAGTTGGGCCGGAACCATTGCCAGGGACAGTTAAGGTAGAGCACATATTCCCTATGCGGTCTTTGGATAAAGGCACAACAGATGATGACATAACTCATTTTGTGACCCAGTCTACATTTGGTGGCCAACAATATCTAGCACAACCGAAACTCGATGGCTCTGCACTGTCTCTGGAATATGTTGCAGGTAATCTACACAGAGCTGCAACAAGAGGTAGTGGTGAAAGAGGCGAAGATGTTACATTGAATGCTAAACTGATTGCCAACATTCCTCTAAGGCTCAATGTTCCTGCTGATTGTCACGTTAGGGGAGAGGTTGTGATGCCTCTTGCGGTCTTTGAAGAAAAATATCGCACAGTTTCCCCCAATCCTCGAAATCTATGTTCTGGAGCATTGCGGCAAAAGCATGGTGATGGCAAGGCCGATGCTGCGGATCTAGTATTCTGTGCTTACGATGTGAAATTCGTCAACGAAAGACCCAGTGCGGTGAACGATAGCGAATTGCTGTCTTGGTTGCAGAAAGCAGGTATTGAGCCAGCACCTTGGACCATTTTCAAATCTGACAAGCCACAATTGGAAATGATTGAACATACGAAAGAATGGTCCGAAAAACGCAGTGATTTCGCATACGAAATCGATGGAATAGTTTTCAAATTAGATAATTTACAACAACGAGAAAATCTTGGGATGACCGCACATCACCCTCGCTGGGCATTAGCATGGAAGTTTCCTCCAGAAGAAGCAACATCAGTATTGCTTAGCGTCGATTGGCAAACTGGCAGAACCGGTAATGTAACTCCCGTTGCAAGAATAGCACCGCAAAGCGTTGGAGGGGTTACTGTGGAAAATACTACGTTACACAATCCCGGTGAAATAACTAGATTGGGAATTAAAATCGGTGACAAGATTTTGATCGTTCGTCGCGGCGATGTAATACCAAAGATAGAACAAAGCCTTGGTAGAGCAAAACAAGAGGATTTGCTGGAAAGAAATCATGCTGATGGAACAAGTTTCTCTCATGAACTCCCTACTGAACAGGAGATTGAGATTCCTAACATCTGTCCATCATGTGGTTACGAT
>CALDPP010000184.1 GCA_937911345.1 uncultured euryarchaeote | reverse complement strand
CTGCGTCAATATTTCTCTCCAAATCTTTTGGATTTACTATTCGCCATGTAGTCTCACCTGCTAAATCGCTTGTGTCAGAAATTCTAACCGTGTAACTCAATGTTTCTCCGGGCGCTATTGGGCCAACTGTTCCTAAGTCACCACCATCACTATCCGATATTACCTCTGCTAGGATTCCAAAAGTTCTGTGAACAGTAAAACTACTTTCAGTCTCCAATTCGGAATCGCCAGAACTGGTTATGTCGAGCGATATCAAACCTATGTCCTGAGCCTCTCTATCTGTGGGCGGATATACCTCCATTATTATGGTCAAAACATCACCTGAACCAATGTCAGGAGTGATGGAGTTAATCCCTTCCTCGTTAAGTTCAAGACCAGTGTCATTATCACGGAATATGTATTGCCAAGATGTCGGCATTTCATTCACTCTAATGAAGAATGAATCTGTATCAAAACCAGAATTGAATATGTCTATGTAGAAATCCCCAAACGCATCTGAGTCATCGACATAATGTGACAGTGTTTCATCATAGAATTCTGGTCTTGTTGAATCTGCGATTTGAATTTGGTGTTCCTCATCCTCATAAATTGAGACACGAGGTGGTGCAAACACTCCGACTTCCTCGATGTTGAGAATAATTTCTACTACGGCGACCTCAGTTACGGTTCCATCAATTTCGGCAAATGCTCTCGCCTCAACTTCAAGTTTGTCAGGAGTGTTAGATAAATCTCCTTCAGGAACATCAATTTGCAAAATCGGTCTTGCAGAAGAACTTCCACCTTGTAATGAGTAACCTTGCGGCTTATCCCAAATTGGATCTGACCATGAAGATGGCAATGAACGTGCCAAGTCAAAGACAACCTCCAAGTCGGAAGAGGTTGAACCTGTGTGTTCAACCAAGAATTCAACACTTGAGGTTTGACCTGGGGCAATCAACACCGTGTCAGGTTGGTTAGATGGCAAGGTAAGATAGATTCCATGTTCCATGAATTCTAATCCTTCATGCTCGAACAGAACGGTGTGTCCTTGTATATCTTTAATTTCAAGAGTAACATCATAATCGCCTGGTTCTATACCTTGATTGAATGTGTATGTGAAGTTACCAACCAAGCCATTGTTGTCAAGTGTCAAATCGTCATCTTCAAACTCCTCGTTGAATACAGTTGTTGCACCTTCATTTGTGCTCATAATTAGATTAACACTTTCAATATCGTCTCTACCAAATGCGTCTTTTACCTGCAAGGTAAACTGCATTTCTCTAAATTCTTGACGATGATTAGGATACCACTCCAATACTTCATTGTCTGTCCAGCCAGACCCTGGCATGTGAACCTTGACGGCCGAGTTAGCCAAAGCATTGGCCTTTACCTCTAGTTTAGAGAAACTGTTGGTAGAATCAATATCACCGAATTGAACTTCGACGTCGCAGTTTGCATCACCGCCAGTAATACCACCGCCACCTTGGCAGCCATCTATTGTAGCGTCAATTTCAAGACCCAATTTCTTCCCGTTTTCAACTAGGAAACCTCCTTGGTCAATTTCGAAATTTATTTGGTTTACTGCATAAGAACAAGACCCTCCTCCGATACCGCCAAAGCCACCACCTTCGGTACATGGATCGTCAAGTTCCAAAACTACCTGCTCAATAGTTGAACTGCCAGACTTCAGCTTGAAGGTGACATCTGTGGTTGCGCCATCATTACCTGTGAACTTTAAGTAAATACTCAACTCAATGTAATTGTTTGCACCTTCGCCATAGAATCGAATGTCGCTAATCATTTCGTTGGTGTAAAATTCAACAGTAGATAGAACACTCAATTCCTCTGAGGAACCATCAGGTTCTGCGGTTGAGATAGAACCATCACCGCCAGACTCAGAAGTCGGAGAATCAATAAATAGGTCATAAGATTCATTTGACGAACTTGTGGAAAACACTTGTGAATCGCCCAAAACGGCTTGCTGAGTTGGTCCGCCTGAACTAATTAGCGGCGCTAATGAAGTGAGAATAAGTAGTACAATGGCAGATGAAATTAGCCGGCCGCCAACGTCGTCATCTTTGCGTCTCATAGTGTTCACACTGCCCGCTGGTAATAGGACGGTTAAACGGTTTTGGGTTCTTGTTTCAAAAAATAAGTAATTTATTCTGAGCAGAACTAATACTACACAATTAACTCAATGTGGAAACTTTTTCCTTCATGACCCCAATTTACCAAACCAGGTACATTGTCATCGAACATGAAATATTTCGTGCCAAATTCATCTCCAAATTCTGGATGAGGTGGGTCAAATAATAATAGAATTCGTGTACTATACATACCGAATGAACCGACTCCTGCCTTAGCAGGATAACCGTCGACTAAAACATCATGCAATATAGGTGGATCGAGGTTTGGGTTTTCATCAAAACCATGTCTGTCATTTGTCACCAAAATATCGTTCTCTGTAGCTGGGCGCTTCTCAATTTTTGACATAAACCAATGTATAATTGAAATTCGCTTAAAGGTTTCCAAAATCAAAAATGGGTGTCAAACTTTGGATTATTGATATGGTGCAGGGAGTGGGACTTGCGCCCACTGGTTTTACTCAAATCCGAAGGTTGCGAGAATACCGGTTTCCGGATTTAAATTTGAAAATTTCTGAATGACCTGTTTAATACTTCTTTTCAAAAAAGTGAACTCCATTAAGTACTGTTATTTCATATGCATTCCAAGGCAGATTTACCCAATTATGGGTGATGAAAATTTCTATAATGTCATCATAATTACCGATATTGATATTAGTCGGAGTTCCACAGGCAGAGGCGGCATAAAAAGTGTTTCCAGAACCATGATTTACAACCCAAACCTCATACATTAGAGTCGGCTGACAAGGAAGTCCACTGGATATGGGATTTATTGTTAAAGATGTTGAAAAACTGATAGAAAAGTCATTATTATAGTAACTAGTTGTTGCAGAGTATACTGGAGAGTAAGACCTATCAAAGACAAAACTGTAATCATTGTTCAGTGAAAATGAGCTATTACCGCCCCAAGAAAGCATTGAACCAATAGTGAAGCCAATAAATTCAACAGGAACGTTATAATTTTGGCTATCAAAATAAACCACTGACGCTATCTCATATACAGCAAAGTCGTCATTATTTCTAATCTCTAAAGTATCCCCTGATTTAAAGGACATAACATGTCTTGATATGTTATTATTGGATAAGTCAAAGAGGGAAATATCTAACCAAAGTAGCTCACTTTTTTGCCCATAACTAGTCGAGGGATCTACGTGAAATGTGTTAAAACTGGACATATTAGGCGTTGTAAAACTCGAGGGAAAGACGGGATTGTTGGGTGTTCCGAATGTCATTTGGAAACCAATTGATGCATCGTTACCATCTTGTCCATCAGCACCATCTGCTCCAGCAGGTCCTTGTGGGCCAGTTGCACCATCTTGTCCATCAGCTCCGTCAGCCCCATCAGCTCCAGCAGGACCTTGTGGGCCAACTGGACCTTGAGCACCATCTTGTCCGTTTGCTCCATTCTGTCCATCAGCTCCGTCATTTCCGGCAGGACCTTGTGGGCCTACTGGGCCTTGAGCACCATCTTGTCCATCTGCTCCATTCTGTCCATCAGCACCATCTTGCCCATCTGCTCCAGCAGGACCTTGT
>CALDPP010000183.1 GCA_937911345.1 uncultured euryarchaeote | reverse complement strand
TCCCTCGGATTCATAACGGTGTCTTCTGTGGAGACGCTATGGGCGCCAGTGTCGAACCGTTGTTGAAAGATGACGGCCAGCCTTACAAGGCTGCTGTCTTGATTCCAACAATCAATAACGCTGACGAACTAGATATTGTCTTGGAGCGTCTTTCAAAGCAGACTTATCCTCACTTTGAAATCGTTATTTCTGACTCAAAATCAAAAGACCATACCAAAGAGGTCTGTGAAAAATATGGTGCTACTTGGATTGATGATTCATCTAACAATCGTGCAGATGCGTGTAATTTTGCCTTAAGACAAATGGACCATGACTTAGTTCTGTTCACCGATGATGATACAATACCTCCACTAGACTGGGTTGAGAAACTCATTCGTTGGTTCAAAGACCCAGAAGTTGGTGCAGTTGGCGGCCCAAATTTTGCCCCTGATGAGGATTCATTTGGAGCTAAGTGTGCTGACGTAGCATTCTGTACCAAATTCATGACTGCTGGAACCAGATATGGTGCTCAGCCAAAGGGAGAATTAGTTCCAATTAGCCATAATCCAGGGGTAAACTGTGCTCATCGAATGGCAAATCTCAGAGAAGTTGACTTCTTTGAAGAAGGTTGTATTGGCGCTGAAGATGTCGTTCTTGACGCTAAAATTCAGCGCAAAGGTCACAAGTTATTCATCGACCCATCAAATGTCATGCCACATCGCAGAAGAGTACCTTTCAAGCCATTCATGAAACAGATGCGCAACTATGGCTACACTAGAATGGTTGCTAACAAGCGATGGCCAGAAATTTCTCGTTGGTCACATACCGCAATCGGATTCTTTCCACCGCTTGTCGTATTATCCATTATTGCGGTAATCTATGGTATGCTGTCAGGTGGAGCTGCTGATGAATACTGGCTAACACTGTCTGGAGAATGGACTATTCCACGTATTGCCTTCCATGGTGTTGGGGGACTGATGTTAACATATGTTGGCATATGTTGGCTAGGAGCAGCAATTGGAACTTCTCCACACCGAAGCATAGGAACTGTTTTTCTCGCCCCATTATTCGTATTTCTAGCACAGTGGGCTTATGGCCAAGGCGTGATCAAGGCGTGGAGAGAAATCAGTAAGACCGGCGGCAAAGCCGGAGTTGGACACCAAATTGACGACCGTACTCGTACTGTTTGATAACCGCCAAAAACCCGGTTTTTTACCTATTACTAGCCGTAACTGCTTAGTTAGATGAAAGTGGCCGCTACTGATATGAGTGGATTATCTTTTGTTGAGAGATTGTCTGCTCTGGATAAACCAGATGAAGCAAATGACACTGAGCAAATATGGATGATTATTCGTACTTTTCTTGGGATTGTAAGAGTACTAATCTTCGTATCAATCATCGTTATTGCAGAGATGTTAGAAGAGATATTTATTGCCAATCTTAGTTTAGCTGTCTGGTCATTAATCGTTGGAATTCCGCTGTTTGTGTTGATTTCATCATTGATAATTTTGGGCAATAAAAAGTTCTTGAACGAATCTAAGAAGTCTCAAAAGACTGCAGTTTTGCGCCCAATAATGAAAAGAGTCTAGATTACAATCCAGCCATGTCACCGGTCTGAATTGTCCATTGGCTAGCATAGACTCCACCGGCTGCGACTAGTTCATCGTGCTTACCTCGTTCAACTACTGCCCCATCTACCATAGACAGGATTTCATCAGCATTTCTAATGGTACTAAGTCGATGAGCTACTGCAAGCGTTGCCCTGTCGTTACCACTGGCGATTAGATTCTCTTGGATTCTGCGCTCTGTTTCAGCGTCTAGTGCGCTTGATGCTTCATCTAAAATGAGTAATGATGGTTGCTTTAACAGTGCTCTAGCAAGTGAAACTCTAGCTCTTTGTCCACCGGATAATTTTGCACCTCGATCACCAACCATCGTCTCCAAACCTTCCTCTAGTTCTTGAATAAATTCCCAAGCCCCCGCTAATTCTAACGCAGTCTGTAATTCATCATCATTTGCAGATTGGTTATAGATTACATTGTCCTTAATCGAGCCATAGAAGAGGAATGGCTCTTGACTAACAAAGCCGATTTTGTCTCTTACAGAATCAAGCGTATAATCATCAATCGATACCCCATTGATTAGTACGTCTCCACTATCTGGTGTGTAATATCTCATCAAAAGTTTCAGGATTGTCGTTTTACCAGCACCTGTGTGACCCATTATACCAAGGAAATCACCGCCCTCTGCCTTGAATGAAATACCACTCAATACCGGCACGGTGGTATTTGGATAGGTGAAATATACATCTTTGAATTCTACTGAAGAGATTTCCTCGGTCAACTCAATCGCATCTTCGTTATCATAAATTTCTGGTTCTAAGTCAACAACAGCGAAGACTCTGCGAGCGGCCGCTTCGCCTCTTTGAAGTTGGTTTATCAAAATTCCAAAAATGAACAGTGGCATTGTCATTCTAGTACTGATTAACAAGAATGTAACCAACTCTCCCGTCGATATTTCACCATTACCGGCTAATGATCCTCCTACTGAAACGAGTAGGCCAAAAGCAATACCAGCGATTGCATAAATCATCGGGACAAACCTGTTGCGGTCTTGGCTTGCACCTATTGCTTGTTCTCTGTATGCCGCTGACTCTCTGTCAACTCGATCAGATTCCCAATCTTGGGCATTGTAGGCTTGAACTACAGAAATCCCAGAGATTAGATTCTCTAATACCGCCGTGATGTCACCTGTAGATTCCCTCTGTTTGCGGTACTTTCTTTGTACTCTAGTAGAAAACCAGTACACTAGAGGCACTATGAGAATCAGTGGACCAAAAAGTACCGCTGCTAATTTCCATGATGTTAAGGCAAGAATAACAAAAGCCGTCATGAAAGTGACCACAATTCGAATAATCGAGGTTGAAGAATCGGCCACAACATCCTCTAACTGATTGACATCGCTTGAGAGAACCGACATGATTTGACCTGTTTGCCGCATATCGTAGTAAGACGCCTCCATGGCGATGAGGGATTTTGTAGCATCCATACGTAGATCGTGTTGGATTTTGTAGCCAAGAGTTTGCCATGAATATTCAGATAGACCTTGAAAGATTGCGAGGAAGAAGAAACCAAGGAATATCAAAAAACCATAGCCAACTTCTACATCTCCCGGTAAAGCAATAACAAAATCTTGCAAAAATTTTGGGCCGCTCATAGTCTTATTAGTGAAGTAATCTATCGAATACCCAATAGCAACAAATGGCATTAGGTCAAACATTCTTGCCATAGCATTGGAGAAAATTCCTGAGAAAACCCTGCCTGGATATCGCTTTGCATAAGGTACGACTCGCCAGATTTGTCTGCCAACTATTTGGGTCTTCTCGTTTATGGAAGAAGGTGACATTGGGTCTACCTTGCTAGACCTACTCATACCACGAGTCATAACTTACCGCCAGCGACCAAGTTCTTGAACTCTCGTAGTGATTCATCAATAGAAATCAAGCAAATCATTCATGAGGGGCCGGGTACAGTATCGGCTCATGAGCCGGACACTGTCGTTGAAATCTGTTACAATTTGTGCGTTTTTCCTACTGCAAATTATCGCTCCGATGACCATGGCACAGGAATCTCAATTGCCTACTGTAGAGGTTGTCCAAACTGACCAACTTGAGGCACTACAAACCATTGGCATCATGCCAAGTGAAGATTTGGCAAACGGGTGGTTCGATCAAGAACACTCAGCGGGCGGAATTACGTTGCTTTACCGTACAGCATCTGTGGTTCCAATAGAACAATGGAGCGATTGGACCGCTTCTGATAATCTAAACGGCCGATATGTAATCACTCATCAATTACCTGTCCCAACTAATTGGAAGCACAATCTGCTCGACAATGGCATATCATGTGACTCATTTATGCCTCCAAATGGATTTAGTTGTCTATTTGAAAACGTTGACATTAATCAGTTATCTCAACTATCCGTAGAGGGCATACTAAAACTAGATTCGGTTGATAAAATCCGTCATGGATTGGCAGATTCATTACAATTTAATGAGATTATTACCATTGATATTGTGCTTTCTGGCTACCAATTACCGGAAGAAATTCAGCAAAGAGAAGACATACAATTGCTGTCCTACGGCAGCCGGTTTGCGACCGTGAATACTGGAATCACTGGAGTCAAATGGCTTGCTTTGCAGGATGAGGTAGAGTGGATGGAAGAAAAACCTGAAGCATTTGTTTTCAATTCTGTAGCAAATACGATAATTAATTCTGATGACATTCGAGACAATACAAAAATGCTCGGCCTAGATAGTAGTTGGTCTGGATTAGATGGCAGTGGGATAATCGTTACTGTAGGAGATACTGGACTGGATAGCGGAGTCGATGATGTCACAATGCATCCTGACTTCTCAGATCATATTCATGGCATATATTCATGGCCAAGACCGTACAATTATTGCACATGGAATAGCCCTACGGACCCTGGCTCATGCGACGATGGCGCAGACGACGATCACGGCCATGGAACTCACGTAGCTGGCTCTGTACTTGGTGATGGCACCTCAAGTGGTGGCACAGTTATGGGAATTGCACCAGAGGCAGATTTACTCGTTCACGCATTCGAATACAATGGAGGACTCGGGGGCATACCTGATGACTATCAAGACTTTTTTGATGTCGCTGTTGAAAATGGTAGCCGCATACATACCAACTCTTGGGGCAGTTGCATTCGGCCAAGTCAAGGTGCTCCTTGTAATGATTACAGTCTATATTCAACTGGCTCAATGCAAATTGACATGGGTGCAATCACTCACAAGCAACTTGTGATAATGTATGCCAATGGCAACGACGCTGATGATGGAGACGGCAATGGAGAAATCGATGACAATTCTCTACTTTGGGAAGCAACCGCCAAGAATTCGATTTCTATAGGCGCTTCAGAAAATTATCGGCCATCTCGCGGTGGTCTTGCTGACAACGCAGATGGCATGGCTGACTTTTCGGGCAGAGGCCCAACAGAAGATGGTAGAATTAAACCAGACTTTGTAGCACCTGGAACTCATATCTACTCGACTAAATCAAGATATTCTGGCCCGGCCGCATCATCGTGTGGTTGGGGCTCAGACAGTGCAGAAACCGAGTACTGCTACATGGGTGGCACAAGCATGGCAACACCCATTGCTGCTGGTGCAACCGCATTGTTACTCGAACATTTAATTGAAAATGAGGGAGTTGCAGATCCTACTTCGTACTTAGTTAAAGCCATTTTAGGAGCCTCAACAACTGACATGGCTGGACAATACGGCAGCCCAACAAATGGTGCTGGTGAGGCGATTCCCAACATGCATGAAGGCAATGGTAGATTGAACATGTATAGCGCAGTTCAAACCAGTTTCGTCCACAACGAATCATTATCAACCACTGACGACAGAGGTTGGAGTTTCAATATTCCAGCAGGAGCTCATGACTTACAGGTAGCATTAGCATATGCTGACCCAGCTGCTACTCCTGGAGTAACACCTTATCTGGTCAATGACCTTGATTTATCTCTTACAGACCCTTCGGGAACTGTACACAGTTTGAATGATAATCTCAATAATTTGCGAGTAATGAATATCACTGCACCCGCTGCAGGCACATGGGAAGTTCATGTTGTTGGCACCAATGTTCCAACTGGACCACAATTTTTCTCATTAGCGATTAATCACGATGTACCTCTGGTTAATCTAACTCTAGATGCCGACCTAGATGGCGTCGAAGATAGCCTTGATGATTGTCTTAATACTCCTGGAACCTCAACGATTGACAGAACTGGATGTCCTGATACAGACAATGATGGGTACTCTGATCCAGATGGAACATGGACTACCGCCAACGGTGCGGACGCTTTCATCAACGAACCAACTCAATGGGCCGACCAAGATGGTGACACTTACGGTGATAATCCTGCTGGATTCGAGCCAGACGCTTGTCCTGTATCTCCGGGAACATCGACATTAGACCGATTCGGTTGTGGCGACGGTGATAGTGATGGTTACTCTGACCCTGATGGTGGATGGACCACTGCTAATGGTGCGGATTCATGCCCTACTGTCGTTGGAAGTTCAAATCAAGACAGATCTGGTTGCCCTGATGATGATGGGGACGGTTACAGTGACCCTGACCCGTCAGGCAATAATGGACCTGTTTGGGATGTAAATGACGGCGCAGATGCATTTACTGGCAATGCAACTCAATGGGAGGATTTAGATGCTGATGGATTTGGCGACAACACAAGTGGAACTTTCGGTGATTCGTGTCTTGGATTAGGAGGTCCTTCATTCATGGACAGGTACGGTTGTAATGACGTCGATAATGATGGTTATTCAGACCCGGATGGAATATGGACAGTTGCGAACGGTGCTGATGCTTTCCCTATTGAACCAACTCAATGGGCTGATCAAGATGGTGATGGTTACGGAGACAATGCTGGTGGAGTCAACCCTGATAATTGTCCAATAACTTTTGGAACATCAACTCAACTTGGCAACCTAGGATGCCCAGACGGTGATGGAGATGGCTACGCTGACGGTGATGATTTATTCCCTTCAGATAGCACCCAATGGGAAGATGCAGATAATGACGGATTTGGCGATAACCCTGCTGGTAATAATCCAGATGCTTGTATTGGAACTCAAGGATTCTCGAACCAAGACAGATTTGGCTGTCCAGATACCGACGGCGATGGATACTCTGACGCTGATGGTGGATGGACTATCGCTAATGGCGCAGATGAATGGCCAAATGATGCTACACAGTGGGTAGACGCTGATGGCGATGGTTATGGTGACAATCCACTAGGAAACAATGGAGATGATTGTCCCGGAGTTTACGGCGAGTCAACAAACGACAGACAAGGTTGTCCAGATACCGATGGCGATGGATACTCTGACCCTGACGGCTCATGGACTGTTTCCGATGGCGCTGATGCATTCCCCAACGACCCTACAAGAAGTCAAGACATCGATGGTGATGGAGTCGATGATGCTGTAGACGATGCTTGTCCAGGTCAAGAAGGATATTCGACTAACGACAGGTTGGGTTGTCCTGATTCAGATGGAGATGGTTACTCCGATGGTGATGGCTCCTGGACGTCTAACGATGGAGCCGACGTCTTTCCAAATGACCCAACTCAGTGGCAAGACAGTGATTTTGATGGATATGGCGACAATCAAGTCGGCAATAACATCGACTCTTGTCCTTCGGAATGGGGTGACTCATGGCGTAACAACACTCTAGGTTGTCCAGATGCAGACCAAGACGGTTGGGCAGATGATGATGATGCACAGCCAAATGAAGTGACTCAATGGGCAGATACTGATGGTGATGGTTTTGGTGACAACCTCGCTGGGGTAAATCCAGATGCCTGTCCAAATCAAGTCGGCAATTCAACACAAGGCAATCGTATGGGATGTCCTGACGATGATGGCGATGGCTGGGACAATGTGATCGATGAATTACCTAATACGCCAACACAATGGTTAGACCAAGATGGTGATGGCTATGGAGACAATGCTACTGGCTTAGAAGCAGATTCTTGCCCGGGTGAAGCGGGTACATCCAACATAGACCGATTTGGCTGTTTAGATGATGATAATGATGGAATTTCTAACCTGAATGACGCATTCCCTAATGACCCAACAAGAAGCCAAGATACCGATGGTGACGGATTTGATGATTTGGAGGATAATTGTATATCAGTTGCTGGCAACTCAACTCAAGATAGAACTGGATGCCCTGATACGGACGGTGACGGTTACTCTGACGTTACTCCCCCAACTGAAGGAATCCTTGGTTGGAATGTCAGCGATGGCGCTGATGCTTTTCCGCTTGAGCAAAGCCAGTGGGCTGACCAAGATGGTGATGGCTATGGAGACAATTCAACTGGCTTTGAAGCAGATGATTGTCCACTAGAGGAAGGTTATTCCAATGTCGGACTCTATGGCTGTCCTGATGGAGATAATGATGGAACAGCTCAATCTAACGATGCTTTCCCTGATGATTCTACACAGTGGTTAGACTCAGACAATGATGGATACGGTGATAATCCAAATGGTACCAACCCAGATGCTTGTCCTGCAATTGTAGGGACCTCGACAATTGACAGATTTGGCTGTCCAGATGAAGACTCTGACGGCGCTAGTGACCTAAACGACCTTTGGCTAGGAGACAATTCGCAGTGGTTTGACTCAGACGGTGATGGTTATGGTGACAATGAAGGGGGAACATTGGGGGATAGTTGTCCAAATGATAGTGGCTCCTCTGATCAAGGAACTAAACAAGGTTGTCCTGATGGCGACGGCGATGGCTGGGCAGATATTGAAGATGCTTTTCCTACAGAAGATTCGCAATGGTTAGATTCCGATAATGACGGATGGGGCGACAACCAAACTGCTGGGGCCTACAAGTTAGACCATTGGCCAAATGACCCCACAAGAAATGCCGGTGAGGCCTCACTAGATTGTAGCCAATCTACAATTGAAGTTGACTTGGCAGGTGGAGATTTCTTTTCCTTTACCTGCACTGTAACGACAGAAATGGACAACTTAGGAGTTATCCTTGAATGGCAGGCTATGAATGGTATTGCTGCAGATACTACCATTGAACTGATGATTTTTACGCCCCAAACAGGTGGAACACAAACAGTAGTATTCTCCGGGGAAGTTCTTGTTGACGGTGATTATCAACTAGTGTTAGTTGCAAAGGAACCGGGTTCAGACTTTGCCATGGATTCGATTACGATTAATCTTGATGCTGAAGATTCAAGATTAACACCAAACATTGTCGATGACCAAACAGACGCTATCAACAAGTTACTCAAGCAACCCATGGTCCAAGCTGCTCTAGCAGGATTGGTCTTGTTCGCTTTGATGGGTGTGTTATTCTTGAGAGGAAAAGCCGATAATAGAAGACGCAATAAAGAGCGTCGTGAACATGCAGAAAATGTACTGCGTGCTAGACTTGCAGGCAAAACCTCAACCCCACAGAATCGCCGCGCAGAGTTTGGTCTTAATCGGCAGATACCACCACCACCACCCGGATTTGAGTAATTGTTGAACCGATTGACTCAAAGGGGGAATACTACTCGCAAGGGTCATCGCGGATATGGTGAAGTGGTTATCATCTGAGGTTTCCAACCTTATGTCGTGGGTTCGACTCCCGCTATCCGCACCACGATTAACCAACTGTTGGCAAACCAATTACCCCTCAAGTTAAAAAAAGTCTATGAGTAGTCTACATTAGGTGATTGCATGCAGAGTTCAACCATCAAGAGTTTGCTACTTGTTCTGATTTTATTCAGTGCATCAATGGCAGGATGTTTTGGTGAAGATTCAACTGATAATGAACTGGATATTGCTGGTTTCCAAATCGATTTTACCAGTGCAGAGGACGCAGAACTGAGAGGTGGTGAATGGCATACGTTCTTCCTTGCTGGCAATGGCAGGTCTATCTCAGTTCCAAATAATGTGATGATGTTCATTGATGACATAGTTGTTCCAAACGGATTCGCTACGGTAAATGATGAACAAATAAACGGAAAATTACTTCCCATACCTTACGCCGAAGAAGTCAGTATTACCATAGTTGAAGCCAATGGTAAAGGTAAATCCTTTGAGTATGCAATTTCTGAAGGTGAGCCGATTATTAGCGGTTCAGAATGGTTTGACAAAATGGATTTCATCACCAGCGTTTGTACCGATTCAACACTTTGTGGCGGATATATCAATCGATGGATGGGCTCTCCAAACCCGGCATTTGAGAGAGCAGCCTCATTCTTCCACGGCCACTTCGAGGGACTAGGTTATGAGACTCACTTGATGCGAGTAACCGATACACTAAGCTTTACCCAACCTGAGAGTTTGAATGTAATTGCTTGGAAGCGTGGATATGATGATTCATGCGTGCAAGGATTTGGTGCTCACATGGACATTGCTCCGCCTGCGGGTCCACCGGGAGGTGGAACCTACGAGGGTGCATATGACAATACTGCGGGCACTGTTGCGGTCATGCTATATGCCAAGGCACTACTTGAGATCGAGGTTAGGTGTGATACCTTCCTTGCGCTATGGTCAAGTGAAGAAGAGGGGCTGCGAGGCTCCAACGCCTTTGCTAACAATGATTGTGATTATTGCTTGCCACAGGATAAAGAACTTCGATTTTACATTAATATGGACATGATGGGTATTTCTTATCCAGCAAAGAAATCCAATGGAGATTATTTCCCTTATCATGCTTGGTCAGGACCAGACTTTGACCCCGAAGTTCAAGATGTGGCAATTACAACTATCCTAGACTATGTTCACAGGGATGTTTTGAAAGCGCCAATGGATCTTCGTATCGAAGGGTCATATGGTGCAGGTTGCGACCAACACTGGGATGACCATTACAACCTTGTTATGGATGTCCATGAGGATACTTTTGGGAGATCTGACCACGTAACGTTCAGGAACCTAGGTGCACAGACAATTTTCCACTTAGGAGCATATGATGAAGACTACAGTGCATACCACTCACCGACTGACACATTCGACAACATGATTGAAGAGGTCGGCGGACCGGAGGAATTGAAAAAGAGCATACAGTATGTCTTGTGGGCTGCCTTTTTAGAGTTCATTTTGGCAGACCAAACCCCTGAAGTTCGTAATGTAGATGTATGAATTAAATTACAACCTTTTTTCTAGTAAAGAAATAAATCAAGACCATGGAGAAGACTGTTTCAGTATTCAAAAGCAGTCTCTTGAAGTTCACGAACAAACCATATTTCCCGTTAGCACTATTCTTGACTGGTGTAATAGTTGCATTAATTGAAACAATCTACCTACTTTTACTTGGCAATAGCTTAGAAAATGCAGTTTGGCCATTAGCAATTAGAAACCTAGAATTGACTTTCACATTGAGAGAAAGTGTCCCCAGCGTGGCTGTTTTATGTGCGTTGATATTGTCAATAGGGCTTTGGTTGATGATTAGAAGGCAGCAAAAAAAATCAATACCTAACTGGATTGGATATGTTCTAGTATTTATCTCAGGTATAATTCTAGGTCTGTATGCTGTGTTTGTAATTATGGATTTGCGTTACTTAAGAGGTGCATTCCTACTATTGCCCACAGTATACGGTTTCGTGCTCTTTTCGTGCGCAATTGGGTCCAAAGGCATCCCGAATCTGCCAAAATCAAACAAGCCCTTGATTGAAAACTTCTATTCTGTCACTCACTTGTTTGCCGTCTTCCTCGCTGCATGGTTAATGATGCCTGGAATACCTGCCCTAGTTGGAATGGCTCCATCGCCACCCGACAAGCCGGTTTTTGGCTACGGAGCTGACCCTGGTCCATTTGGCGAAGTACTGGAAGTCTATCCGTATCCATTACCAGATAATGTAACAGCAATACAAGGTAATACCGAAGATGACATCACATTCTCAATTTATTTATCGATTCCAGTTTTACCAGAGAATCCTGGAATTGAAGGTGTGCCGCTGGCAATTATTTTTCATGCTTTCAACAACCCTGAAAGAGAATCTTACACTGACTGGATTGAACGTCTAGTTGGTAAGGGCATGGTAGTTGCCTACATCCAATATCCCACCGACGTAAGGCCTGATGGAGGTGATGACTGGGATGACCATGTGTTTGAAGGAACCTCTGACTGGCCGCATCATGTACCGAGATTATATTCCATCTACTCCGCACTGAACTTATTGAATACGACAATAAGCGATGAAACAAGAGGTACAGAGATTGATGATGTGCTGGGTAATTTGACTATAATGCCTCAGCACCTGTACATCGGCGGCCATAGTTTAGGAGGGGCGTATTCACTCAGTGCACTACAGATGGTGCAAGAATTCGGTTGGGGTAATGAAACGCTGGTAGTTAATACTGAAATGGCTGCATCAAGACCGGTTCAAGATCTATGGCAACCAAATTTTGACGACTTGCCGCAAGCTACTATCGTTCATTTAGCCGTTGGAGAAGATGACATGACTGTCGGGCAATGCGATAGCGTTTATCATCAACAATTGTTTGATTTAATCGAGGAAAATAATTCACTGCTAATTTACATCCCAAGCGATAAATATGGATTCCCCAGGCTGGTCGCCACCCATTATATTCCTGCTAATGAAGCACACGACACCTTGGCTGATTGGGCTTTCTATCGTCGTGTAGATGCTCAAGCAGATTGGGTTGTTGCAAGAAGTAGAGGTGACTTCAATACCGAGGAATTCGCTTATTTTCATTTGATTGATGGGCCGAATTTACGAGACATGGGTAAGTGGTCTGACGGCACGCCGGTATTACAACTACAGCCATACACTAATGCTATACAAGAGAACAAATTCAGAGATTGTTAGAGGTGATAGTGTGTCAGAGGAAGTTTCAGAGCGAAAGTCCTTGATTAAACTCATTTCAGGTTCCGCATTAATTGCCTCGATGTGTTGTCTTCCGAGCGTAGTTTTGGTATTGTTTGGATTAGCGAGTGTAAGTTCAGCAGCAGCACTCTCGGATACGCTATATTGGGGAGAAGATGGATACGGTTGGTTCAGGCCATTGATGTTGGTTTCTGCATTAGCTTTTGCCGTGATAGGATTAATTGTTCATTTCCGTAGCAAAGGTATTTGCACACTCGATCAAGCGAAAAGAGAGCGAAGAAAAATCATTAATACATCCTTATTGGTTCTAATTATCAGTTATCTAAGTTACTTATTGTTTAATTACGTCATACTAACAGAAATCGGCATTCTACTAGATTTACCATGGGAAGAAAGTCGAGAAAGTTACATGTTTTGGAAGTGATTAAGCATTAGAACGGGTTGTTTTACAACCTATAGACCAATTGGGATCTTCATCCATTGCCATCAATGTCTGGCTTAACAATTCATCCTCCGGGATAGCATCATACCCGTCGCCTTGGCAAATTGCAACGCTAATTTTGAAGTCATTAAAGGACGAAATATCCAATTGAAAATTTGAATTTCCAATTGAAATATTAGTTATTTTATTTCCAATTGGAATTTTGATTTCCCGGGGATTTAGATTCATTCCCAATCTAGCTGCTTTCTGCACAGCCTCCTTACTAGTCCACAATTCTAAAGCGTGATTTGGATTGGCAAATAAGAATTTTAATTCTTCACCTTTAGCCATCATATCAAAAACTCCCTCAGAGATCGATAATTTTAGTGGCTCTCCATCAATGCCGATAGTCCACCCTGGTTCAATCAGCCCGACAAACACCCACCCATTGGAATGGCCGATTGAGATAGATGGGAGTTCTTGCCTTATCCAAGTGCCTGGAAGATAAGCAACACTCGGTGCACGATACTCGTTCCTCCTAACTTCCAAGAGATTAGCATCAATGCCCCATTCTGTCAGTGCTTTCTCTAAGAGTAACCTACTGCTTAGATGTTCATCTCGGCGCTTTGTTGTGACGAATTTAGACACTTCGTCACCGATGGCCAACTGTACTTGCGAGAGTTCTAATCTCTCAATGGGCGCCATCCAGCATATTAGTCGAGGAGCATCGGGCCCAAAGTCAACAGGAATTTGATGTACTAATTCCATCATATCACCGTTCAAGAATGAACCTTTGCTCATCTGGAACTGGTGCCATGCTCTTTAGTCTTAGACCTTTCATTGCCAGTACTGGAGCGTCTTCATCGCCAACAATTATCACATCGTGGACGGTAACTCCTCCGTCTTCAACTGCCACACGTAGACTTCTCATTCGTAAAATCTCATAACGCTCTGGGACTCGAATGGTGGTTGACCACTCGATACCTATTGGCAATGAAGAGAAACCTTCTGATTCCATTGCAACAAATCCCGCATTTTGGAATCCAGCCTCAAGCAGCATAGGTAATGCTTCAAGAAGCACCTCGCCACCGTCATTTTCCATTTCGAATTGCTCCGTGATTGGTAATTGATTACGCATTAGCGCGATGCCATCAGCACCAGGCATTTGTTCATCACCAACGCCACGAATGACACCACCGTGAGATTGGAATCTAGGGCCGTGGAAGTAACGTTTGTAGATAAAAGACGGCATTATTACCAATTCTTCTAAGCTTGGAGTACCTAATTTTGGCATTTTCTCAATTTCTGAGTGGAGGAATTCTGTCAAATCTTCGCTCTTCTCTGCCAATCTAACAACTGCTGAATGGTGTTCTCTTTCTCCAAAAACCTCGCCCTTGGAATTCATTAAGTCAGAAACCAAGGTACACTTTACACGATGAATTCCTTCGGCCGATTCCTCTAGATTAGCAATTACTCTTACTTTCATATCACCTTTGAGTAGCTTCACTGGCAAGCCAAAACTTACATTTTCAAATCCTGCTAGACAAGCAGACGGTTTCATTAGTAACGAATTTTCAGCAAACATCTCTAGTGCCATGACTCCAGGATGATATGGGACCCCATCAATGGCGTGGTCAACTAGGAATGGATGTAAATCAATTGAAAGTGTGGTTTCAGTAGTTATACTGTTACCCTCCTCAAATGAAAGTACTTTATCGATTAGAGGGAATCTAGCCGGGTCAGCTATTACCGCAGTCATTGCTGAAGGTAATCGCAGAGGGGGTTCTCGGAAACTATCGAATTTATCCATAAGCCCCAATGAACCACAACCAAGTACCCTACGCTTTCCACCGGCAAGTGCCTCATCAACAAAAATTTCGACTCCTGTCTCAACGTCGAGCGTTTCAATTCCTGCTGCAGCAAATACTGCTTCTATCGAGCCTCTAGTAGCCATTCCGACATCTTTCCAACCAGTCCATCCAATGGCTACTGCTCGGCATTTGCCACTTGCGGTTAATCTAGCCATTTCTGCATCTAGAACGCTATTTGCTGCAGCATAATCTGTTTGACCACCGTTACCAAATCGTCCTGCAACGCTGGTAAAGCAAGCAGCGAACTTCAATGCTTTTGTCCCTGATGCCTCTACAGCAGCCATGAGTGAAATCCAGCCGTCTAGCTTAACTCTAACTACGCGGTCAAAGATATCATAATCCTTGTCTGCGACTAATTTTGAATCTTCCAAACCAGCGCCGTGAACCACACCTGTAATCTTCCGGTTGAGCGATTTGCCTAGTTCTACCATGCCAGACTTATCCATGACATCTACAGAATGATATTTTGCTTTGTTTCCAGTTTTCTCGATACAATCTAGGGTAATGTAGACATCTCTGCTTCTGGTAAACTTTTGCCAGTTACGATTCCAGTCGACCATTGTAACCTTTCCATCCTCACTTTCTTGTATCATAGATTCTCTAAGAGCCATTTTCCTAGAATTCAGTTGTTCATCATCCCAATCAATCCATGTCTGGGTTTCCTCAATGAGTTGTGAGCGACCGAGTAAAACAAAGTGAGCATTCGCATCAGTACTTGCTTGTGCAACGCCGATAATTGAAGCCGCAGTAACTCCTGAACCTCCACCTGATACTATCCATGTGTCAGCATTTGTTAGTGGTTCACGGGATGCTTCCAATTTCTCATCAAAAGCAACTAGCGCCCATCTTCTGCCATCCCGATCAATACCGATTTCAACCTCTCCACCGACCTCAAAGATATCTTTGACTATAACCTCAGCAGCGTGAGTTGCATCTAAGACTATTTCCGGGTGCAAATCTAATGCTCTCGAACGTAGATGGTTTTGCTCAAATGCATATGATTTTGTTATTCCGCTCGCTGAACACTGTATTGAATTGAACAACTCACCAATATTGCCGTGGCGACCATCTAGAGTCGTTACTGAGGCGACTATTCCTGTATCGAGTTGACTCAATTTGTGATCCAATCCTTTTAGGAGTGAGAACCAACCGTGAGCGGCCAAAGCAATTTGAGAAGAAGGGTATGTGTCCTCTTCCCATTCGACTCCTGCTAGTTTCAGCGCAGCCAAATGTATAACTCCACAAATGTTAGATTTACTGAGTTCGGAACTTACCTGTTCCATGTGCTCGATATTTGCTGGATCAGCTCTTAGTACAGTACGAGTTCCCTCTTTTTGCATTGACATATCCCTTATTTCAGACTCGAAGCCAACTCGGATTGCTGCCAAACCACGCTGTTCAAGAATCAAACATATCTCTTCTGCAATACCCCATCCATCATCGGTCACAACAACTGTACCTGTCAACTCTATTGGCTCATTTGAACCAGCACATTCCTCGATTTCAACTTGCCATCTTCGACAACCTGATTTGCTTGAGGGCTCTAATGGTGATTCTGGAATAGAACTTACAGGGACGACTGCCTCTTGAATTGTCTCTTTGGTTGTTGCTGTTGCAGTGACTTGTGGCTCTGGCTGTGATGACTGGCCATCTTGACCGCTCATCTTGACAATATATGCGGTAAAATGGTTGAGAGTTGGATGGTCACTAAGAATAAAATCTTCGTCAACTGGTAAAGAGAATATATCCCTCACCTCAGACATTATTTCAGCCTGTTTAACTGTATCAATTCCCAATTCTCCTTCTAAATCTTGGTCCATTTCGATGAAATCTGCCGGATATCCTGTGTGTTTGACTACAACTTCAATTAATTTTGATTCTATTTCGTCATTACCAGAAACAACTGGCAAGGTTGATGCTGTTGGTTGCGGTGATGATTCTGTAACAATTTCTGGTGACTTATCAGGAATAGGCGCCGCTGGGGCGACTGAAACTTCGCCAGTAGTCATCCTTTGTATGTAGGCAATCATGTGGTTAAGAGTTGGATAATCTGAAAGTACGAAGTCCTCATCTACTGGAAGACTAAACTTAGCTCTGATGTCTGCCATTATTTCGGCTTGCTTTACCGTATCAATGCCTAACTCTCCTTCTAGATCTTGGTCTAACTCAATGAAATCGGCTGGATAACCCGTATGCTCAACTACAACATCAATTACAGTCTGTACTAGATTTAAATCATCTACTGGAGTAGCATTCGACTCATTATTCGGTGAAATTTCACTAGCAGCATCTGAGGTTTCTTCCACTATTTCCTTGACTGCAACTACCGGTGTAGCCACAGCCTCTACGATAGTTTTGACGCCGCCAGTCATTTGGTCAATGTATCCAATCATGTGATTGAGAGTAGGATAATCGGCAAGGACAAAGTCCTCGTCAACAGGTAGATTGAATCTACTGCGGATTTCTGCCATGATTTCTGCTTGCTTTACTGTGTCAATTCCGAGTTCACCTTCTAAATCTTGGTCCAATTCCACAAAGTCTGCAGGATAACCTGTGTGTTTTACTACAACCTCAATTACTGTGTCGACAACATCTCCCCCAGCAGAATCTTGAGTCGTTTGAGGCGTTTCTGAAATTATTTCTTGGGCAGTAGTTTGTACAGGCTCTTCTGCCTCAATGACCTCTTTGATAGCAATTTGAGGGACTGTCTCCGCTTCACCAACATGATTTTGTCCTTCGTAATTTTCAGTTACTGGCCATAAATCGCCTTTGATTCCACCATGAAGATTTTCATTACCATCGACATAAGATACCAACTTGCCATCCAAGATACGTAAAACAACATCGTTAGAATCTGCAAGACTACAAATCCATTTCATGAATTTGTTACCGTCAATTCTTTCGCCATCAATCTTCCATTTACGAACCAATGACAAAGCAATTTGAGAACCGAAACCTGCTCCAAATCTCAAACCATACTCGAGGTTAGGATAATCACCACCCTTTGATAAATTCAAATTACCTAACTCTGGGTCGTTTTCTTTGTGGTTAGCAATTGGAGGGATTCTTCCAGTAAGCATACCATACAACATGCTTGCATCTTCAATACCTACCGCCATTGGATGTCCAGTGAATCCTTTGGTGTTGGCAATTACCAAATTATCAGCACTACTACCAAAGGTACTACGCAATGCCTTGACTTCAGATTGTGCAGAACCTCCGCGTGCAGGAGTGTAAGTCTCATGCGAGAAGAAGACTGTGTATGGGGCAATTTTATGTCGGTCTATACTCCATTTTACCTCCATTTCAGCCATAAAGTTGTCAACTGTTTGAGCAACGTGCTCAACATCTAATCTGGTGCCATGGTATGCTGAATTGGCGATTTTAGTACCTAACAATTCGGCAATTGGTTGCACACCTCTTTCACTGGCTTGTGAATTTCTCTCTATAACGAATGCCGCCGCACCCATTCCAAGAATCAGGCCATTACGTCTCTTGTCAAATGGTAATGCTGTATCTTCGACTACATTGTGTGTTGAAGCTGCGCCAGAGGCGGCAAAGCCCCCGCCAATCCATTCCCACAAATCGTCTCCTGTGACATCATCGGCTGAAATAATGACTACACGGTCAGCTCTGCCTGTGTTTATCCAATCCTCTGCTACGCCGAATGCTGCTGTTGCTGAGGCGCATGCAAGGTTAACCGTGGTATTGGGCCCTCTAATTCCGGTGTATTGAGCAAATTGAGAATGGCCCATATTCAAGGTCTGGAATAAGAATCTACGGTCAAATCGCCCCTCGCCATCATCTCCGTTGTTTTTGGCATGTTTCATTGCCATTTGTAGTCCGGGGAAACATGAAGCAAACACAATGCCTGTGCGATCTCTTTGTACTTGAGGAACCTGCCAGTTGGTAATAAGTCGCAGACCACCCTTACCAACTTGCTCTACTGGTGTAAGTGGAATTCCTGCATCCCGTAGTGCGAGTAAACCTGATGCAACAGCAAGTTGAGTTGTTATATCCCAAGCCATAACCACCTTTGCATCGATACCAAATTCTTGAGCGAGGTCAAACGCACCTTTTACCCCTGCTAATTGTGGAATATCGCTAAATTCCGTTGCTCTTTCCATATTTACTGAACCATCTCTACCCTTAATCAGACGAACTATGTTCTTGTCCAGTAAACGTTGCTTGTATTCATCAGTAACTTCTGATATACATGTTTCACCGTTGACTAACCTCTCAAATACATCGTCAGAGAATACTTTCTCACCGCCAGGTAAGCCGAGAGAAATTCCGCTGACAACTATTGGATCGGATGATGGATTCATGGTTGGAACATTAGTTTGACCTGTAGATGGTAAAACTGTGGAAGTTTGTTTTGTCATGTATGATTGGGGGGGAGTTCTAATCCACCGAGAGAGATCTGCAGCAACCTCTGCTTTGGTCACATCATATTCTGAATCTACCTCACAATCCTTAGCAATCTTGGCAACAACTTGATTGATTTGTGAATCTGAAAGGCCGAGAAGAGTTCTAAGATTAACCATGCCACTACAAAACTTGGCCGGATAGCCGGTAATTGGCGCTAAGCAATCTCCTACATAATTCGTGATAGCATCATCCAATGAAATTGAGACTTGAGTAGTTACTTTCACCGTTTCGACAGGAGCCACTGATACCGGAGCAGGTGACGAAACTACTTTGGTGGCCTGAGTTATTGGTGTGGATTTTACTGCAGCACTCAATGACTCGTGTGCTTCAATTGGACCTGCTCTGAATGCCTCCGATAGTTCGGCAGATGTGGGGTCTGGCCAGTTTAGATCTTTACCTGCAAGATAAATGCCGGCTAATGCCCCAAGGAACGATGCAATTCCACCCTGTTTTGGATGGTTAGTCATTATTGGAAGATGCGGTTTTCCCTCCAAGATTTGAGTAGCAAACATTGTCAAAGCACGCTTTGGTCCAACTTCAACAAAGACCCTAGCACCTGATTCATACATCTTTTCCATTTGCGAGGTCCACTCAACAGAGGATGCCATTTGAGGTGCTAACTTTTCTAACACCGCTTCCTTTGAATCTTCACCTACAGTAGCATAAAACTCTCCATCATAATTCGCAGTAATCGGAATTTGTGGCCAATTAATCTCCAGCGTTTCTAAGAATCTGCGTAGTGGTTCATTAGCTGGAGCTACGATACGGGAGTGGAATGCATGAGAGGTCGCTAATTGAGTTGTTGAGAATCCTTTTGCTTCAAAGGCCCTCATTGCAGCCTTAACTGGCTCACTCTCTCCGGCAATAACAGTCATTTTTGGCGAGTTCTTGTTAGCTGCAATAACATATCCATCTGTCTCATCTAATACTTTAGCCACTTCTGAATATGGCGCAGTTACGCTGGCCATCAGACCTTTGTCATCAATTTGCACTGAGCCCATTTCTGTGCCCCTTGCTGCTGAGGCGCGCAGCGCTCCATCCATGTTCAAAATCCCTGATGACATCAAAGCAGCATACTCGCCTAGAGAATGTCCGGCAACCATATCTGGCTTTTGACCATGGGCATTCAGTAGCCTTTCTATTGCTAAATCTGCGGTCAGCATCGCTGGCTGAGTGTATTCTGTCTGCTTGAGTTTATGTTCTGACTCAACCAATTCTTCCTTGGTCAAGTTGCTTCTCAACACAAAGCTCGATAGCGTTTCGCCGTCAAGCACATCAACCATAGTTTCATCAGACTTTTCCCAAACTTTCTGGACTGAAGTATATCGCTTAAACAAATCAAAGGTCATGCCAACATACTGGCTTCCCTGACCAGGATACATGTGAGCAATTTTGGCTCCAGGCGGCAGTATTGGCTCATCGGTAACCATAACTCCTTGAGACTGTAAAAAGCCCCATTTGGCTTTATCATCGATTGCCTTAATCGCTAATGCTACACGCTTGTTGAAATCTTCCCATTTTGTTGCAATTATTGCCATTCTGTGTGAATCAGCCTTATTGAAATCTGATGCATTGAATAATTCGCTTGAGAGTCTTCTACCACATGGATCTTCATCAAAAGATGGCCCCTCAAAGGAAATCTGTTCTAGTTTACTGGAAAGTCCTTTGACACTATTTGCCGAGAGTAATAACAATCCTCCTTCAATGGATTTTAGTTCATCATGAGTCATACTTGGTTTTGCTTTATCATCTAAGATTGACGCTATGTGACTTGATTTACTTGAAACATCTGATGATTTTTCCGACCATTCGCTGATAAGAGAATGATGGTAATCCGGCTCATAAGCCTCTAGAGCAATGTGGAAATTGGTTCCACCAAAACCGAACGACGAAATTCCCGCACGACGTGGATGTGCTACTGGCTTTTTCCATTCAGTGGCGCCTGTCGGGACATAGAATGGAATATTATTCCAATCAACTGTAGGGTTTGGAGTCACAAATCCTGCAGATGGAGGGATGGTGTTGTTGTGAAGTGCAAGTACTGCCTTCATTACGCCGGCAATTCCTGCAGCCGCTTTTAGATGGCCTATTTGCGACTTTATTGAACCAACAGCGACATGGTCTCCGCCAGATAAACCGGTCCACAGAGTAGATAACGAGGATAATTCTGTTGCATCACCGACTTTGGTTGAGGTTCCGTGCGCCTCCACCAATTCAACAGTAGAAGGGTCATATCCAGCTTGTTGGTAAGCCCTGGCAATTGCTTGAATTTGCCCTCTTTGACTTGGCGCAGTGATTCCTTTACCACGGCCATCTGATGAACCTCCAACACCTCGAATTACGGCGTGAACAGTATCTCCATCTTCCATAGCATCGGACAGTCTTTTCAGTACCAAAGCGCCAGCACCCTCTCCCATTACGAAACCATTTGCTCGGGCATCAAAAGGTGTTGAATGACTTGGCGACAATGCGCCGATAGCACTGAATTTAGCGAAGGTTGCTGGATCCATTGTTCGGTCAGAAGCACCTGCGAGCATTAGGTCGACTTGGCGATTTTGCAATAACCTACAGGCATCCAAAATCGCCGCCATAGAGGAGGCGCACGCTGCGTCAGTAGCGTAATTTGGACCTTGAAGATTAAGTAAATTAGCAACTCTTCCTGATACAACATTGGCTAATTCGCCAGGCATGGTATCTTCATCGATTCTCGGACTATGCTCGACCAGTTCTGCCTGAAAACCGTCGGCATTTGCTTGTGGCAAGCCATGTTTCAATGCGACATTCTTTGTGTGATTAGACCATACTCTAATGTTTGATAGGTTGCGGTTTTCTCCACCTAAAGCGTTTGCAAAGATTACCCCGCATTTTGAACGGTCAAAATCTTTTGATTCTCCATCATAGCCAGACTGCTCAAGTGCTGCTGCTGAAACTTCAACTGCCCATAATTGGCATGGGTCAATCTGCCCTAGTGTCCCAGGAGGTTGACGCCACCTACGCCAATTGAATTCGAAGCCTTCTACAAATGCACCGATTTTTGAGTAGGTGTAACCTTCCTCAACATTACCTGGGCCACCTGTTTTCCAAAAGTCTTCTACTTTTCCAGGCCACCTTTCTGGCTCTACGTCCTTAATGCTAACTTTACCTTGCTGGATATTTTGCCAAAATGCGTCAACATCTTCTGCATCCGGCATTAGTGCACCAAGTCCAATCACAGCAATTGGTTCAAACAACTCCTGCTCTAAACCCTCAGCAACTTTTCCGTCTGCTGTTGTAATTTTCAAATAATCACCTCAATTATTCATTATGGTTTCTGGCACCATAGTAATAGAATACCCTGCATCGACATAGATACATTGGCCAGTAACGCCGCTGGACAAAGGACTTGCTAACCATAAAGTCGCTCCAG
>CALDPP010000182.1 GCA_937911345.1 uncultured euryarchaeote | reverse complement strand
CCAATAGTATCAGTTAACCTATCTTCCAGGAATCTTTCTGCTAGTCCAACGCCAACAGCAAGCAGGTCTTGCAATCCTTCCCCCTCTTTGGCTGACATTGGTACCAATGCGACATTTTGACGGAAATCCTTGATTTTGTCATATCGTTCAATATTGAAACCATGTTCTGAAAATTGACCGAGGATTTTCCAATATCTGTCATCAAATAAGGATTTGACATCGTCACGCTGTGCGGCGAAAGATTGGATAAATGAACGGCCAGATTCGCATCGCCAGCCGTGAATTCGGTCAACTTTGTTAGCAGCAATAATGAATGGCGTTTTGGTTTCTTTGAGTGTATTTAGACTTTCAATAGTTTGAGGTTGTAAACCTTCCATAATATCGACGACTAATATCGCAATGTCCGCAACAGAACCGCCTCTATTTCTGAGGCTTACAAATGAATGATGGCCGGGAGTGTCAATAAACAATAGTCCCGGAGATTTGAATTCCTTACCACCGAGCATGGCCTTACAGGTTTCATTTAGTACATCTGCTGGAACTTCGGTTGCCCCAATGTGTTGAGTGATTCCTCCAGCCTCACGATCCATCACGCTGGCTTGTCTTTCGCTACCTATTGAGCGAACCAAATCTAGTACGCTGGTTTTACCATGGTCTACATGGCCAAGAACAGAAACGATTGGTTGACGATTATCTCCACGGATTATTTCCTCGGAAGCTTCTGGGTCATCAGACATATCCAAGCCTCCATCTTATCACTTAGGCGGTTGTAATCACTCGTAGAACCATTTTGAGATAGTTTGATCCCAGTCCATTACGCCTTCAGGGAACCATAGTCCCAACTCGAATTCTGCAGTTTCTGGTGCATCCGAGCCATGAATCATATTGTATCCAATATCCATGCCGTAGTCGCCTCTAATTGTTCCAGGTGCCGCTTCTCGACCATTGGTTGGGCCAATCAAATTTCGTGCAACACTAATTGCATCTCTGCCAGCCCATGCCATACAAACAACAGGGCCAGAAGTTACGAATTTGATAAGTCCGGGGAAAAACGGGCGTTCAGAATGAACCGCATAATGTGCCCTAGCGATTTCTTCACTAGGTACCATTGCCTTTAGACCTACTAATTTCAGTCCTTTTTGTTCAAATCTTCCAATAATTTCACCAACGAGTCCTCTTTGAACTCCATCAGGCTTTACCATAATATACGTAGTTTCCACAATGTTCACCACACACAGCCAAAAATCACCCCTTTATCAGGGATGCGGAAGCAAGCACAATTGACTTACTGAATGCCGCCCTTTACGAAATGGCGGGTCCACTTGACCTTACGAGAGTTTCTTCCCAACTTCACCATGTTCTTACGGGCTTTTGAATTCTTGAACCACATGATGCTGCCATCACGTCTTACAAACATCATACCTGTTCCAGGTTCGATTTCTTCTCCTGAAAAACTACAGATTCTTCTTTCTGGCATTATGATCACCTTGCGTTCAACTTTCTTGCTTCGCGACCTGTGTCACGTAGCATCAATATGTCACCTACTCGTATTGGTCCAAGGACGTTTCTAGTGATAATTCTACCAACATCTCTCGGGTTAGGTGCATCGTTTACTCTGACTTTAACTTGCGTTGCTTCTCCGGTCATACCGGTTCTACCTACTATCTCGACCACTTCTGCTGGCCATCCACCTAATTCTTCGCTCATCAAATCAACTCCGAATTATCTTCAAGCCTTTAGGCCGTTAATTAGTTCAACAACTTCTTGGTACTTCTCTTGAGCACTCTTGTTGATTTCCATGATTGCAATTGAGGCGGTCTTGACACCATTTGGTAGGCCTGCTTCGTTTGCTAGGAATTCTTGTGAAGGAACATATCCGTATGGAATTCCTTTTTCTTCACAGATTAGTGGAATGTGGGCAAGAAGTTCTGGCGGATTTACATCTTCTGCCAGTACAATGAATTGAGCAGTGCCTCTCTCGGCAGTTTTTGTCACTTCATTACTTCCTTTCTTTATTCGTCCGTTGGAATTGGACTGAATCATTTCATAAATCTTGTCTGATACTTCTGTTGGGGTTTCAAATCGCACGTGTACACTCATCGGAATCTCTCCATCCTCATGTTAAAGGCAACCATGCGCACAGCCTCGAGAATATAAACGCGCCGGAAGAAGAAGACTTCTAATATCTGGGATAATTATCGATTTTATTGCATGGTAATGGCAAGAAAACGCAACACTGTACTGCATTAGTCCCAATTTAGAACTTTGAACAACTCATTTACGCCTCTTGCCAATGCAGGTCCGCCGGGGATTACATCTTGTGGATTTTTTAGGGAACTTGTAGCATGAACTCCGTCGACATATCTGATTAACCTAGCAACCGCTCCACCAGTAAACAGTCCGTGAGAGCAAGCAGCATGAACTTCGGTAGCTCCTTGACTGCGTAATGCATCAGCGGCTCGACATATTGTGCCACCAGTTGCGATCATATCATCAACTATTGCAACAACCTTGCCTTCTACATCAAGGTCCTTCGCCTTGTGTACAATAGTGTGAGCGTCGATTCTTGTCTTTTCCAAGTAGGAAAATTGACACTGTATTTCGTTTGCTACCTCTGATGCCCTTTCAATTGCACCCTTATCTGGAGAGAGAATAAAGTCGGGATTAACCGATTCCTGCAGGTGTTTCGCTAATTCAGGCATTGCAGAGGTGAATGCTACAGGTACAGATAACCCTTCGAGCACCTTTGGTGCATGTAAATCGAAGACAATAATTCCATCACATCGGGATGCAAGCAAATTAGCGATTGCCCGTGCGGACACGGCTTCTCCGGGACGGAATCGTTTATCCTGTCGAGAATAGCCAAAGTATGGTATTGCGAGTATTATGCCAGGACCAACATCTTCAAGTTTTTGCGGGCCAATTTCTCTTAAATTTGCCATATTGCCCTTTCTAACATCATTTATTGCTTCAAGCATCAATAGAGTTTCGATTATTCCAGAGTCCGGGAAAGTGTTTGAAACCAATACAACTTGTTCCTCACGAATTGAATCAATCATCTCATCTGGTATTCTTATGTAACCTTCAGTGTCAGGAAATCTTCTAGTTTCAATCGAGTGATGAGCCCATCCGAGTTCTGCGGCCAACTGTTCCGCCATTGGTCGAGCATTGCTGCCGGATACTACTACCATGGTCTCCCCTTGGCTGAGTCTTGCAGCAGGTTGTTCATGTTCTTTGTGTGTCAAAACAGGAACCTTGGTGCGCGAGGCAGGACTCGAACCTGCGACCTCCCGGTTATCAGCCGGGTGCTCCA
>CALDPP010000181.1 GCA_937911345.1 uncultured euryarchaeote | reverse complement strand
TATACTAATTTAGGCTCGATTGCCATCACTCCATTTTCATCGAGTGGTCTGTCAAATCCTTTAGCGACAACGGGTGATTCGTCTAGTTGAAGACCAACTGAATGACCGAGAAATTTACTTTGGTCTGGCTTCATACCCATCAAGTGCTCGCTATGTCCCATCGATTCAGCCAACTGGGAGCCTATTTCCCAAGCCTTAGAACAATCATCGCCACGGCCTAAGGAAGTTACTACTCTGTCGCTAACTTCTATCATATCGGACAGTCTTTGATCCCAAGGTTCTGGCAATTCGCCAATACTATACATCCTAGTAGCGTCAACTACGTAACCTCGATGTACATGAACCAGGTCAACCAAAATTGGCTGATTCGCTTGTAATTTATTGAAACCCGAACCCATGCCTGCTAACGGATGTGCACCTGTGCCACCAATTGCAGAATCAAAGAAGGAGGGTATTCCTCCTGCTCTACCAGATACTATGACTGCTCTGTCACATTGAAGAGGGAATCTCCTCATCTGAACGTTGCCCCCAAACCCATTACGCCGACTAACTTCCTCAGCACTAGCAACTATTTCTAACTCCGTTGCGCCGATTTTTATCGATTTTTCAACAGCCTCAAACATTTGCTCTTGGATTTTTGCCCCTTCTCGCATCATGCTGATTTCCCAATCCGATTTTACCTCTCGTTGACTGTGAATCACTTGGGTACAATCTGTAGCGTCTCCAAGCGGTGCTAAGACACTGCGAAACTTTTGGGCGAAATCTGCTGGAATCTCACCATATTGTAATCCCGGCGCTTGTTCAAGACCCGAGTTGGATAATGTTTCAGCAAAAACTCGCAGACTAGGAAATTTCTCTATTTTCAATGGAGCGTCGTCTCCTCCAGCCTCAAATTCTGCCCGGCTTACTGAGCGCCTCACGAAGAAGCGTACGCCTTCTCCATCTTGGTGAATACTAGCGTTTGAATTTGCAGCTGGAACGAATAATGCACCATTCTGTCTACCACCGGCATAATAGTATAAGTCAACGGGGTTTTGAATCAACGCTCCTGATATTTCTGCTCTCGCGAGTCTTTGACTTAGGTGTTCTAGTCTTGATTCAAGTTCCTTAACAGGAACACGCCAATCCTGACCGTCGGGTCCAGACAAATCTTCCACTGACCAAGACGCCATGAAGAAGGCTGTAGGTTAATGTTGAAAAACTGTAACCATATATCCGCTAAATACGTTATATTTGGCATTCTTCACCACTGGCGAAATCGAGAAGATATCAAAAACTGTCAACCTTTGGACTCGGCATGGCAAGGGTCCTGAACTTGCGCGACTTCAATGTCGAAAGCAAGACAGTGCTGGTGCGAGTTGATATTAATAGTCCATTAGAGCCAAAAAATCAAGAGTTTTTGGATGATACCAGAATTAAAGCAATAATTCCGACATTAAATTTGCTTACGAAATCCAAAGTAGTTATCTTGGCACATCAATCAAGGCCGGGAAAGAAAGACTTCACCAATACTTTAGGGCATTCTAGAGAACTTGGTAGAGTGCTTGGTCGAAATGTAAAGTGGGTCGACGACATCCATGGTGAAAAAGCCATGAAGGCCATTGAAGAACTAAAAGATGGTGAGATTCTAATGTTGAAAAATGTTAGAATGGACCCTGAAGAGGTATCAGTAAAAGGCAACTTCGAAAAAATGGCTGAGACCAAAATAATCCAGAGATTATCCAGCGTCGTAGACATTTTTGTCAATGATGCTTTTGCTTGTGCACATCGTAACACTCCATCGATTGTCGGTTTTACTCATACCCTCCCATGTGTTGCTGGTGAACTAATGAAGCGAGAAATTGATGCCCTTGATATTGCCTTAGAGAATCCAAGACGGCCTTGTATTGCTGTGGTGGGAGGAATCAAGGTTGAAGATTCGATTTCAATTGCTGATAATATGCTAAGAAAGGGTATTGCTGACCAAATCTGGGCAACTGGTGGTGTAGCAAATCTGTTAATCGAATATTCCGGCGTGGATATTGGCAAAACAAATCATGATTTCTTGGTAAACGAACTTGGTGATTCATATCATAAAACGGTGGAGACTGCAAAAGCGATGCTCAATGATTTTATGGACAAAATCATGCTACCAACCGACTTAGCAGCAAATGTAGAGAATAATCGAGTCGATCTGCAAATTAAGGATTTGCCGATTGAAGCGCCTATTTTTGATATTGGAATTAATTCAACAATGTCTCTATCTTCAGCAATTAAGCAAGCAGGAACGATTATTCTGAATGGCCCTGCAGGTGTCTTTGAGTTAACTGATTTTGCTCTTGGAACCATCGAGATGTTGAATGCTTGTGCTGAATCAAGTGGTTATGTTGTAGTAGGCGGAGGGCACACTGCCACCTTAATCATGAATCGTGGAATTGACAAAAAAATGGGACATTTGTCAACTGGTGGCGGTGCATGTTTGAATTATCTTGCAGGTCGTTTGTTACCTGGAATTGCTAGTTTGGAGTATAGCGCCGAGAAATTCAAGCTCAAAATATCTCAAACAATTACTGACAATTAAATAATCAAAGCACTAGCCACAACCAGGAATGGTGTCAGATGACTACAGAATATGCTGCGCGTTATACAAATACTGTGTTGTATGATGATGCAGGTCAGAAACACCTAGGTGATTTTTTAATTCATGATAACGGTGCTTGGTCCGTATCAAACGGTGATGAGGATGTCCGATACGTTATCGACGGTTCAGACAAATTACTCACACGCTCGTTACAAAATTGGCATACTCACTTAGCCATGCAACTTAACGCTAGAGATTTTAGTGACGGATTTACTCTTGATCGGTGGCTAAACGAAGCAATTTTCCCAACTGAATCACGATTAAATCCTGAATATGTTAGAGTCGGTTCTACTGCTGCTGCATGTGAACTTATTGCAACTGGATGTAGTTTTGCTGCTGACATGTATTTCTATCCAGCTATCACCGGTCAAGTTCTCAACGACGCAGGGATAAGAGGTCTAGTTGGTGGACCTGTTAGTGATTTTGCTCTACCATCACACCCTGATGCGAAATCAGCACTTGATGAATTAGACTCCCTCCTTAGTAAGCAGAAATTAAGTGATAGAATCCAATATGCAATCGCCACACACTCGGTTTACCTGTGTAGTGAGGAAACCCTAGTTAGGGCTTCAGAGTTAGCGGAAAAACGCAATGGAAGGTTGCATATACATGTTAGTGAAACTAGAAAAGAAATTGCTGATTGTTATGATAAGACCGGAAAATACCCTGTCGAATATCTCGATAGTATTGGCTTTTTCAAACCGGGTACCATATGCGCCCATGCTAGCTGGGTCAAAAAGAATGAAATTCGGTTGCTAAAGAAGCATGGCGCAACAGCGGTACACTGCCCATCCTCGAACATGAAATTAGCATGTGGTGGAACATTATCGTTACCAGCATACACTGCAGAAGGTGTCGACGTCCGAATCGGCACTGATGGCGCTGCATCGTCAGGCAATGGATTGGATATTCTTGCTGAAGCGAGGACTGCTGCTCTCGTTCAAAGGCATGACCATTGGGATGCTACTTTACTACCAGCCAAGGATGTTTTCCAAATGGTCACCAAAGGTAGCAAGGATTGGGTTGCATGGGACTTAGACGACCGCAGAATGTTTCCTCGTGGTCGTTCGAATAACCGGCATCTAGCCAACCTAGTCTTCAATGGTGCAAGGTGTCTTGATATGTGGGTTGATGGAGCCGCAGTGAGAATGAACGGTAAAACTACCACATTGGATGAAAAATTGGCGTTGCAAGAACTCAATACATCCGTGGAATCATACTATGATGGTATCGAATAATCATTGATACCGATTCAAAACAAATCCACTGAAAAACATTAGCAACATAACAAAGTAACCGGCTGTGGATAATGTCAACTTTACTTGATAATCCACATTAAGTTCAAAGTCCCCAGAAATCTCGTTAAGGCTGCCAATGCCGACATAATATTCACCAGATTCCACAGACCAAGTAAATCCTGCTACGTTATCATCACCAATTGCAACAAAATCGTTATCGTTTCTAGTGCATAATTCAGTATTTGGATTTGATCGCTCGATAAAATTTAATCCATCGCACTGGTCTTTTTTGTCATCATCTGCAACTACCAAGAATACGTCACTTCTATCCCAAGTAATGTCTGCATTAGCCGATACAAGTAGTGCTAAGGGATTTGATTGCACTGGTTCATCTGCAAAGAATACTGAATTGGGTACATTTGGTGTGGGGATAGAATCTACTGAATCCTCGATAGTAAAACCGATTGTGCCAATTATTGACAATAAGACTGATGTAATCATTAGTCCGACGCCGAACTTACTGTTTATTTGCAACCTTAATCACCTACAATTGTAAGAAGGCAAGTGCTAAAATTACATAACTTCCAAGCAGCATACCACCTTCAAGCCAATTTGATTTACCATCTGCTAAAATCGAATTTACTACAAGAACTGATACAAAGGTTGCAGCAGTTTCTAACATGCCAAACTCAAGGGTTAGAGGCACCCCTAGGGCCCAAGCGAAGAGGATCATGGCTGGTGCTGCAAATAGCGCAATTTGCACGCTACTACCTACTGCAATTGCGATAGACAAATCCATCTTATCTTTGCCTGCAACAATTACCGCAGTGAAGTGTTCTGCTGCATTGCCAAAGAATGGTAATAGTATTACTCCGATGAATAACTCGGGCATGCCCCATTCAACTACTGCTGCTTCCAAACTGTGGACTAAGATGTGCGCCATCCATGCAACTAGTACTGTTGCTAAGATTAGCAGAATCCATGCATCTTTATTGGTCATTTTCGGCTCTTCATGATGACCATGCCCGGATTCAGTGGCGAATACGTGCGCATGGGTTTTCAATTGAAACAGTAAGGCAAATCCGTAAATAATTAACAAAACAATCGCTGCATATTGAGATATATTTTCGACATCCGTTACAGTACCTCCTGAATGGTGAACAGCACTAGGGATTATAAACGCAACAACGGCAAGTAACAGTAGGGTTCCATTCATTTGGATGGCATCGCTGTTGAAGGTCTGTTCCTTATGCTTCAAACCACCCCAAAGCATCGCTAAGCCGAGCACTAGAAGCATGTTGCCAAGTATTGAGCCAATAAGCGAAGCCTGAGTTACTGTTACCATTGTTTCGACTATTTCAGGATCATTAGAAGCAGCATATATTGCCAATCCGACAATTATCAGTTCAGCTGCATTGCCAAATGTTGCGTTTAGAAAACCGCCAATGGCTTCTCCAGTTCTCAGTGCTATCTCTTCGGTTCCTTTACCCATTAAGAACGCTAATGGCATTATGGCGATCATTGAGAAAAGAAATGCCATTGTAAGATTATGTTGGTAATTGAAAAATATCGCTAGAGGCAATGCAACAAGCAACCAATTCAACTTGTTGTTGATTGGACTAAATGAATCAATAACAGACTCCATAAGATGCTCAGATTCCTTAGTCAAATTATCCTCGCCAGCCTCATCGATTGTGTCTGCCATAGATTTGAGACTGAAGATACACTAATTGAGGTATCTGTGCAATGCCTGCTCAATCTTCCGATTTCGTGCGTCTAGTTGGGCGGCGTTTTGGCGCATTTCTTGGTGCAGTACGACGTCCTACCTTGCGTTTTGGCTTTGGCTTTTCTTCAACCTCTTCCTCAAAGTCATCATCATCCAATCCGAAGAAGGCATCATCGTCATCTTCTTCAGGCTCTGGTTCCGGTTTAGGTTTTGATTTGCTTCTCCTGGCCTTTCTTTGTACAACATTGACAGAGAATGGATCGTCTTCCTCCTCTTCAATTTCTGGTACATCCTTGGATTCTTCTGCTGGAACTGATTGAGTCGTATTGGTAATTGAGTCCATGTCTACATCTTGACTTGTGCCAATAAATTCAGACATCCAGTCATCATCATCATAATCATCATCAGACTTTTTCTTCTTTGGCCCCTTCATGCCCGCACTAATGACAAATAGCATCAAGATGATTGAAATGAATGCGATTCCAGAAGAGACCCAAACGAACACATATGGTGGATCAGAAAACGATGGTTCGACGATGATTGGTTCCGGTTCGGGTTTCAAATCCTCTTCATAGTTACAAACTGTTGTTCCATCAAGTCTGTTTCTACAGTAATCTACAATAAACTGGATTTGTTCTATTACCTCATTACCTGCAGAATCAATCGCTCTAACAGTGACTGCATGAGTTCCGGGGTCGAAATTACCTGCACTAATCTCTTCATTGAACACAAACGCACTACCATCACCATTTACATCCTGTGAGTTTTCTGGGGTTGTCCATGCAGTTACCTCTTGGCTACTAGAGCCAAAGTTATAGGTGAATTTGTATTGAATTAATGAGATTTGTACATCGTCTGTAGCTCCGGCATTAATGTTGATTTTATTGCCATAGAGATATTTTGATCCATCTCCCGCAGATGCTGGCGAGTACACTGTTAGAGTTGGCTTTTGAGCATCTAGACTTCGTTCTGTCCAATTTAATTGCTGGTTGTTAAAACTCTCATCAACCAT
>CALDPP010000180.1 GCA_937911345.1 uncultured euryarchaeote | reverse complement strand
CCGAGTAATTCAGCAATCTCATCTACATATTCACTTAATGCCTCATAGTGGTGTGATTTTTTTCTGCTATGCCAACCCATAACCGGTGGTGGTGAAACTCGACTTGTACCCAACCCGGGAACAATACCTTCGGTTAGGTCGTTATTGAGTAAAATAAGGTCTGGTCTTAATCCGTCAATTACAATAGTTTCTTCGCCATCGATATTTTCTAGGCTAACTACATCAAGTCTCAATGGCCCGGACAAGCCATCAATCGAACCATGCTCAGCCAACTCTGGAGAACCAACAGTACATCGAAAACCTGCCTTTTCAATCAACCTCTGTAGTGTGGTTAAATTTTCGACATAAGCAGCATTTCTAGTGTGAGATTCTGGATAAAGGTGGATCCATTGACAACTTTCGTCTCTCCTTTTAATGTGATTTTTTAGCAGTGCAGCTAGATGTTCCTCATCCTCATTCGCAACATTGTTGAATCCTGCTGGGAAGTGGTTTGCATCTACAACAGCAATTTTCCATCCAGCGTCTCTAACATCCACACTACCATAAATCGGAATTGGAATTTCAGAACGTTTCACATTCATCCATTGGGTAATCTCTTGTCTTTTCGACTCGAGTAAATCATTCAAATCATTAAGATTCATTCTAAGACCTCCTCTACTAAAGATTCTATAGAATAGCTACTTCTAGTGTGATGTGGTTCTATTATGTGTAATGCTTCAAACAAACCTAAACCCAGAGCCATATCTGGTTGCTGATGTAATAACTTAGTGAATTTTCCATACTTTTCCGCCAATGAAACCGATAGATCGGAGTATTCTGACAAGAAGGATTTCAATTGATTCGGTGACGTTGCAGTACCTGCAGGTAACTTCGGCCTGTCGGTTATCTCCCTAGGCAAGGCAGTCAAACGTGCTGCACTCCGTAGGGCTGCTTTCTCTAGACCATTATTTGGCAACCGCCAATCGGTTGGCAGTGCATAAGATTGCTCGCGATGAGTCTTTCCTAAAAATGGAACTCTGACCTCCAATGAGTGTGCCATTGAATGTCTGTCAACTAATCTTAGTTGGAAATTACTTAGTTGCCCGCGTTCCAACTCGAAATTCAACATTTGATGTAAATCACTAGTATAATCCTCAGGATGTAGACTATTTGAGTACCAACAACTATCAAGCGGCAAACCCTTTTTTAGTATATTAGCGGTAACTGAATCATCGATTGAGTTTAGTCTTTCTAATACCAAATTCCTATGGCCATCTATGGACTTATATCGTGGATATCCGGCATGAATTTCATCCGCTCCTTGACCACACAAGCCGACTTTTACCTGCTTTCTCATTTCTTTAAACAACGGTTGAAAGAATAATACTGAGACGTCTAAATCCTCCCCAAACCAAGACAGACTTGGTATGTCTTTCACAAATGAATCTTCTGACATGATTGATTTATGATGGACCAAATCTAATGATGCTGCGACATTTTCTGCAGCAACCCAATCTGGGTTGTCCTCACTTTCTGCTACAGTCCAACATGCAGGGACAGGTTTACCTTCACGCTCCGCTGCTTCACTGGCTACTGCGGCTACCAGAGAAGAATCCAAGCCCCCAGATAATACGATACCAACTGGTACATCTGCCATCAACCTCTCTTGTACGCTAACCGTGAACGATTCGAGTAACGATTCAGCATCATTATCCGGGCTCCAACTAGCATGCGGAGAAATTTTTTGTCTTTCGAAGTTTGATACAGATGCGAGATATGGCTTCGATTGTTCATCTAGTTTCCAAACTTCAACAGTACCTGGCCTTACTTGATGAACACCTTTAATCAATGTCGAGGAATCTAGGGTATACTCCCATGAGAGACGCAATGCTAAGGAAGTCTCGTCTATTCTCGGAAGATAAGATTCATGAGCATGAAACGCTTTTATTTCACTTGAGAAAAGTAAAGATCCATCTACATTACAACGAACTAACGGCTTAATGCCCAAGGGGTCTCTTGCTAGGATTAATTCCTCTCTATTTGCATCCCAAAGGGCAAAACTAAACATTCCATTGAGTTTAGTCACCCAATTTCTATGGTTATCCTCTCCTCCTTTCTTAAGATAATCATCATGAAGTGCTAAAATTACTTCGGAATCCCCTGATGTGTTCCATCTATAGTTTAACTTCGATCTCAAGTTGAGATGGTTGTAAATTTCACCGTTAGCAATCAATACTGTTCCATTGTTGCCAATAATCGGTTGACTACTACCAATTAAGTCAACGATTGACAACCTGTTGTGGCCTAAAGCTATCTTTGAATCAGACCATGAGCCGTTTCCATCTGGACCACGGTGAGTTAGAATTCCAACCATTCGGTCGACTACTGAAGTATCTGGCATCCCAAACATGCCAGAAATACCGCACATAGTCAAAGGTGAGTGATTGTTTATTTGAAGAATCGCTTTCTTCCTTGATACTACCAAAGAGGGTAGGCAAACATAGCAACACCTAGGAGTACTATTGACAAAAAGAAGACGAAATAATAGGCTCCTTGAGGTGGTTCAGAACGTTCGCCATCATTGTCATACATGCTGCTCAGTCCTTCCTACACAACTCCGCATTTTAACATATTGAAGGACTACAATAGATTGAAGAATGGTTCTAATGTTACAACAGCCGCTAATGGAATTAGTAACATAGTAGCGTTATCATCGATGTAGCGTAACCTTGGCGTTTCTGCAAGCACGGCAATTGGAGCGACAATTAGACATACAAGAATTGGTGTTCCAAAGGCATACCAGCAAGCAAGCCAAATACCAATTAAGAATACACAGGCTGCTATAATGACACTACGTGAGTCCATACCTTTCCTGCGTAGTTCTCCCATGAAAGGGTCGCCAAAAGTTAAAGAGAAAATTAGGGGATAAGCATACTCTTTGGTTGGAGTGATTAACAGTACCAAACCAATTGCAAGAGCTCCCCAAGCAAGGGCTGATACTTGTTTTGATTCATATTCTCTCTGTCCAAAGACTGTGAATCCCAATTTCAACCTAATCATTTCACCGATTACTGCCACCAGAACAAAGGTTGCAACAACCTCATCAAGTGTCATACCAACTTTGTCAGCAACATCTTCACCATATTCGAAATATAAAACTGGGATAATGAACATTGCAAGATGGAAGAACCTCCGGAATATGTGTCCACTCATACCGCCAACCGATAAATCAACTGGATTAGTTAACTCTACTTGTTCACTCATTTTATTGCCCGCCTAATGTATTGATGGCCTCATCGACAGAAATTGAACCTACCGCCAACAAAGATAGAATTTCTTCCAAATCAGGTGATTCAAGGATTTTTCGCTCATAATGAGCAAGTAATCTCTCCCGCCATCTAGCCCTGACAGAACGTCCCGTATCTGGTAAATCTAACAACGCATCTGCTGCCTCAGAGATTCCAGTCTCATTCAATGCTGAAGTCAACATTACTGGAGGTACATCTCCTAAACCCAACTCGAAGGATTCCAACAATTCTTCCGCATGCTTTTCGGCTCCTTTCAAATCAGATTTGTTGACAATTACCGCATCTGCTAATTCGAGTAGCCCCGCCTTCTCTGCTTGAACTCCATCACCACGGGCCGGACCCTCAACAACAACAATCCTGTCTGCAATTGCGGCACATCTAACCTCGGACTGACCCGAGCCTACTGTTTCAATCACTACTCTTTCCCATCCAGCCATGTGAAGAAATTCAACCATATCCGCAACAATCAGAGGCACGTTACCCGATGACTTTCTTGTTGCTATCGAGCGAATGTAGATATTCTCCTTCAGGGAATCGTCATCAACAGATGTTATCCTCACTCTATCTCCGAGCAAGGCTCCACCGGTGCGAGGTGATGATGGATCTATCGCAAGCAAGGCAATTTTAATTCCAGAACCAGCCCAGATACTCAGTAATTTATCAATCAAACATGATTTTCCTACACCGGGAGCGCCTGTTATGGCTAAAGACTTCCAGTTACCGGAATCAATTCTGTGTGGAATGTCAGCATTTTGCTGAATTTCCATGATGTTGAGTGTGCCATTTTCAATACCGCTTAAAGTCCTAGCTAATGACCTTCTGTCACCATTGATGGCGTCATTAATTAGGCCTAAATTCAATATTTCACCTCAAGCGGTTGATTGCCAGTGCCAGTCTGTTTTGGCGCCAACGCCAACATCATCCATGCTTGATGCTGTATCGATAAATTCCAGTATTTCGTTAGTCGGAGTGCCGGGCCCAAAAATAGCCTTTATGCCACTGGAGAAAAGGGCTGGCCTGTCATCTTCAGGAATTATTCCACCGCCGAAAACAATGACATCAGACAGACCTTCTTCAATTAACAACTCGCATACCCGTGGGAATAAATGATTGTGGGCACCGGATAGTGATGACAATCCCAAAAATCTCGCATCTTCATCTCTGACAGTTTCTACAATCTGCTTTGCTGTACGCCTAAGACCCGTGTAAATTACTTCATGACCAGCATCTCTTAGCGTCCTTGCAACAACTTTTGCCCCACGGTCATGGCCATCAAGTCCCGGTTTCGCGATGACTATCCTTAGATTACTGCCCATGTTTGGTCTAATAGTTCCCTACCTATCAAGAAAACCCTAGTTTATTCATTCCTTTAATGAATTATTAACCTAGTAGCGGTATTCAAGACGCAAAATTATGGTAATCAATAAAGGCGGCCTTGACGCACATCATTGTGGGGAAGCCATGCCTACTACTGAGGAAAGACTCCGAGACCTTCGAAATAGGAAGGCACAAAGTGAGGCCGGTGGCGGTCAAAATCGTGTTGATGCTCAACACAACCGAGGCAAACTTACCGCCCGTGAAAGATTAGAAATTCTTCTTGATGATGGTACCTTTCAAGAAATTGATGCCTTAGTCGAGCATAGATGTCGAGATTTTGACATGGATAAAAACGTCATACCTGGAGACGGTGTTGTTACCGGCCATGGTTGTATAAATGGAAGAGAAGTGTTTGCTTTTGCTCAAGATTTTACCGTATATGGTGGTTCACTCGGAGAAATGCATGGCCTCAAGATATGCAAGGTCTTGGATATGGCTTTGAAAACTGGAAAACCCGTTATTGGCCTAAATGATAGTGGTGGCGCTAGAATTCAAGAAGGCGTAGCATCACTAGGTAGTTACGCTGAGATATTTTTCAGGAATGTTAGAGCTTCTGGCGTAGTCCCGCAAATTTCCGTAATCATGGGACCATGTGCAGGAGGTGCGGTCTATTCACCAGCAATTACCGACTTTGTCATAATGGTAGATCAAACTGCACATATGTTCATCACCGGCCCAGAGGTCATCAAAACAGTAACCAATGAGGTCGTGTCTTTTGAGGAACTTGGCGGTGCAATGACGCACGGTAGCCGCTCAGGTGTGTCACATTTTACTGCGGAAGACGATGAATCAGCAATTCAGTTAGCCAGAGACTTGTGTGACATGTTACCGTCAAATAACCTAGAAAAGCCACCGACCAAGAAGACTTCCGACCCTATCAGTCGCTCTTGCGATAAACTTGACACTATTATTCCAGATGAATCCAACAAGCCGTACGATGTAGTAGATGTCATCTCAGAGGTATTGGATGATAATGGCTTTATGGAAGTTCAAGCAGATTGGGCACAAAACATCGTTATCGGATTTGGTCATTTGAGCGGCCAAACCGTTGGCGTAGTGGCTAATCAACCGAAAATTCTTGCAGGTTGTTTAGATATTGATGCAAGTGATAAAGCAGCAAGATTCGTTAGATTTTGCGACGCTTTCAACATCCCAATAATCACATTCGAAGACGTGCCAGGATTCCTTCCAGGTACCAATCAAGAATGGGGTGGAATAATTAGACACGGCGCTAAACTGCTTTATGCATTTGCTGAGGCGACCGTTCCAAAACTAACAGTAATCATGAGAAAAGCCTACGGCGGCGCATATGATGTCATGTCATCAAAGCACATTAGAGGCGACTACAATGTCGCATGGCCGTCAGCAGAGTTAGCCGTAATGGGAGCAGATGGAGCTGTGGAGATAATTCATCGAAGGAGACTAAAGAGTGCGAGAAATCCTGAACAAGAAAGGGTAAGGCTGACTGAGGATTTCAACGAAAAATTTGCTAATCCATACAAAGCCGCTGCATTGGGTTACATTGATGATGTTATCGAGCCAAGTGAAACTAGAACTAAATTAGCGAGGGCTCTTGAAATGTTGATTGACAAAGAAGAATTAAGACCAGCAAGGAAGCACGGTAATATACCACTTTGAGGTGAAATTTTGACTGATGAAGCAACCTTGAGAATCGCCGCAATCTGTGCGGTTTTGTCTATCGTTGAAAGTCAAGGTGATGATCAATCATTAATTGGTAGAAATCCGGGTTCCGTTTGGACTCAAGACCACATTAGAATGAACATGGGGCTTAACTCTCTAATGAACAGAAACTCTGCTAGATCGCCATGGAGATGAGATAATGACTGAGATAAAGAAAGTGATCGTTAATGGTGTCGAGTACGAAGTTTCAGTGGAAGTATCCGATGACGGAAAATGGCACGCTACCGTTGAAGGGACAACGTTTGAGGTAGAAATCCCAGACTCTGGACCTGTAGTTAAAAAGAAAAGGGCCGGCGGAGGCAAGAAAAAGAAATCTGGCACTGTGTCTGCAAACATTCCGGGTAAGATAGTAACCATTGAAGTGGAAGTTGGTCAAGAGGTTGAAGAAGGCCAAGTAATTTTGATTTTAGAGGCCATGAAAATGCAGAATGAGATTCAAGCCCCAGTATCCGGAACCGTTACTTCGGTGAATTGTGATGAAGGCCAATCGATTGAAGCGAATGTTCCACTAGTAGTCATTGAACCAAAAGAAGAATGAGGTTTTTTGACTGAAAAGATACGACCATTAAAGTGCTGATACTCCTAGCGTGACATATGGCAGCCGAGACAGTATGTGACTTCCCTGGATGTGGAGGAGTCGGAGAAATTGTCTCACGCTTGTCACCAGAAGGCTATCTAGTCGCTACCGGCAAGAAGGCATACTCATTTAGAGAGGCTTACCGGAGATTTCACTATTGTCAAAACTGCCACGACCAATTGATGGGTGGAGTTTGGTCTAGAGTTAGGAAACCCGACGACAAAAAAGATGGTCATGTGGCACCTACTGCCATCTAAGTTTAGTAAGGAAGACTCTATTAAACAAGTAAATCATGGCGAAGCCATGGCAACTAAGAACAGTAAGCGATTTAATAATAAGTTCTCAAGTCTTAGTATTATTTTGATGCTGACTTTGGTCAGTTTCTCATTAACAATAACGAATGTAAGTGCCGTCGGGCAAAACCAGAATGATATTGGCACCTCAGGAGGTGATTTACCTGATAATCTATCTTCCCCAACATCGATACCAAATTTGATTTTTTCAAATAGTATTACTGGCACTGGGGACTTAGTTCAAGGGACTGACGACTATGATTATCTTAGAGTGTCATTATCGGCTAATGAAGGCATAGCAGTAGAATTATCCTTCAACAGTGCCGATGATTTTGACGTAACAATATATGATTCAAATCAGAATTATATCGACGATTCATATATGTTCAATCCAGAGCAAGTAAGCACCAATGGTTCAACACATGGTGGCATGGTGTACATTGAAATCTACGGATATTCATACGGCGGTGTTACTGCATCTGGAAGTTATACCATTACGATATGGAAATTTACTTCCTCAACAACAAATCCAACAGTACAAAATGACCTAGGGTTATCTAGCTATGACCTACCAAACTCTGTCACTGCTTTGCAGGCTGACCCTAACTTCCCTCTGCCACTCAATGGTGGTGCTCCAATCTATTCTGGTGTGGATTACGCTGAATTAGATCTCAATGGAGATGATGATGATTGGTTGTCCTTTACTCTTGATGCAAATGAAAGGTTTGCATTCCAAATAACCTATCCTACAACTTCAACAAGCGGTAGTATGACATATTTCAACGATTTTGAACTATACATGTTTGATGCTAACATGAATCAGATTGATTCATCTATCGGAAATAACCCCGAATATGTCACAACAAATAACACTGTTACTATACCCGGAGGTAATCCACATGGAGGAACTATTTACATCCAAATTTTCCGCTATGACGGTTTTGGAACTTATGACCTAGAGTTCTGGACATGGAGTACCTCTTCCACCGGTGGCGGTGGCGGTGGTAGCAACGGTTCTGCAGTTCCGTCACCATGTACTGGAAATTCTGCCGTTCCCGACATTCTTGAGCCAAATGACGATGTAACAATGGCCACACTTGCATCTATCCTACCAATTTACTGTACAGGCCTTACTGCCGACATAGATGCTGCCGGTGTTCAAAATGAAGACTACTATGAAGTTGAGATGATTTCTGGAGTAACCTATTACTTCAACCTGACATTTTCACATATCAACGGAGACGTTGATGCAAGATTAGAAGATTCATTTGGCAGTACTTTAAGTTTCAATAACTTTGGTTCTATGTCTTCTTCATCCGATAACGAAGCAGGAGAATACACTGCTACTTCGAACTTCACAGCATACTTTGTCGTTTACCATTATTCTAGCTTTGGCTCAACTGGAGCCATTTCAAATGTTTATGATGTTGAGATTTCAACTGATAACCCTGGCGGTGGTCAATCATTATCATACATCGATGTGACAATGAATAGCCTTACAGATGTCACCATAGAAATGACTGGCTTAATTATTGGAGACACCTATTCATACGAATATTATACAGAAGTAGAGTACATCGAGAATAATACGGTTGTTACACAATCATCAATGGGCCCATACACATTTACAGCAACAGCAACAAGTGAGATTGTAAATTATACCATACCGTCAAGTGAGGTTGAGGGTGATTACTCTATTGTAGCAACCTTGTATGATGCTACTGGTTCCATGATACACTTCAATAGTGATGCAATTTACCAAGAAGTTGTTGTTA